>JBIILZ010000005.1:0-66770 GCA_044338255.1 Planctomycetota bacterium | reverse complement strand
TCCATGCAGTCGCAAAAATTTACTGCAGGCTACATACAAGTGAAATATCCCTGATTTTTCAAGCTGTTTCACACATCGTTGTTATCGCAATGCCATTGGGGTCTCTGGTTCCCAGGTGGACATACTCGGCAGATGCCGATCTGCTGGTGTCGTTGATTGCAGTTCAGCGGTGGTCCAGGGATTCATCGGGAGATCGAGAAGTTGTCGAAAAATTGACAGGATTGGGCTACTCCACGATCGAAGATCGCCTGCGCATTCTAGCTAAAATGGAAGAGCCGCCCATTCGGCTATTGGAGCACATGTGGTCCTGGGATTCACCCTTCGATGCCTGGCGCCTCCTGCAGGATCGGATGACTGAAGAAATCCTGAGACGTTTCCATGATGAAGTGCCAGCTATCCTTATGGAATCGGATCCTGCATTCGACATTCCACCGACCGAACGATGGCATTCCTTTTTTCAAGTTCAGAAAAAGAAATATTCTCGCCAATTGAGGCAGGGCTTGGCCGATTCACTTGCCTTGTTTACTCACCATGGAGCTTTCTCTCCTCCCGGAGAACGCCTAACGCCACGAATCGCATCGACCTCCATCACTAGGAGCGTGCTTCACGGTATTGCCGGTGACGAACGGCGCTGGTTTTCCTTGAAAGACATCGTGGAGCGCATCGCCGAGGCTAATCCTGGGGAGTTCCTGCAAGCCTGCGAGCTCGATATCGCCTCAGCCCATCCTGCACTCCCCAGCATGTACGTAGTTTCTAAGACCTCATTCATGACCTCCTCTCCTCATGTGCATTTTCTTTGGGCGTTAGAGAAAATTTCCTGGCTCCCAGCTCATTTGTCGAGGTCGGCAGATATATTGCTTTACCTTTCCCAAAGAGAGCCTGCTGGAAATTATGGCAACAAGGCTAGTAATTCCCTTAAAGAAATTTTTACGTACTGGTATGGAAATACTGGAGCCGATTCGACGAGAAAATTAAAAGCCGTGGATCATCTCAGGGATCGATATCCAGATCCTTCCTGGAAACTGATGATAGATATCGCATTCAATACGCACCACGTCTCAGGGCTCTCTCGCCCCAAATGGGCAACTTGGGCCACTGGGCTTCCGCGAGAAGTTTCCACTGAAGAGGCGCAATCCTATCGAACTGAATTTTTAATCGCCTAATGACGGATGCCGCGGAACACCTGAATCGACTGGTGACACTCCTTGGTAAGTGCGAATCCATTTCTCCTATTCATTTCGACGGCTTGCTGGCAACAATTCGTGGCATTGATCCGGATAACATCAAAGAAAAGGGAAAGAAATCCATTTTGCAGGACCTCCGCTCCTTCATTTCACGTCATCGCGGACATTCATCTCAGCCCTGGGCTCTGCCCGATGAACAACTCCGATTAATCGAAGAGGTAATGGCTGCCTTGGAGCCGACCGACCCGATTTTCCTGCATGTATGGTTATTCAAGCTCTGGGTTGAACTGCCAGATGGTGGGGAAGACGATTATCACCAGAAGGAAGCTAAAGTCCGCGCCTTGCGAATCGCGGCGCTCCAAGGGATATCATCGGGCGGGTTGATTGATGTGCTGCGACTGGCGGCAGAAGCCGAACATCCACATCTGGTTGGCCTTACGTTAGGCCAAGTCGATACTTGGGATCGCGCTCACGATGAGGCGGTTGTTCAATTAATTCGTGATCCGGAAGAATCTACGCAACTGATGGTCGGCGGATTCATCCGAGAGCGTTTCGCACAAGGAGGCTCCGGATGGCTCTTGCACATATGCACCCAGCTTCGGTCTCTGCTCTCAGACGAAGCGTTAGCGTTCATTGCCCTGAACTCTGATACGCGTCCAGATGCCTGGGATGTCGTTGAATCATTCGGGGCGGATGTGTCTGCCTCGTACTGGAGCAAATTGTCTGGGATATACGTGCGAAATGACCATGCGGTAGAGGGCGCTCGCAGATTCATCGAGCATGGAAGGGCGATAACCGCCGTGACCGTATTAGGCGATGCCGCCGCCCGCGATGGATCGGCGATTGACCCGCACGAAGCATTACGCTTTCTGCAGACAGCCTGCGGAAAGACGGTGGCCTCAGATTCAGTGACTGATCATTTCCCGTGGTCACTCGGCCAGTTGCTGGATTACGTTTTTCGACAGCTTCCCCACGAAATTGAAGCGATTGCCACTGTCGAATGGGCTCTCTCTCCATCGCTGTCGGCTATGGGTGCAGATCGTGAACCGCGAGCCCTGTACAAGCATCTCGAAGAATCTCCTCGTTTTTTTCTCGAGCTGATTTCGTGCATAAAAGAAAAATCTACGTCAGATGATGATCACGAGAAGGTGCAATTTCGCTCCCATCGGGCTTACGAATTGGTCACTGGCTGGAAAGGCATCCCCGGTGCACTACCAGGCGCAGCGATTGACGAGGATAAATTCAACTCATGGATGACCGAGGCACGGACCTTGCTTCTTGGCGCTGATGTTTTATCCGACGGAGACAATTTTCTAGGTCGCATGCTCAGTAATTCTCCATCAGATGGCAATGGCTGCTGGCCATGTACGACCGTCCGGAAATTCATTGAGCATGCACAGAGCCTCGATTTGGGACGCGGGCTTTATTTTGGTCGAATCAATGGGCGAGGGATGGTCAGTCGAGATCTGTACTCAGGTGGCGATGAGGATCGCGCCCTTGCGGGAACTGCTACCCAGTGGGCTGATCACATGGAAGATGAGCATCCGATAACTGCAGGTATTCTCCGGCAGCTATCCCAGAGCTATTTATCTCGGGCTGAGAGCCAAGATCGGGAGGCGCAAAGTCGTTTGGATTATTTTGGTGGCTGAATCATCGACGACCAAGTTTCACGACCAGATGTCAGCCGGCGCCTGCCGCACCGCTTCCAGAATAGAGGTCATCCCGTCACCACCCTGAACCAAATGCTCGATCAGACGTGGCGAATGCAGCGTTAGCCGCAGTTGGCGACGGATGAACGCCTCATCGACCTCCTCACGCTCGGCGAGAACAGAGACAGAAGGCACCTTGCCTAACTCCATCAGTTCCTGCCAACGGAACGCACGAGCGATGGCGACCGTGAGGGTATCCGGCTCGGGTGTATGCTCGTTTACGGTGGTCGTCGCTGGCGCAACCAGGCGAGTGCGCCCACTGCGTCGGCGTGCGCGTACGGCGAGACGAATGACCGCGGCGCCCTGGGTGATGACCACCCCGGGGATCCCGCGCAGCTCCGACGCCAAGCTCGCGACGCCGTCCAGACGCACACGTAACTCGCCGTGGTCGAGACCAACGTCCACGCGCTCAATCACTTGCTCAACGATGCGCTCCTGTTCGGCGGGGAAGAGCTCCTCCCACACCTCGTCGAGGTGCTGCATCGCCTCGACGACCCCCCGGTGATCGAGACGCATACCCTCCGTCTGCCCGACCGCGATCGCTGCGGCGCTGGTAGCCGCAAGGACGCCAGGGGTGCGCAGGATGCGCCGTAGGTGAACCAACACCTCGCGCTCCAGATCACCGGCGGGCACCTGCGTCAATGGACAGGCGTCAGCCCCCTGCTTGGCACCGGTGACGCAGCGGTAGTAACGGTACATCGGCTGGCCAGCGCCCTTGCGCGTGTAACTCATCGTCATCGACGAACGGCAATGCGCACAATGGACGAACCCCTTCAGAAAGCCGGGTACTACCGAGCGATTGCGGTTGCCGCGCGCCATGTGGTTTTCTGCGAGGATCTCGTGCACCTGATCCCACAGGCGCCGTGAAATGATAGCCGCCTGTTCACCAGGGTAGTTCACATGGTGGTAGGTGACCTCACCGATATAGGTCCGCTGATGGAGCATCTTGTAGATGGCACCGCGATCGATGGGTTGGCCACGATGCACTTTGGCTTTTTGGGAGCTCCATGCCTTGGTGGTCACCCCACGCTGGCGCGCCTCGGCTGCCACCGTGCAACCACTGCGAACCTGGATAAAGCGCTCGAAAACCCAGCGCACGGTGGTGGCCTCGCGCTCGTTGATGACCAGCTTCTTGGCGGCGAAATCAACATCGTAGCCGAAGGGCGGTACGCCCCCGACCCATTTCCCGCGACGACGCGAGGCGGCCATCTTATCGCGGATGCGCTCAGCGATGTTCTCGCGCTCGAACTGGGCGAAGCAGATGAGGATGTTCAGCACCAGCCGCCCCATGGGATTGGCGGTGTTGAATTGCTGGGTCACCGAGACGAAGCGAAGCCCTGTCTGCCGGCGACCTGATCGGTGCCGTGACGATCCTGTGGGCGGCGATCCGCCTGGAGTGGACCCGGGGAGTCGCGTGGGTGGAGAACCTCATGGCCGCGTTTGCCGGCGGGGTGGAGAAGCTCTTCCTCCACGTCGGCTTCGCCATCACCACCGGCTTCTGGTACGCGGTCAACGGCATCCAGGCGGCGATCGATTGGGTCATCAGTAGCCTCGCCAAGGGCTTCACCACGGTGATCAGTACCATTGCCGGCAAGATCGCCGAGCTGCTCGAACTCGTCGGCGCCCTGGATACGGAGGCCGCGCAGCGCATCGCCGGCCTCTCAACGACCATCACCACCCAGATCGACCAGGAGCGGACCGGTCGCAACGAGCAGAGCGATCAGCGGGTAACCGAGCTGAAGAGTCAGTGGGACCAACGCATCGCCGAGGTCAACGCCCGCATGACCGACGGCATGAGCGGACGCGATGCGGAGATCGCCGCCAAACGCGCGGAATTAGACGCCGCGATCGCCGACGTCCGGCGCGCCCGCACCACGACGAAGCCGGCTGCTGAGGATGCTACCGGGAGCGCGGCGCCCACCGCTTCCGAACTCGATACCACGGCACTGTCCGCCGAACTCGCCCAGCGCATGAACACCGTGCAGCTCAAGGTCGACACGGTCGGGGCCTTCAACACCGCCGCCATCGGCGAGATGGGCATCGGCGGCACCGCCGCCGAACGCGGCCTGCAGGCGCAGGAGAAGACCGCCCGCAACACCGAACGCATCATGCATGCGGTCGAAGCCAATGAGCTGGCGTTCGGATAGGCCATGCCCATCGAACGCTCACAGTATCGGGGTCACTTATGAACGCTCTTGCAAGGATGCTCCATGGCATCGGTCAAAGCCGCCACCGCACGCGTCTGCCAACCGCGACCGCCACGCTTGAAGTACGCCAGGACCTGCTTGGGCAGACGGAGCGTCACCTGCTGCGTACCTTCCGGGGTCGCACGCGGGCGCCCCCGGCGTCCGGGACCGTGGATGACGGCCGCTCCGACGGGAACCGTCGCGGGGATGTCGGGATCCTCGCTGGCACCGCCGTGCTTCTTGGCGGCGGCGATGCGCCGCATCATCGCGGCGGACTGCGCCTCGGTCAGCGGAGGCACCGGAATCAATTTCAGAGAACGAGAGCGGGCAATCATGATTCACATCCCTTCTTCATAGAGCTGACGCAACGGGGCGGGTGCCTTGGCATCGTCCCACTCAAACTGGTTATCTCGCACGCCGGCAGTCTACGCGTTTCCTTATTTATGTACATACCTAATTAACCCATGCCCACTCCCACCATCAGCCCCACCATCAGCGAGCCGTACTCCGCAGATATCCGTCGCAGTCCTTGCCGTCGCCGCCTAGCCATCGACTCGACCAGCAGTTCACAATATTTCACCAACCATGGCAACTCCACCCATCGAAAAAATGCCGCGTAACCAACCGACTGGATTGGTTTTCGTCGGTGTTTTTCAACGGTGGGCAAAGTTACGCCGACCGTCTGACTTTGCGTCAGTGGTTCCCCTAGCTCCGAAACATCCGCCTGGTTCAGGCGGCGAGCGCGTAGTGTCGGATCGTTCCGTTATTGGCGATCGTACAGCGGACCTGACTGGCTCGGAAGTCCGCGATGGATATCTGCGGAGGTGGCTCAGCCTGGGCAAAATCAGTCAGCAGACGATTCCCCTTCCCCTGGTGCGGACGCTGCTCGTGATAGTGCAGCAGATACCGGTTCAGGGCACGCTCCAAGCCGCCCCGACCGATGCACCAGCAGCGGCGGATGCATTCGCGCTTCACCGTGCGAACCCAGCGCTCGGCGAAGGCATTCAGATTGGGACTGCGCGGCGGAATGGCCACTGTCTCAACGCCACCCGTAGCCAGGGCATCCTTCCAGGCGGCGCAAAACTTGGCGTCTCGATCGTGAATCAGGTAGCGGGCACCGACCTGGGTCAACCAACCGGTCTCGGCCATGGTCAGGATGCGCGCCGTCTGGACCATGAAGGCCTCAACGGCGTGTGCGGTGATTCCGACGATATGTACCCGGCGGGTGTGCAGATGAATGGCGAACAGCACATCATAGCTGGTCTTGCCCAGCAGACTCCACACATCGACCGTGAAAAAATCAGTAGCTGCCAGTTCGTTCATATGCTCGCTGATGAACGTCTTCCACGTCGAATCCGTTCCGCGCTCTGGGGCAGGCTTGAGACCGTGACGATCCAAGATGACCGCGATGGTGCGCGGACTGAGCTTGATGCCCAACTTGGCCAACTCGCCCTGGATGCAATGATGACCCCAAGTCGGATTCTCGGTGGCCATCCGGATGACCACCTGCTGGACCTCGTCGCTGGTCGACGGCTTGCCGGGTCCCGCCTTACTGATGCCCAGCTTCCCCTTCAGCATCAGGCGATGCCAGTTGCGAATGGTACCGGCCTTGGCCACGGTGGCGATCTCAGCCAAGCGCTTCCAGCCGACCCCGGCCGCCGCCCTGGCGAGCCGTTTGCGCCAACGATCCGTGAAACGCAACGGTCTATCCTTGGGCAATTGATCGCGCAGGTAGGCGATCTCGGCGCGCAAATAAGCCACCTCGGCAATGAGCAGATGGTTCTGCTTGTGAAGGATGGCAGCAGCGATCAAGCGGACGCTGAAGGGCAACATCTTCATGATGCGTGGAAAGCTTCCCGCGGGAGCTTCCCATTCAAGTCTGCGAAATACGCTGCCTAGAATTGTAAATATCGGTGATACATTTATTTACATAGAGACTTCTTGGTCCGATTTCCACTCGCTCCACCACTACGGGTTTTACAACCCATGATCGACCCATCGGTAGACCCGATGGGTCGCGTCATTTTACGCGGTATTTTACGCGGTATTTTGCTTATGTTTGGGAAAATTGGTCGGAGTGAGTCGGACCTGGAGACCGCAATCCCAATCTGAATGCCTTTGCGGAGCGCTGGGGCCGCACGGTGAAGAGCGAATGCCTCCGCCGCTGTTGGCGCCTTGGCCGCGGCGGCCTGGAACGTGCCCTGAACCGGTATCTGCGCCCCTACCACGAGCATCGCCCGCATCAGGGGAAAAGGAATCGTCTGCTGACTGATTTTGCCCAGGCAGAGCCACCTCCGCAGATATCCATCGCGGAGTTCTGCGCCAGCCAGGTCCGCTGCACGATCGCCAATAATGGAACGATCCGACACTACGAGCTTGCCGCCTGAATCAGGCGGATGTTTCGGATCCAGGGGAACCACATACGCACCGTCAGACGGTCCGCGTGGCTTTACCCACAGTAGAAAATCACCGACGAAAACCAACCGGGTCGGTTGGTTACTCGGCGTTTTTTCCGTTGGCGGAGTTGCCATGGTTGGTGAGTTATGGTGAGGCGCTGGTCGAGTCGATGGTTAGGCGGCTGCACATGGACCACGACGGATATCTGCGGAGTACGCCTTATGCTCTGCTGCCCTGCACCTTCAGGCCCTCCCGGGGCGTGCGCTGACGCCGGCCATTGCCATGAAGGATCTGGATGTGCAGACCGACCAGGGCGGCGGCGGTGTGGAAGTTGCCGGCGAGTTCGCCGAGGGTCAGCGAGTAGCGTTCGCCGCGTCCCGGAGGCCAGGGGTCGTTGACCTGCACCAAGGTGCCATCGGCGGTGCCGTCGCCACTGACACCGACGACGCAGATGACGTGCAGATCGGGATCGGCCTGACCGACCCACAGTGGACCGCAGCGGCGTAGCAGCGTTTCGAGGTCGGCCGAGGCGTAGGTACGCGGCGCTTCGATGGTCAGGTCCCAGACCCGCGCCAAAGTCACCACGTCGTCAGGCTGCAGGCCGGCGCGATAGGCTTCCCAGCCGCCAGTGCCGCGCGCGATCTCCTCGGTATCAACGGCAATCTGATCGCGCCAGCCGACGACCATTGCCGCCGCCGCAGCCCAGCAGCTCATCTCGGTGGTCTGCGGCACCAGCGGGACTTCATAGCGTAGATTGATCCGCGGCCGCGCCGCGCCCGCAATGCGGAAGCCATAGGCCCGCCGACGCATCGCCTGCAGATGGGCCTCGACTGCCACCACCACGCGCTGCGCCAAATGCCGGCGGGCACCGGCATCGCCTGCGCTTCCGCCAGGCAGCGCCACGCGCAAGGCGCAGGCGGCATGCGCCTGCATATCGCCTTCCAACACCGGCCAGGCCGGTTCCGCACCGAGTTCGGGGAGGATATCGTAGAGCCGGGCAGCGAGGTCAAAGCTGGCATCATCGTTGCCCTGCGTGCCGGGCGGCGACTCATCGGCGATAGCGATATCGGCGCGCATCGGCGCATCGGCGCGCGCCGGCTCGACGCCGATCAGCAGCTGGATGGCCAAGGGCTCAAGCCCCGTCGAGGTCTCGACGCACTCATGGCCGTTGCCAATCAGCAAACTGCGCAGATCCGCCACTAGGTCGCAGGCCCAGCCGTTGGCCGGGTCGCGGCTGCTGGCGGAGCTACGACGGGCGGCGGTCACCCCGATGTTAGCCATCGAAGACTCCCATGTCGGTCAGGGCGATGGCAAGGTGATCGCGCACCGTGCGCGAACCGCTGCGCATGCGCAGTTCGACCTTCCCCGGCTGTTCCACGCTCAGCAGCCGCTGACCTCCAACAGCCACACCGGCGGCAGACCACGCTGGCGTACCGGTTCCATCCGCCCACAGCCGGCCATCGGCCATGCGCCGGATGCGCAGCCTCTCGGCAGGTTTCGGCGGCGGCCCCGAAAGCTTTACGGCGACGCTGTGCCAACCATCGTCGCCAACCAGGCGCAGCGCGGAGACGCCACGCAGAGCGTAACGCGACCACTGCGGCTGACGCTGTTCGCCGCAGCAGGCGCTCCAGCGCTCGAGGATCGTCCACGATGATTCCGGCGCGGGCTGGTCGATGTCGGTCTGGCCCAGTTGCTGAGGTGCAGCCAAGGCCGCTTCCAAGGTCAGGAATTCCGGCAGTCCGTCGGCTTGGCTGACCTGCCACTGCACGCGGTCGCCATCCAATGACGCACTCAACTGCAACGACGACGTCGGACGCACCACACGCGCCACCGTGACATCATGATCGCTGACCACGGCGGTGGTGAAACGCTGGCGGATTTCGACCGCTACCGCCGCCGTCGGAAGCGGGATCAGCAGCGCCAGATGATCGTCGGCCAAGGGCGCCACGCTCAGCAGCGGTTGTTCATGGATCACGCGACCCTGGGCATCGAGCACCGCCGCAATGAGCGAGGGATGATGGAGCGGTGCGCTCGCCAGAGATGCCCGCAGCGCTGGCAGACGTCTGGATTCCTGACGCACTGACTGCCAGGCGATGCCGCCCTGGCGATCGACGGAACCGGCCAAGCGCAGGACCTCCTGCGGCTCGGTCATCGGCGCTTCACCGCTTTCGAGCACGCTTGCTAGCAGCTCGTCCAGACCGGCGACGGTCGCCACCGCCACCAACGCCGCCGCGGTCGCCGGTTGATGGCGTTGCCAGGCGTCATCACCGGGCAGCAATGCCAGCCACAGCGCATCCTCTGCGCCTGGCGTGCACACCGCGGTGCGCTGGAGGGCCGAGAGGATGCCGCCGAGACGTCCGTCCTGTGGATTCACCGGGCCATAGAGCACCGCCAGATCGTCATCGACCGCCGGCAACCACTGACGCTGGATGATGACGCCCGTGCGCCGGGCGGCAGCGGCCAAGGCGGCATCGGCGCGGCGTGGCGTCAGCACCGCATCATCGAGATTCTCGGTGTCATTGCCGGCCACGAGCGTCGGCAGGATCAGCACCACGCGCTGTACCGGCAGGCGCTGTATGGGGCCGATCGACTGCTCATCAACCGCCTCGGCTTCCGGGGCTTCGGCGAGCTTCACCGTCACCCGTGCGCCGGGTTTTCCGAGCCCCGCCGGTACGGTGAGTACGATGCGATCTTTCTCGACCCGGCTGCGCGCCGTGCTCGCGCCATCGATCCACGCCCATGCCGGTTGTCCGCCGGAACTGATGCTGACCACCACGCGCACGCGCTCGCCCGGAGCCACGCGCCACGATGGCGGCCCGTCGACCCCCTCCTGGGTGACGGCGATGATCTGTAGCGGCGGCGCCGTCAAAACTCGCGCCGGACGAGGAATCGCCGGGATGAGCGGGATCAATTCCACCGGCACATCCTCAAGACCCGGTAGCGGTGGAGTGCGCCAGCGTTCACGCAAACCGAGGCGCAATTTATTGGCGCTATCAACCAGCCCGCTCGAGCTGAAACCCACCCACCCACCGGCGATGCCACCGGAGATGCGCACGAGGATGTTCAGGTCGGTCCATTCCAAGACCTCGGCCCACAGGCGCTCGGGCAGGACCCCACGACGCCCGACCACGGCAACCGCCAACGATCCCGATGCGGTGCTGGCGGTGCGTGGCGGAAAATTTCCACCCAAGCGATAACGATCATCACCGGCCTCGGCGTGCAGGCTTTGCAAACCGTCGGCATGGGCCGCGATCCATCCCTGCTGGGTGCGGGCATCGGCCTGCAGGCCTTTCCTTCCGAACAGCGCCAAGATGCAGCGCCACCGCGCCCGCTCCCCCTGATCGACCAGCAGCTGCCGAGCGAAGGTGCGATAGAGTCCGCTACGGCCAGCGGCGGTCTCGGAAAAAGTCGCGAGAAAAGTCGTGAAATGCGTGTCATCGGTGGCCAGACGCAGCCAGCGCAACACAGCTTCCGCGGGACTGGTGGCCAAGACCAATCCCGACAAGGTCCCCAACAAGCTGCTGCCCAGACCCAGCGGAGCGCCGGCGCGGATGCAGGCCAGACCCAGGATCACCACCGCGCCGAGATCGACCAGGGCCTCGGCCGGCCACACGAAACCGGTATCGGCAGCGCTCGCATCGACCATCGAAGGAGCGAGCTTTTTCGGCGTGCCCAGGGCCTGCTGGGCGGCGTCGTGATCGATCTCGAACGGTGTCGCCACCGCCGCCAGCAGCAGGCGCAGGCGCTCTGCCGCCGGCGGATCATCACCGAGGGCGGGCACCGCCAGATCGGCGAGGGCCTGCAGCGTACGCACTGGCAGCAGCACCTGCTCGACCACCGCCGCCAGGTGCGGAGCGGCGCTGATCGCCGTCGCACAGCGTTGAGTGAGAAGAGCAAGGGCTGCAGGCCGGATGACGATGAGCGCAGACATGGCAGAAGCTCCCGATCAACGCGCCGGTGGCGCGGGTGAGACCACCGGTGCCGCGACCGGTGATGATGCGACTGGTGGTGCTACGACTGGTGGTGATACGACCGGTGGTGATACGACCGGTGGTGAAGCGGCCGGTGGCGCCGGTGCACGACTGGCGGCTGGCGGCGATACGACTGGTGGCGCCGGCGGGCGACTCGCTGGCGGAGCGGGAGCGGGCGGTGGAGCGGGCGGTGGAGCGGGCGGTGGAGCGGGCAAAGCCGGCGGCGCGGTAAATGTCGGCGCGCTAAGGTGGCTCCCCTGATCGAGCAGCGATGCATTGCTCCAGCTCGTCGGCACCGGCGTGCGGGCCATGATCGCCTGACGCGCCTGCTGATCGGCCATGCGGTCCAAGGGCACCTGCTCGGTACGGAAGGTCAGATCGACGCTCGAACGCAGTCCGGCGCGGGCGGCGATCTCTTCTTGGGTATGCAGGGCATCGCTGCGCACATAACCGACCGTGGTGCTGACACTGGCGCTGGCTCCCCATGGTCCGGCACTGGCGCTGGCCGAGACTCCCGCGGTAGTGCGCGTGTCGAACTGGCTGGCCTCCATCTGCTCGGCGGCGCTGCGCGCATCGACCTGCAACTCCATCGAGGCATGCAGACGGCCATCATCGACGACCACACGCTGCAGCCCCATCATCACCAGGGTCGCCATCACCTGCTGGCGATCGCGGCCCATCTTGCGCCGCGCCAGCGGCAGTAGCGTTGTCGTCAGCTCGCTTTCATCAATGGTCGCGACTTCATCAGCAGTGGCATCGAGGCTGCTCATCAAGGTCGGCTGCTGGTCGCTGAGATCGGCTTCCGGTGCCACTCTCAGAATGCCGTCGCTGCCGCGGGTCAGGAAGGGAAACCGCGACGTCAGCCACGCCTGCACCTGCGCGTCGCTGATATTGCTGGCGGCGAAGCCATCGGAGCTGGCGGTGACATTGCTCAGCAGGTCCTGGATGGCGGTGATCTGCGAGAGGTTCGAACTGGTGATAGAATGGAAGACGCCGTTGATCAACGAGGTCACGAAGGTCGGGAAATCGATGGCATCGCGCAGCGCCTGCACCGTCCCGGCGGCAGCATTGGTGGCACGCGGATCGAAATGTTCGCTGGCTTGTTGCGCGCGTGCCAGTGGTAGGTGTGCAAGAGGTGGACGTGCAAGAGGTGGACGTGCAAAAGGTGGACGTGCAAGAGGTGGACGCAGGGAGCGTGGCGATTGCTCGCGTGCGCCATTAACCTGCCGTGTCAGGCGCCGGTCCTCCGCGAGCAACTCGGCGCCAACGAGGGCCACCTGTTCCAATTGTGTGGCCAAGGCCGCCGCCAAGCGCGGCTGGCTCTGCAGCGCCGGAGTCTTTGCCACCAAGGCGGAGACTGCCTGACGCACGGCGCTTTGCGCCTGCGCGTGCTCGGGGCTGAGCTGCGCCGCCGCCCGGGGGCTGCCCCACAGTCGAGGTTTTGGCACAGCCTTGGACACCGCCGAGCGCTGGTGGGACCACGGAGCCCGGATGGCGCCCGCCGCCGTCATCATCCAGCCTCGACCGCAAGCCACGCCTGCGCGGCATCGACCGCGGCATCGCCGGGCGAGACCGCGAGCATCCCGCCGGAAAGGTCAGCCGCGTGCTCGCCCAACCAGGTGAGGATCTGGTGCCCGGCACGAGCGCGGGCGAGGTGCACGGTGCAGGCCGGCACGTGCCCGAGCAGTTCGTTACCATGCAGGCGGATCGCCGCCCAGGGCCCTTGGCCGCCCAGGGCAGCAGTGATGTCGGGAAGAGTCAGTAGCTCGATCGCCGTGCGCACCTGGGCGATGATGTCGCGGGCGGCGAAGGCGGCGATGCCGGTGGCCCGGCGGCTGAGCGGCCCGGCCAGGGTCATCGCCGCCTGCGTCACCTGCGCCCGCACATGCGCGGGATTTTCCCCGACCGCGATCCGCCCCAACTGGTCGAGGGCATTGACCAGGGTCGCGAAATCCCGCGAAAAACCGGAGTCATCACCGAACATCCGCTGATAGAGGCCGAGGCGCTCATCGGCGGTGAAGCGCTGGCTGCGTTCGCGCCACCAGCGCAGCAGGCGCATACCGCCATTGCCGAGATCGGCCAGCCAACGGCCATCCGCGACCTGCTCGGCAAGGGCTTCGAGGAAACCCGGCAGGCCGGCGGCTTCGAGTTCCGCTGTCCACAGCAGCACGGCGGCGATGTGCAGGGCTTCACCATCAATAGCTTCGGGAGCGAAATCGGGCAGGTCGACAACGTCGAGGGCGGCGCTGCCATAACGCGCCACTGCCGCCGCCAGATGCCGCGCCAATTGATCGTCGCAGCGCGCCAAGGCCAGACGCAATGCCGGCAGGCCCGGTAAGGCCGGACGGGCGGCACTGGCCAAGGCGAACGGCAGACGCCGCCGCGAAGCTGCCGGGACGGAGGCGTTCATCTTGCGCTGGGTGCCTTAGCACTCTTCGGAGTCGCGATCTCTTGCATGTTAGTGAGATCGGCGGGCGAGGTCAGTTTTTCGAGGGGGAAGTAGTCGCTCTTGAAATTAATCGAGACTTCCCCGGTGAGCTGGGCCTTGGTGTCGAGGGTCTTCTGATCGACATTGCCGCCGCTCTCATTGACACTCGCGGTCGAGATGCGGGTGTCATGGGTGTCTTCCTCATCGGTGCCCCAGACGCTGCCCTCGTGTTTATCCTGCTGATGGATCTGGGTGTCGCTCTGATGACGGTCCATGTTGCGGTTGCGCGTCGAACTGTCCTTGGTCTTGACCTCGATGAAGACCTTGGCATTGATCTTGCCATCGGTGACCACGATACGGTTGACGCCCATCATCACCATCGAGGCCAGCTGCTGTTGACGTTGGCGGGCCAGTTGCAGCTGGGCGGCGATAACGATCTTGTCCAGGCCCTCGGGATCAGTGGGGTCGACGTCCTCATCCAAACCGTATTTCGCCTTGAAATCGGGCATCGCATCGACCCCGTCCTTGACCTTCAGATCGCTACCCGTGCCGTCGCCCTTGTCGATCATGTCGAAGATGTTGGGGAAGCTCTTCTGCACATTCTGCTTGGCCTGGGGCATGGTGATGTGGTCTTGTGCGAACTGATCGACGGCCTTGGCCACCGAGGCGAGCATGTCACCGTAGGCTTTCATCTGCTTGATCGAGGCATCGACGATGGCGTTGAAAACGCCGGTAATCAGGCTGGCGACGAATTTCGGGAAGTTGATCGCCTGGACCTGGTCGGCCATGGCCTTGCTACCAGCATTGGCGGCATCGCCGCTGAAATTCTTGATCCCCCGATCCATCTGCCCGCCGTCATTCTGTTGGGTGATCACCCGATTCTGATCGCTGATGACTTGATCATCGGCCAAACCCCGCGCTGCCAGACCACGCTCATGCGGAGCCAGGGCCTTGGCCCGCGCCGCACCGCGCAAACCCGCTGCCGGATCGCTGAGATAGCCGGTGATCTTGGCGAGATTGCGCTCCAGGGCTTCGCGTTCGCGCGGTTCCAGATTGCGGAATTCGGGATTCTGCCGCAGCGCCTGGGTGACTTGCGTACTGATGTCGGCGACCTGCTGCGGGGCCCGCACCGGGGCCGCGACCTGGCCATAGCGCGGACCCGGCGGCGCCGATCGACGCTGGATGGGCGAGGCCAGCGGCGGATAAGTGGGAGCCACGCTGACGGAGCGCAAAGGAGGCAGATAAGTCATGGATGGGCTCCGGACGGAACAGGGGCTGGGGACGCCACCGGCGATGCGCCGGGACGACCAGAACTCGGCAAAGGTTGCGATTTGCTGGTGAGCAGCTGGATGCCACCGGGGTCGAGCATGCGCTCGAGCGGGAGGGTCTCGGACTTGAAAGCCAACAGCACATCGCCGCTCAGCTTGGCATTCATGTCAGCTTTCGATTCGCTGCTGTCATTGATCGAACTGCGCACCGTCGTGCGGTGACTGGTGCTGCTGTAACCGCCGGCGGCGCCCCACGGGGCGGCGACTGCGGCCACCGCCGCCGACGAGCTTTCACTGGCATCACTCATCGAGGCGCGAGCCTGGCGATCGGCCTGGTCGCTGGCATGGATATCGAAGACGACCTTGGCGTTGATGCGTCCGTTGGTGATGACGATGCGGTTGATGCCCATCAGGACCATGGTCGACAGCAGTTGCTGACGCTGCTGCGCAAGCTCCAGCTTGGCGGCGTTGACCAGGGCCGTTTCGCTGGCGGCATCGCTGACGTCGACCGACATCAGTTTGTAGCGCTCGCCGAGGGTGCTGAGATCGGCATCGCCATCCTTCAGCTGCAGGCGTGGGCCGCTGCCGCTGTCGCTGACCTCAAGCAATTGCGGATTCTGCGCCGCGAGGTGCGTGCGCGCCTGCTCATCGCTGATGTTCTCGTCGGCGAACTGATCGACGCTCTTGGCCACGGCTGCGAGCATGTCGGCATAGGCCTTCATCTGCTGGATCGAGGCGTCGACAACGGCGTTGAAGACCCCCTTCACCAGACCCGAGACGAATTCTGGGAAGTCGACTTCCTGGACCAAGTCGCGGAACACCGCATTGCCTTCGCGCATCGCTCCGGCGGTGAAGTTGTTGCCGACCTGCCCGGGTTTTTCCGAGAGGCGTTTGGCGGTATCGTCGACGGCGCTGGCCAGGGCCCGGGCCGCCGGCCTGAGCGTCGGGGCGCTCTTTACCGCCGGTATCTGATTCTGCCCGAGGAACACCCCGACTTTCGCAAGGTTGTTGGTAAACGCTTCGCGCTCAGCCGCGGGCAGGGCCGTGAACGCCGGTGATGCGGCCAAGGCCGCACCAACCTGTCGACGAACTGCTTCAGGAGCGGGAGCGACGGCCATGACGCCTCAGCGACTGCCGCTGGTTGCGGGGGCGGGAGCAGGGGCGGCCGCCGGAACCGCTGGCGCAGCACTGGCCGGCCCGCTCTGGATGGCATTGAGGCGGAACATCTGGCCGCTATCGAGCATCTTCTCCAACGGGAAGACATCGCTTTTGAAGTTGAGCTGGACCTCGCCCATCATCGAACCGCTCGCGGTCAGACTGGCATCGGTCATGCTCTGGCTGGTCTCGGCGATCTTGATGATCGGCTGCTCAAGACTCTGATATTGGCCGGTGGCATACCGATTACCCTGGCCATTCTGGATCAGCTTGCCCTGGGCATCGAGCACCGGCACCTGCGAGGGATTGCCATCGGCATCGAGGGCCCCGCTGGCACCATCGCTGGAACCTTGGGCGACCTTCATGATGCCCATGTTCTCATAGTCGGTGGCGGTGGCCATGCGGTTGAATTTGTCCTTGGCCTGAAAGCTGAACTGGACCTTGGCATTGATCTTGCCATCGGTGACGACGATGCGGTTGATGCCCATGAGAACCATGGTCGCGAGCAGCTTCTGCCGGCTGCGGGCATAATCGTCGCGCGCCGCCGGCACCAGTTTCTCCTCGATGGTATCATCGTCGATGCCATCGACGTCATCACTGAGCCCGAGATCCTGGCGGAAATTCGGTAGGGTCGCGTTCTCGGCGCCGGGACGGGAGCTGACGCGGGCGCCCCCGGATTCATCGGTGCTGATTTGAAACAGCGTCGGGTAGCGCTGCACCAGATGATCGCGGGCCTGACCCATGCTCACGTTCTGATCGCGGAATTCATTCAACGACATGGCCACCGAGCGCACCAGTTCGCCGTAGGCCTTCATCTGCGTGATCGAGGATTGCACCACGGCGTCGAAGGTCCCGTGCACCAACTGCGAGACGAAGGCCGGGAAGTCGATCTCGCGCACCATGCGTGCGGTCTGCGTCACTCCCGCGGCCACGCCCTCGGCCTTGAAGACATTGCTGCCATTGCTGCTTTTGCTGGTGATCGTCGAGGGCGGAGCTTCGGCCAGCGCGCGCGCTCCGGGCTGCGCGCGTACGCCGAGCTGATGATAGGGATCGCCTCCCGGGCGCGGAGCGGACTCCCCCGTGGGACCATGGGCCAGCGTCGTCAGGCGCTCAGCGGCCATGCTCGCGGCGATGGTCGCGGTGTGCCTGCGAATCGATTCGCGTTCAGCCGGCGGCAGGGTGTGCCACGCTTGGCTGCCCGCCAGCAAGCGATCAACCTGGGCCGACACCATCGCCTGTTGACTGGCGCTGAGTGTTTTGCTGGTCATGAAGAGGTCCCTCACCGCCAACGGCGGTCGACTGAGCGGAGTGTCGCCACCATGGCCGTGGGCCATGGTGGCGTGCGGAAATGAATCAGGCCGTCAGGGCGTACGGATCGCTGACGTCCCGAGCCTCGTCACGACTGCGTTCGGCCGGACGATCATACCCCACCGGCAGGAAGTAGATGTTCAGCCGCGCCGGTTGGGCCTGCGTCACGCGTACCCCGACGGTGCTGATGTTGCCCGGACCGTTGCGGTCATCGGGGGTCATCGACTGTAGCCACTGCGCGAAGTTGCGCTGCGCATCCGGTCGCTGCTGCAGGAGCATCTGGATCAGCCCATGCATCTCCCGCGGTGGATCGGGGAAGGCCGGGAGCAGCGTGTACAACGACATCTCGACGCCCTTGGCGGTATCGCGCAGGCCGATGATCGCCGCCCCCTTGGGCAGGGTGAAGCGTCCGCCGAGCACCAGGCCCAGCGATTGCAGGAGGCTCGGCAGCTGATGGCCGACGCCGAGACTGTTCATCACCGGTTCAAGATCGAGCAGGCGCAGGTCGGCATTGTGGAACAGGTACACGCGCTGAGCGCCGGAATTCCGTCCGCAGGCGATCGAAAGACCCAGGGGCCGCAGATCCGGCAAGGCCGCCATCGCTACCCGCGTGGCATGCAGCAGGTTCGGCGGCAGGGCCTCAAGGTCGTCGTTGGTCAACTCATAATAGACCTTGGTCTCGCGCATCCCGCCATCATCGAAGGAGGCTCCAAACCACGCCCCAAAACGATGGTGCCCGCTCATCTGGCCGCGACGGAAATGCTCGCTGCGCTGATCGAACCAATGCAGGGCCTGATCGCCATAGGTGCCCTTGACCAGACTGCGCATGGCCCGGCTGGTCTCCTGTTGGCGGGTCAGCGGCGAGATGTCCGAACCGAAGGGTTCGAGATCGAGCCGCAGCGAATGCCCGGAATATTCCGAGAAGGAATGTTCCAACGGCATATGCCCGGGGGTGAAGAGATTCTGCCGATAGCGGGGGTCCCCCAGCGGCAGCCGGAAGCTGTCGTCGAGCATGCGCCCGAGCACCGTCGCCGGGTTGGCGGTACCCAGGCGCCGGGCAGCGATGCCGAGGCGTTGTTTGACGACATCGGCGGCACGGATGGTGCGCATGGCTGGTCCTTGTCGTTGAGGGTTGATCAAGCGGTGAGAGCGGGCTGATTGAGTGCCGAATTACCGGCGATCGCATTCATCGAATTGAAGGCGTCATTGATCGAACCACCGGCGTTGAAGCCGAGATTGGGAATGGTCGGCTGCGCCTGAGAGATCACCGGCTCGGCATACTGGGTCACGGTGGTGTCGACGACGCCATTCACCGCCAGCCAACGTTCGACATCGTTGACCAGGTTCGGCTGACGGAACTCGTCACCCGCCGAGGCCGTAATCGCGCTCGAGAGCATGGCGCTGTGATCGGCGAGCCATTTGATGATCCGGCCGCCGGATTGCGCGAGGGTCCGATTGCGCACGCCGTTGACCGATCCGCCGAGATGCATGATGCTGATACGGTCGACCAGCTGCCAGACATCGCGGGTGCCGTAGGCGGCAACCATCTCCGGATCCGAAAGCATGGCGTGCACATCGCGCACCAGCTGCTGCAATTCGACGGCCGCGAAATGCGCCACCGCGTAGCCGTGCAAGGAGAGGTTCACCGCCAGATCGCGGGCACTCTTGAATAGCTGCTGATCGGTGACCGCCGTGCGCTGATACGGCGTCTGGCGATTGTAGAGGCTGGTGGCCGACAGGAAGCGCAGCCAGAGGTCCTGGAACTCGCGATTGGGCATGTGCTCATCGACCGAGCCCTGGGCGAGGCCGAAGGTCCGCGCGTAGAGGCTGCGGCGCTCGAACTCGGTGAAGCGGCTGGGGGCCTCGCGGTGATAGGCATAGATGCGCCCACCGGCCGGACCACGAGTGATCGGTACCAGGCCGTTGATGAACTGCTCGGTGATCTTGTCGGCGACCGCGAAAAACTTGAGATCTTCGAGCTGCGCCGCGTAGTAGATGCCGGCCAGCGCCTGGACGTTGGAGCTGATGACATCGGCGGTGCTGCCCTGATCGAGATCGAGATCGATGATGTCGATGTCGCGGGCCCCGGGATCGGAGTTGATACCCCCGCCCAGGGCGACGCTCAGGGCATCGTTGATCAGATGGTTGATCTGCGGATCCTCGGCGTTGACGTTGCGCCGCATCAGCTGGCGGGTGACTTCTGCCACCTGCCGCGGATAGATGGTGGTGGTGTCGGGCTGGCCGACCTCGCTGCTCGGATTGGTGCCGATCTCACGCAGGCTCAGGAAGACCTTGGTGAAGAGCGCCGTGGCATCCTGGAACTCCTTGACCGCATCGACCACCGAATCGACGAAGCGGCGGACCAGGACCACACGCTGCTTGTGCTGGTGAGCATCAAGAGTGGCTTCATCGAGGAGCAGGAAATTGCGGACGATGATCTGATTGCTACCACCATCGATGTTCGCCGGCGGCGGCGCCGACAAGGTGATATTGCGCTTGCTGGCATCCGCTGAGCGGATCACCGCCCACGCCGGCTGCGTGCCCAGCGAAGGATCGGAGATGTTGTTGGCGAGCAGCAGGCCGAGCACCGAGACAAAGAAGATCCGCTGATCGCGGTTGGGGTCAGCGGCGGTGACCTTGACCATGGCATCCTTGAGGAAGTCGTCCTTGATGCTCCAGGCGAGCTTGAAGCTCTGGCTGAGAACATAATCGACGGCATGCGCCAGGCGCAGACGCTGGAAGTTGCTGTTGTAGACCACTGCCAGTTCGTCAGGGCTGACGCTGTTCTTGAGTGGCGGTTTCTTGTACAGGTCCGGGTAGATCTCGCAGGTGGTCATGAAAAGGTACTCCTGGGCAAAGTGGCAGTGGATGAGAGAGCGTTGACGAGAGTGGAAGGCAACTTTTGCAACTTTTGCGACTTTTGCGACGGCGTCGGCAACGTTGCAGCCGGGGGAGCCCGACGACGGCATGGGCCAAGTGGGCCTGGCGGCCCCGTGCATCCGGATTCGACCCCGCCCACTCGGCTGGACCGCATCAGCCTGTTCTCAACGGGTAAGGGCAGGTGCATGCGACTCCTCCATCTCCGGCGAAAGCTCGCTGTCGACATCGTCGGTGGGATTACCCTGCAACGGATCAGCGAGCAGGTCATCGACCGCCGCCAAGGCCGCCGGCACATCGAGGATACCGCTCCCGCACCCGCTGGTGGGCTGGGGAAAAGCGCGTGCGCTCTGGCAGAGGGCGGTACGCGCCGCGCTCACCGGCAGCCAGCAGCTCTGGCGGGCGGCGCGGGCCACGAGCAGGGCGCAGGCGGCGGTGACCAGAGGCGCGGCGAACGAGGTGCCGCTCATGCGCTGATAGCCATTGATGCCGACCACTGGGATCGCCGTCCCCGGGGCGCAGATGGCAACGTGCTCGCCACGGGTGCTGAACGTGGCCGGATGATCATGGGCATCGACGGCACCGACGGCGATGACCCCCGGCAGGCAGGCGGGGAAGTAGCGCTCCTCGATGCCGCTATTGCCCGCCGCCGCGATCAGCAGGCAGTTGCGCGCCAACGCGTAGCGCACCAGCTCGGCGTGTGGTACCGGCTCGCCCGGCAAGAGCGCCGAGGCCGGCGTACCGAACGACAGGTTGAGCACGCGGGCACCAAGATCGATCGCCGATTTAAAACCGGCATCGATGTCCGCCAGCGAGCCGATGGCCTCGGTGACCACATTGGGCGGCGAGCCGATCTCGCGGGCCGCCGCCAGGACGCGGATCGGCAGCAGTTGCGAGAATCCCGCCAAGCCCGGAGGCACACCCAGGCCGCGCGCGCCGATGAGGCCGGCGCAGGCCGTGCCGTGGCCCTGTTCGTCTTCGGGAATGCGATCGCGATCGCGGATATCACCGACCAGGGTCATGCCATCGGGCGCGCCCTCGAAGACTTCGACGAGATCCAGACCAGCGCGCAGGCGGCCGATAAATTCCGGATGGTCGAGACGCACACCGCTGTCGATGATGCCGATGATCACCGTCGGATCGCCGGGTTCGAGTGCGCGCGCACGGGCATGGCCGATGCGTACAAACGGATCGCCGACGGCGCTGCCCAGGCGCGGTTGCTCTGCGACCACTTTCAAGCGGCAGAGGCGGTTGGGGGCGGCGGATTCGACGGTCTCGCAGGCGCGCAGATCTTCGAGCAGGTGCGGCAGCGATGCGGCGTTGCTGACGTCGATGCGCATCATCCGCGGCAGGCCGAGCAGCTGTTCGAGGCGGCTCCAACCCTGATGACGAAATCCAGGAACGCCCAGGGCGCCGGCGGCTTGATGGATGCGACTGACGCGCTGTGCCGGACTGTGGCGGCGGATGGCGGCATCCGCCGGACCATGATCGAGATGGGCGGCGTGGATGCGTTCGCCCTCCTGCACATCGCGATGGCTGGGGGTGTGGCTGAGAGCCACGCCGGGGCGCAGGCGCACCAGCACCTGGCCGGGGATGACCGCGCCATTCATGGGCTCACCCTGGCTGGGAGAACAGCTGCGGGAACAGCTGCAGGAACAGCTGCGGGAACAGCTGCGGGAACAGCTGCGGGAACAGCTGCAGGAACAGCTGCGGGAACCGCGACGGAGGCAAGAACCACGGGCGTTGCCGGTATTTCCGCGCTTACCGGGAGCGTCGGTAGGCGCATGAAGCCGCTCGCGCGGCCGGCGGCGCAGAGAACTTCGACCGGTCCATCGCGATGATGGGCCATGGGCCGCACGACCAGACGATGCGGACGGGATTCGACGACCTCCATGGCTTCGCCGTTGAGGCGGACTTCCGGGTGGCTGCCGTCGCTCAGATTGGCGCCGTACAGGCGCACCAGGGGCGTGCCGTCGTGATCGGCGGTGATCTCGCTGCGGCTGACCATCGGCTGCGCTGAGGCCTGCAGCAGGGCCGTCAGGCGATCGACGGGGATGCCCGAGACCGCCTGCACTGCTCGTGCATCGGTATCCTGCGACAATCGGCGGAACTGGCCGACGGTGCGGATGCCCATCCATTCCAACTGCCGAGTATCAGCCTCGCTGAGCTTGGCTTGAAGGCGGATATCATCGATCCCGCGCGGATCCTCTTCGAGCTCGCTGGTGTTCTCCTCGACCATCGGCTTGGTGATGGTGGTGAAGGTCAGATTGATGCGGCTGGCCCCCTGCTCATTGGGACCGGCGTGGCGCCAAGTGACGCGCCCGCGCGGGTCATGCTCGACGAAGACCTGCAGATCGAGCGAGATGTCCTTCAACGCCCAGGTCAGACGCCGTCCGGCGCGGACCTTGAGAGCCAGCGAATCCTGGGCGCGATCGAGCTGCGAGCCGAGCGATTGCAGGAAATCCTCGATCGGCACCGACGGCGTCGCCGCTGGACGTTGCGGATTCACGGCGCCACCTCGTCGTGATCGTCGCGCACGAACACCGCATGCAGCCGGCTGGTGACGGGCGCGAAGCCGGTGATCAGCCGGCTACGCGGCATGCTCGCGCACAGATCGCCGTGGCGATTGGCGCGAGTCTCGATCGGAACCGTGAGATCGGCGTCGGTGACGCTGACGCGCAACGTGGCGTGCTCGGCGCTCGCCATCACCGCCTCGGCCAAAACGACCAGGAACTGTTCGAGCGTCTGCATCAGCCGTTTCCAGGAGCCGGCGGTGGCGTGGCCGGGGCGGCGGCGGGCACATCGCCGCGCCAGCGGGCGTGCTGGGAGATCAGCTGGATCGCCTGGGTGTCGGCGAATTGATTGAGGTTGAAGGTCTCGGTGGCGAATTTTATGCGCACTTCGCCCATCAGATCGGCGCGGATGTTGGCATCCGACTGGGCGTTGGCCTTGTTGGTCGAGACCATGGTTATGGCCTGGGCGCTCATCTCGGTCTGGCGCTGGGCAATGTTGCCCTGCTGACCACGATTCTCGACCGCGACTTCCGCCGCGCTGCGATCCTGGGCCGTGGCATGGAACTGCAGCTTGGCGGCGATTTCGCCGTCTTTGACCACCACCCGGTTCAAGCCCATCAGCACCATCGAGGCGAGGTTCTGCAAGCGCTCTTCACCGAGCTTGGCCCGCCCCGCCGCCAGCAGCGGACCTTCGCTCAATTCGTTGTTCAGCTCAGCGCCGCTCAACTGGTACTGATCCAACCATTCCGGCGATTGCCCGACGCTGCGCGCCTGCACGCAGAGGGTCGGCGTACCGCCGCGGCCGGGTTGCGGCACGGCGACGTAGAGGTCCAGCGCATGACGATTCGACAGCCACAGCCGGGCCTGCTCCACGGTGACGTTGTCGCGCGTGAACGAATCCGCCGAACGCGAGATGTTCGCCACCAGGTCGGCATACTCGCGCATCTGCTGGGCGGTGGCGTCGACAATGGCCTGGAAGGTCCCGCGCACCAACCCCGCGACGAAGTCGGTGAAGGCCACGGCCTCGAGGGCGGTGGCGACGCGTTGGCCGATGATCTCGGTGGCATCCGGGCGTTTTGCCGCTGGAGCGGCGGATGCCGGAGCGGGACCCATTGCCGGCAATGTACCCGCGGCCTGTTCCGGACCGCGCTCATCGCCGCCTGATGCAGCGGATCCGCCCTGCCTCCCGAGCTCGGCCTCCAGATCCAGCGGCGTGCCGAGGGCGCCGGCGTGCGCCGCGCGTGCCGGGAATGCTCCTGCCGGAACTGCTCCTGCCGGAACAGCTCGTCCCGGAACCATCAAGTCCGGGGTCAAGAGCGCCGCATACGGATCACGTGCCGCTTGGGCGGTGGCCCGCGGCGCCGCGTGCCCACCGAGGACCGTGGCGATGGTCTGCAGCTGCCGACGGAATCCCGCGCGTTCATTGGGCGCCAGCCGTTCGGCGCTGCGCTCCAACTGCGACAAGGCCGCCAAGGCCAGATGAGGCGCGTCAGCCATGGATCAGGCCCAGGTATAGAGCGTGTCGGTGACCACCTGACTATGCCGCAGCTGATCCAGGCGCTGCGCGCGCGCCTGCTTCCACACCTGCGTGCGGCGGGCCTGATCGCGGGCTGCGATCAAGTCCTGGCGCTGCGGCGCGGCCGCGAGGGCGGTCTGCGCCTCGGCGAGAGCGCTGTCCGCGGCCTGAGCTTCGTCGGCGGCGGCGGCGACCATCATCGTCAGCATCTCATCGCGTGAGCTGACGGTGAAGGGCGACGCGCTGCCCAGGTCGCGCAAGGCGGCGGTCAGGGCGGCATGCGATTTGGCGCCAAAACGGCCATCGACGGTGAGGCCCGGCACGCTGCGCTGGAAGGCACGCAGATCGGCATGGCCGAGCGCCAGCAAGGCCCGTGGCAGATCGTTGCGCTCGGAACGGATCGGACCGGCGGCGGCCATGATCCACGCCGGTCCCCGGCCGAGGCCCTGCTGCACGCCGCGATCATAGAGCATCGCCAGGGCCCGTTCGCTATCGAACCCCAGCCGGCCGGCGAAGGCCAGCAACGGATCGAAGTAGCGTTCGATGGCGACCTGGTTTTGCGCGGCCTGACAGGCGGCGACGGCGCCAGCGGCGCGGAAACGCGCGACCCATGGCGCTTCCCAGAGATTAGCACCCGCCACCGGCTGCATGCGTTCGTTGCTGGTAGCCGCGCCGGTGGTCGCCAGAAGAGCCTGGCTGTCGGCACCGAAGATCACCGCGAACTGCTCCGGATCGCGCTGCTCGGCGGCGTGCAGGACGTCGCCGAGGGCGCCGCCGCTCTGGGTGAATTGGATCAGGCCCCAAGAGAGACCGGCACCATCGGTATTGGCGTTGATCGCGCCATAGGCTCGGGCCCGGCGTTGCGGCTGATCGAGATCACCGGTCTGCAAACCCGACTCAAATTCCGCGACCAGCTGCACGATGCGGAATTTTTCGGCAAGGTCGAGTTCGCTCGCCGCCAGTTGGCGGGCCACCTTGCGGCCGGCCGAACCCAGGACTGGCTGAGCGTCATCGTCATGGGTGGCATGGCCATCATCGTCATCGCTGAAATCGGGATCGTGCTCGGCCCAGGCGGTGACGCTCTCGGACGTCTCCTCGTCAGCTGATCCATAGCGCGTGCCGCGGCGGCCATACGCGGCAGGCGCACGCGCGGCGGGGCGGGCAGCACGGGGCGTTGCCTGTGGCGCGGAAAACTGTGGCGCAGACGACGTCCGTCGTGGACTGCGTTGGCGGCCATAAGGCTCTTGGCCGTCGTCGACATCGAGGGCCACGGGGGAATGAGCGCTGGTCGCTAATTCATCCGGATGTTCGCAGCCGCTCGGTTCATCGGCCAAGAGCAGATCGGGCGACGCTACGGGAGACCGCACGCTCGGCGCGGGTGCCAGCAGCACCGCTGTGGCACCATCAGCAGTGGCACCATCAGCAGTGGCACCATCGGCAGCGCCATCGCCAGGAGCTCCACGCCAACTATGCGCGGGAGCCGCGCGTTCGAGGAGATCGCCGCCCCAAACCAGATCGTGGGCCTTGCGACCATAGCGGTTGTCACCGACCGCGACCCCCTCCAATCGCCGACGATCGAGCGAACGACCGGTAAAATCAGGGGCGATGCGGATGTAAGGAATACGTTCGGGCTGACTTGCCTGGATCGAGAACTGTGGCCGTTCGCCGTTGACACCGCCATAGGTTCCGAGCGCGTAGTACAGGCGCGGCGCACCGGCGAAATGGCGCAGCTGCTCAGGCGGCAGCAGGTAGGTCGCCCTTCCCGCCGGCGCACGCATCAGACCGCCGAAGCGGCTGGTCCAGAAATTCTTGGCGGTGCGTTGCGGTTGATTGGTGGGATGGAACAGCGCGGGGTCGGTGGCGCAGGCCAATTCGAAGCATCGTTCGGGAGGTACTTCGACCACGAACGAGGCCACCGGGAAGCGCTCAGAAACCAGGGCACGGCAAGGAGTGACGGCTGACATAGGAATCCTCACGTCCCACCACAGTGCGCTCCGTGCCAATCGGAAGGTACGCCTGTTCAACGCTGAAGATTGCTTAATTTAACGGTATTTTACGGATATTATGCGATCATCGCGCGATCTGCTACAGAAGGTTCGCCGCCAACCACGCCCATTCGATCATAGCCCGCGTGCCTAACCGGGCACTGCCTGCCCATTCAGGCACTCAATTCAGGAAGAGCACTCAACCCCAGGGCGTCTCGTTGCTCGTCTCGCCGGCCAACTTCTTGAAGATCGTGCGCACGTGGATGCCCAGGCGCGACGCCGCCCGGGTACGATTGTTCTCTTCGGCGCGCAAGGCGCCGATGATCAACTGCCGTTCACAATGCTCGATCGCTTGGCCGAGGGTCATGCCGGATTCGATCAGGCCCCAGAGCTCGTTCGAGAGGCCCACCGCCGCCGACAAGGGCAGCACCTGGCCCTCGGCGAGACCAAGGTCCTGGGCCTCGATCCACGGTCCTTCGCCGAGTACCGCGGCATTGAGCACGCGATGCTTCAACTCGCGGATGTTACCCGGCCAGGAATGCTTGAGCAGGGCCTGACGGGCACCACCGCTGAAGCCGTAGGCATGGTCGGTCTCGGCGAGGAAATGTTCGGCCAGCAGCAGGATGTCGTCGCCGCGCATGGCCAGGGCCGGGACCTTGACGCGGATCACTTCCAGGCGGTAGAGCAGATCGCGACGGAAGGATCCGCTTTCGACGCCGTGATGAAGATCCTGGTTGGCGGCCGCGATCACCCAGCTGTTGGACTTCATCACCCGATCGGAACCCACCGGGCGGAACTCGCCGTTTTCAAGAAAGCGCAGTAACGCCGATTGGGCACTCAAGGTCAGCGAGTTGATTTCGTCGAGGAAGAGGGTCCCGCCCGCCGCGCTCGGCACCAGACCGGCGCGGATGTCATTGGCGCCGGTGAAGGCGCCGCGACTGTGTCCGAACAGTTCCGATTCCACCAGCGAGTCCGGCAAGGCTCCGCAATTCACGGCGATGAAGGGCGCCGCGCTGCGTGGCGAGCGGGCATGAAGTTCACGCGCAACGAGCTCCTTTCCGCTACCGGTCGGACCGACGATCAAGGTCGTGCGCCCAGCGGCCGCGACCCGCGGCAACTGTCGGCGAAGATCGATGATTGCCGGAGAAAGCCCTAAAATTGCTGAGTTTTCTTGACATACGTGGCCAATTGCAGGAGTCGCGTCGGTGATCATGAGAGACCTTTGAGGCGGTGCAGAGAGGAACGGCCTACGGTTAGCGCGAAGATTCCTGGGTACAATCAAAGATCCGACTTTCCTTCTTGGGCATGCCCGATCGGGCACGGGCCGCGTCAATAAAACGCGACCGGCTGCCGGAAAAACCAACACACTTTTGATACCATCAACCGGCTCGCGAGTACCCGCGCTCTTGACGTCCGAGCAGCAAAGGGTCCTGGGCATGGAGGATGACCTGCTCAGAACCCCACAGACGCTGCAGCTCGCCGATGAGTTTCGCGGTCGCGCGGACCTTCCATTTATCGCCGAGGGCCAAGGTCAGGGCGACGCCATCGGGGACGTGCACGAGGATGGTCACCGGGCAATCGCCATCGTTCTCCTTGAAGAGATTTTCCATCTCTGCCACCACCGTCGGCGCGGGCATGCGCGCCACCGACCAGGCGATGGTGATGTCGCGGGTGAGGCGCTCCGGCACCAGGCCCATGGGGATCATCGCCGCCACCTGCAGGCTCGGCATGCGTACCACCTGCTCCTCTTGGGCGACCACGCCGCCTTCCTCATCACCATCGACGGCCGCGGGATCGAGGGTCTCCTCATCGCCGCCATCACCAGGCGGGCGGCTGGCGCGGCGCTGCTCGCGGAACTCGACGCTGCCGATGAACAGTGCCACCAGATCGTCTTCGCACTCATTGCCGAATTTCTCGAACGGACCCGGCTCGAACTGGCCTTTGCGATTGGGCCGTCCGGGGAAGAGCACGGCCTCGAAACGGCCGCTGGCATCTTCGAGCTGGAGGATGGCCATGAATCGTCCGGTCTTGGTCTTCACCACGCGTTTGCCTACGACCACGGCGGCAATCGCCACCTGATCGCCCTTGGCCATGCCCGGCAACTCACCAGCGGTGGTGGTCGCGTAGCGGGTACTGAGCTCGGCGTACACCGCCACCGGATGCATGCTCATCCAATAGCCGGTGAGTTCCTTCTCATAGCGCAGCCGTTCGGTCATGTCCCAGTCGGTGACCTCGGGGTAGCCCTGGGTCGCGGCCATGAACGAGGCGTCTTGTTCGAAGGTCGCGAACAAGGTCTCCTGCTTCTGGGCCTTGGTCTTGGCCACGCGTTGGCCGCGATCGAAGGCCTTGTCCATGGTCTCGTACAAGGCCCGGCGATTGCCGTGCAAGGCATCGAAGGCCCCGACCTTGATCGCGGCCTCGACCACGCGTTTGTTGATGGTCCTCGAATCAGTGCGTTCGCAGAGATCGTAGAGCGAGGTGAAGGGACCGCCGCTGGCGCGGACCTGCTGGAGATGCGCCGCGGCGCCTTCGCCGACGCCCTTGACGCCACCGAAGCCGAAACGGATCGCGACCTGTTCAGCCTGCTCTCCAGCCAAAGAGAGCTGACGGCGCACGACCGTGAATTCCCAACCGGATTCGTTGACATCCGGAGGCAGCACCGGGATCTGCTGTGATTTCAGCTCTTCGACGAAGAGCGTCATCTTGTCCTTGTCGCCCATCTCGTAGATGAGGTTGGCGGTCATGAAGGCGGCGTAGTGGTTGGCCTTGAACCACGCTGTCCAATAGGCGATCAGGCCATAGCAGGCGCTGTGCGATTTGTTGAAGCAGTAGCTGGCGAAGCCAAGGATCGACTCCCACATCTTGCCGCAGACGCCCTTGTCGAATTGCCATTTTTCCCAGGCGCCGTTGATGAACTTCTCCTTGAGCTTCTCAAGGATGGTGAGGTCCTTCTTGCCCATCGCCTTGCGCAGATCATCGGCTTCCGCCGGCGAAAAACCGCAGAGCTCTCGGGACAGGGTCATCACCTGCTCCTGGTAGATGTAGAGCCCGTAGGTCTCCTTCAGCGCCTGTTCGAGCACCGGATGCGGATAGGTGACCTTCTGCAGGCCGTGTTTGCGGTCGCAGTAATCAATGTGCATGTTGGCCATCAGCGGACCGGGGCGATAGAGCGCGACGAGCGCGATCATGTCCTCGAAGCGGTCGGGCTTGAGACGCGCGATGAGCTCCTGGAAGCCGCGCGATTCGCATTGGAACACGCCCAGCGTGCGACCGGTGCCGAGCAGCGCGAAGGTCTTGGGATCGGCCAAGGGGATCTGCAGCAGGTCGACGGTGATGCCGTCGGTCTCCTGCACGAGGGTGCAGGCCTTCTTGAGGATCGACATGGTCTTCAGACCGAGGAAGTCCATCTTCAGCAGCCCGGCTTTTTCAACCTGCGACATGTTGAACTGGGTGGCGTGCTTGTCTTTGACCTTGCACACCGGGACGAAAGTACTGACCGGACCCGGGGCGATGATGATGCCGCAGGCATGCACGCCGAGATTGCGGCCGAGCTTCTCAAGCTGCATCGCACCATCGAGCACCCGGCGGGTGCGCTCGTCCTCATCGTAGCGGCTCTTCATCGCCGCCACGGTGGCGAACTCGTTCTTCTTCTCATCGAGCGGCTTGAGCCCGAGGCAAACCTTGAGATCGGTCTTGCCGCTGGGATCGGCGGGCACGAGATTGGCCAGCGCCTGACTCTCCTCGGGACTCCACTCATAGGCCCGGGCGACGTCCTTGATCGCCATCTTGGCTTTCATCGTGCCGAGGGTCATGATGTTGGTCACCGCCGCCTCGCCATACTTCTGGCGCACGTAATTGATCACTTCCTCGCGGCGGTCCTTGCAGAAATCGACGTCGATGTCGGGCATGCTCTTGCGGCCCGGATTAAGGAAGCGTTCGAAGAGCAGGCCGTACTTCAGCGGGCACATATCGGTGATGCCCATGGCGTAGGCGACCAGGCTGCCCGCCGCCGAGCCGCGCCCCGGGCCTACCGGGATGCCGTTGCGTTTGGCCCAGCCGATGAAGTCGGCAACGATCAGGAAGTACGCCGGGAAGCCCATGCTGATGATGGTCTTGAGCTCGAACTCCAGACGCTCGCGATGGGCCTCGCTGATGCCCTCCTGGCCATAGCGCTGGACCATTCCCAGTTCGCAGAGCTCGCGCAGCAGGCCGTCCTCGTTCTTGCCCTCAGGGCAGGGGAACGTGGGCAGGAAGTACTGCCCCGAAGGGATCTTGCCATGACAGCGCTCGGCGATCACGCAAGTGTTGCTGATCGCCTGCGGATAGTCAGCGAAACGCGCCGCCATTTCATCGCCGGTCTTGAGGTAGAATTCCTCGGTCGGCATCTTCTTGCGCCGGGTGTCGATCACCGTCGTCGCGCCTTCGATGGCCAACTGCACATCGTGGATGGTGGCATCCGAGGCATCGAGGTAGTGCACCCAGTTGGTGGCGACTACCGGCACCCCGGCGGCGTTGGCCAAGGCCACGTTGTCGGCGATGAGCTGGTGCCAATCGAGCTGCGGATCCGGTCCGAGATCGGCCAGCTCGACGTACAGCCGATCGCCGAAGATGTCCTTGAGCCTGCCCAGCTGAGTCGCGGCATCCTCCTTGGCGCCTTTGAGGATGTGGCTGTTGAGGAATCCCCAGCGCCCGGCGCCGGTGAGGCAGATGAGGTCCTCGTGCAGTTCGCGAATGGCCTCAAGATCGACGCGCGGCTCGAAGTAGAAGCCCTGCAGCCAACCGCGCGAGACCAGCTGCGAGAGATTGCGATAGCCCTTCTCACTGGTCGCGAGGACCACCAGCTGTTGCCAGTCGCGGACCTTCTCGGTCATCGCTCCCGGGGTCACGTTCAGCTGGCAGCCGAGGATCGGTGTGACCACGGCGGCGGCGGCCTTGGCGGCGGCCGCGGCGAGCTTGCCATCGTCGGGGGCGGCCGCGGATTCCTTGGCCGCCTTGGCCGCCTTCTCGGCGAGATCCTTGCCCGCCATGTAGAATTCGAAGGCTCCGAAGAGATTACCGCGATCGGTAAGCGCGACCTGCTTCATGCCCTTCTTGGCGACATTCGCGAGCAGCTTGCCGATGGTGATCGGCGAGTTCAGCAGCGTGAAATGGCTGTGCACGTGCAGATGGACGAACTCAGGCATCGCGATCATTCCTCAGAGGTCCATCCTGGCCGGCAGCGGTGGCGATCAACGCCACAGCCGAGAGGATGATCGCTGCCGACCACAGCATCTGCCCGTTCACCGGCTCATGGTTGAGCCAGGCCCCTAAGACGATCGCCACCAGCGGATTGACGTAGCCGTAACTGGTGGCGAGGGCAGGGCTGGCATGGCGCAGCAGCCATACATACGAGCCGAAGCCGATGATCGAGCCGCCGACCACTAGGTAGGCCCACGCCGCCAGCGAGACGGCGCTGAAGCCGCTCGGCGCGCATCTCGCCCATTCGCCATCGACGAGCCCCGCCAACACCACCACCGTCCCGCCGGCGAGCATCTGCGCGGCGGTCGCCATCCACGGTGAAGGAATGCGCGCCGCTGGCGCCAGGCGACGGCTGAGCACCGAGCCTGCGGCCCAACTCAGGCAGGCGCCAAGGAGCGCGGCGATGCCCCACCAGGGATAGGCCGCCGCAGTCACCGATCCCGGACGCCACACCAGGAACGCGACGCCGAGCAGGCCGAGCAAGATGCCCAGGCTCAGGCGCGCGGTCGGGCGCGGTCCGCCGCAGGCCCAGCCGACCCCGACCATGGCCAAGGTCGTGCAGGCAATGATCAGGGCGACGATGCCCGAGGGCACCGCATGCGCGACCAAGCACACGGTGCCATTGCCGCCCAGCAGCAGCAAGGTGCCCACCAGCAGCGCCGCGACCCATTGGCGCTTATCCGGCAGTGCTGTGCCGGTGGCCCGCAACCACGCCAGCATGAGCGCTCCGGCGACGATGAAACGGGAGCCGGCCATGAGCAGGGGCGGCAGGGTCTTCACCGCCAGCGCGATCGCCAGATAGGTCGATCCCCAGACCAGGTAGACCGCCGTCAACGCCGCAGGGCGCGCATAAGAACCAAACATGAAGTGCAGAGGCTAGGAGCCGGTCAGAGATAGGCCAGCAAGGCTGACTCGGTCTCGCCGGCGCTATTTGGCTTCCATCAAGCCGACGATGTGATCCAGGCGCATGCGGCGGAAGAGCACCGCTTGCCGCTCACTGACGCCGATGAGGGTCAACGGGCGCGGCTTGGCAGCCTGGGCCACGCGGATGATCCAGGCGATCAGCAGGGAGTTGGCCTGATTGATCGCCGAGCAATCGATCTCGAGCTGGAGTTCACCGGAATCCTCCAGGCACATGAGGCAGGGATCGCCGACGAGGGCCGGATGATCGAGGGCATCGCGACTGAGGGTGATGACCCGTCGCTGCCCATCGTCGGTGATGGTATAAGGCACATCCATCAGTTGCAGCGACTCGCCATGGTGCAGAAGCCTATACATAGTTTTCACTCCGTCACTGCCTCAGTGTCGGTTGCCGCGCTCTGTGCTTGAGCGGGTGCTTGAGCCGGTGCTTGAGCCGGTGCTTGAGCGCAGTGCCGCCAACGGCCACGGCCGCGGTGCGGGGCCGTGATCATAGCGCGCGACCTGATGCTCGCGCAGATGGCCGCTGAGATCGATGCCGGTACGTCGTGTCAGGGCCGCGGCGACCTCGGCGAGCGTCGACGATGGACGCACCGAAATGCCTAATTCCCGCGCGCAGGTGAACAATGTGACATTGGCCTCGGTCAACGCCTGACGTCGACGCTGCGTGGCGCTCGGACGTCGGCGCCACCAACGCATTCCTACATAGAAAAGGCCGATCCCAGAAATTATTAATCCACTGGGAATCAACCAGGGAGCAGACGCCGGAAGGTCGGTGAGCGGCAAGACGGGCTCCGCGGCCGCCTCGGCGGCGGCGGCATCCAAGGTCTGGTGGGCGGAGATGACCTCCGGTGCAAGCTCGCCCAGGCGCGTATCGACGCCCGCCACACGCTGCAGGTAGCCTGAAGAAGGGGTGGCGTCGAGGCGCTGCCAGCGTCCGCGCGAATCCACCAGCTCGGTCCAGGCATGGGCGTGCAGACCGCGGAAGGTCACGCCCTTGGCGTCGATCTCTTCGCTGGCGAAACCAACCACGGTCCGCGCCGGATGTCCCGCCCGGCGCAGCAGGACCACGGCGGCGGTCGAGAAATACTGACAATGGCCACGACGCTCATCGGCGTCGTTCGAGAGCAGGAAGGTCAGCAGGGCGCCGCCCGGTGTCGGATCGGGTTCAGGCAATGCGTCGAGTTCGTAGCGGCAACGCTGATGGATCACGGTGATGATATCGCGGGCCGCGTCCTCGGGGGTCATCGCCGCCCACGCCGAACGTTCGACCCGATTCCACGGCAGCTGTTCGAGGCTGCGCGGCAGGCGCCGACAGACCTCGATCTCGCCGGCGGTGGCTTCGCCGGTGATGCTCTCGGTGAGGGATTCGAGGCTAACACGATAGGTCGTCGTCTGCCGTCCGAGCCCGGCCTGATACCAATTCCCGTCGCGATCGCGGCGCAGGTGTTCCAGCCCGACCCCGCTCGCGCCATCCGGCCGCAGCACCGCATCACCGCCACCGGGACGCCGCAGCAGCCAGCCGCTGGCGGTCCGCGCGGGCATTGGCGCGGTCATCGGCAGGAAGCCGTCCTCGACGGCATGCCACAACAGGAAGGGCCCTTCGACGAGGACCTCGGGCATGGTGATCGCGCGCAGGTAGACCATGGCCGGGGTCTTCGGCGCCGACCCCGTCCACTCCAAGCGCGCGCAGATCTGCTGATCGCGATCGATGTGGACCTGATCGCCGATGCGGATCACCGTCGACAGGCCGCTATGCTGCCGAGCCGAGACCAAGGGATTGGACACCCGCAAGGGTTGCACCGGCATATCTTCGGGCGCGCGCCGGCTAATCGGCAGGCCGATGACCAGGGCCAGCACGGTGCACAGCAAGACCGGCCACCACAACCACAACCAGGACGGCCGCCGCAGGGCGAAGACGTGGCGGCGGAAATGGTCATGCGGGTAGCGATGGATAAGACGGGATCCGCTCAAGGCCTCCAACCAGGCATCGGTGGCCAAGGCCGCGATTGCCAGTGGCACCAAGGCCACCGCCGCCGTCATCGCCGAGTGCGGGGCCATCGCCTGCGGGGCCATTAACAAAGACGTGCCACCGACTCCGCACCACACCAGATCGACCGCGCACAAGGCGGGGATGAAGCGCAGCGCGCGATGACGGACCAACAGGAGCAAGGACGCGCACAGGGCGTAGCCGACCATCGGATACAGAGGCGCCCTCAGCACCCAGGCCGCGGCCAAACCCGTAAGGAAAAAAATCTCATGCACGATCGGCCAGCGGACGCCACCTCGCCACGTGGCGTGGATGATTTCTGCGAGCACCGCCAGCACCACCTGCACGCCCAGAGCCGCCGCCGCTCCAGGATAGGAACCACCCAGGTAGAGCGCGATCAGGCCGATGAAGACCAGGTGCGCCGTAGCGGTGGGATTCAGCCTCATGCGCGGAACCGTGCCGGCAGACGGAACAATTCGTCGATCTCCGCCAAGCCCAGGACCAGCGGACGGCGCAGCAGCGCCGGCACGTCTCCAGGTCGGGCGGTGAGCACCGCCACCGCCGGCTGCGCCGGGATCAGATCGAGCAGCTGGGCACCATCGCAGGTCGCCAGGGCCAGGCCTTCCATGAGCCGCGCGCTGTCCCCAGAAAGACCCTGCGGAGCGAAGCCTCCGTGCACCGTCACCTGCCAGCCGCGCTGCAGGCAGGCCTCGACCAGGGTGGCGGTAGCGGCCACCAATTTCTCGAAGCGCCGGCCATCAAGGGCGCCGTTGACGCCGCGCCCCGAGGTATCGAGAACGATCGCCAGGCGCCGGCAACCGGGATCGAGGCGTTCCGACACCAACCATTCGCCATGGTGCGCCGAGGCCCGCCAGTGGATCGCCCGGCGTTGATCGCCCATGCGATAGGGGCGCACGTGATCCAGCTCATCGGCGCCGATGTCGGTGGTCGGCCGCATCTCCGCTGACCAGCTCTCAAGACGCTCGCGCAAGGGCCGACGCAGCTGGCCCACGACCGGTAGGACCACGACCTCGCAGCCTGCGCCCAGTGGGCGCTCAACGGCGATGATGCCGAAGGGCTGGGTGCAGCGCAGTTGCAGGGGCGGCAGGCGGCAGAGGCCACGGCGGGTGAAGCGGGCCGTCCACGTCGGGCGCACGCTACCGGTGGTGAGGGCGCGCAGACGCAGCACATCTTCACGGCGGCGGCTCAGGGGATTAAAGGCGCTGATGGTGCACGGCGGGAGATGGCCATGGATGGTCAGGAGCGCACCGACGGTGATTTCCTCACCGAGCGGAACGCGCGGAGCCACCAGCCATTCGGCGCCCCCGGCGAGAGCCCGGCGCGGGGCCATCCACCACGAGACCACGACCACCGCCAGCAGGCCGACCCCCAGGGCCATGGTCGCGGGCTCGGGAATCGCCCGCACCGACCACCAGCGGCTGGTGAGCAGGAGCACAGCTTCCCCCAGCACCAGCCACCCGACGGGAGTGATGGCCGTGCGCATGGCCAACCTAGCGCGGCACCGGCAGGGTTTCGAGCAGAGCCTGGATGGCGGTCTCGCAGACCGTGCCGGCACGCGCCGTGAGGCGATGCGCCAAGCACGGCACGGCTAACGCCTGGATGTCATCGGGGATCACAAAGTCCCGTCCGTTGAGCAGCGCCCGCGCCTGCGCCGCGCGCTGCAGGCCGAGAGCCGCGCGCGTGCTCGCGCCCTGCAGCAGGCCCTTGGCCGAGCGCGTGGCGCGGATCACCTCAAGGAGATAGCGGCGGACGCTCTCCTCGAGGCGCACGACCTGCACCGCCGCCCGCAGCTGCTGGGCGAGGGGCGCATCGATCAGCGGCACGACCTGCGCCAGCGCGGATTCGGCGCCGTCGCGGACGAGGACCGCGAACTCGGCGTCAGCTTCCGGATAGCCGAGGCGGAAGCACATCAGGAAGCGGTCGCGCTGGCTATCGGGCAGCGGATAGGTGCCGGCGTGATCGAGCGGATTCTGGGTGGCGATGCCGAAGAAGCCGGCGCTCAGACGACGCGGCTCACCATCGACGGTGACGGTGCCTTCGCCGAGGGCTTCAAGCAACGCCGCCTGGGTGCGCGGGGGCGTGCGATTCAATTCATCGGCGAGGAGCACATCGGCGAACACCGGCCCGGGATGGAAGATGAACTGGCGCTCGCGCTCATCATAGACGCTCACGCCGGTGATGTCCGCGGGCATCAGATCAGGGGTGCATTGCACGCGCTTGAAGCTTCCTCCGATAGCGGCGGCGAAGGCTCGCGCCAAGGTCGTCTTGCCGACGCCGGGAATGTCCTCGATGAGCACATGTCCGCGCGCCAGCCAGGCGGTGATCAACAGCTCGATGGGCTGCGGCGAACCCTGGTACACCCGGCGCAACGACTGCGTCAGCTGGCTGAGAATCTGGTCATGGTGTGAGGAGCGCTCCATGTGGCCACCCTCCCCGTCGGGCTGGCGACGTCAAACGTCCTCTGCAGGCAGTTGACCGCCGACCGTGGTTCACTTCCCCGGTGATGGGGCGGACACCGGCGTCACCGGCTGGCCGAAACCTTCGCCGAGATTACGTCGCATTTTCTCGCTATCACGGCGATAGCGTTCCTGGGCCTGGTCACTGGCGCTATCGCTGAACACCAGGCGCGAGGGCTTTTCGGCGATCAGGCGCGCGGCGGCTTCGACATCGACGGTGATGTGATGGAGGTCCTGGGCGAGATCGCGGTTGGTCAGCAACTGCCCCAACACGCCCTGGCCACCATCGAGGGCGTTGAGGATGCTCTCAAGCCGCTGGGTGATCTTGCCGACTCCGCCCAAGGCCTCGGCCAGGGGTTGGGCATTGGTCACCAGCAGGGCATCGACGTGGGCGAGGACGCCATCGGCGCGGGTCATGGTCGTGGCCCCGGCGGACAGCAGGGCATCGGCCTGGGTGAGGCTGCCATCGACCTTCGCCAGCAGCGGATCGAGACGCTGGTTGATGGTCCGCGTGGTGGTCGTGAGTTCCTCCGAAAGAGCCTCAAGGTTGTTGAGGATGGCGGTGATGCGGGCCTGTTGGGCAGCGAGCGTGGCGGCGACTACCGCGGTATGCTCGGCGAGATCGGCGGCCTGATGAACCAAGCGCTTGGCATCGGCGCGCATGGTCGGATCGAGCAAGTCATCGACGGCGTTGAGGATTCCGCCGGCCTTGTCCATGGCCTGATCGATGACTCCGGCCTTGACCACCAGCACGGCACTGCCGTCTGTGGGCAGGGGTACGGGTGCGGCCAGGCGCGACAGCGGAGCGGAGAGCGCCAGCGAACTGTCGCCGAACAGCCCGCTGGTCGCCAGCCGGGCCTCGACGTCGGCGGGCAGGACCACGCCCTGTGAAATGGTCACCTGCGCCCGCACCTGGCCCGGAGCCTGCTGCCCGGGAGTGACGAACTCGATCGCCTTGACCTTGCCGATGGCGATGCCGCTGAGGGTCACCGGCGATTCAAAGCGCAGGCCGCCGGCATCCTTGAGATAGGCGGTGATGGTATACGTGTGTTCGATGCGCAGCTTATCGGCGAACATCACCATCGAGGTCGCCGCCGCCAGGCCGGCGAGGACCAGCAGGCCGACTTTGATCTCGATCTGGTGCACAGGACGCATCGTGGCGACCAGGATGGGCCACCCCGGAAGGGCGCAACTTATTCGTTGCCCACTGGTTCATTGCCCACTGGTTCATTGCCCGCTGGGCCGCTAACCCGTCCCGACGAGCAGAAAATGAATGACCGCGATGACATAGCTGGTCAAGCCGAAGACGATGCAGGCGAGCTGCCAGCGGTACCAGCGCATCTTGCGGTTGCGGTAGAGGATCAACTTGGACAAGCCAATACGCGGCTCATCGTTGACCATGAACTGGGTCGCGAAATGGACCACCAGGCTGGAAAGCAGCAGCATGACCAGGCCGGCCAGCACCAGGGTGATGCCGATCACCAGAGCCCAGCGCGAAAGCTCGCCGGAGGCGATGATCTTGGGCCCGGAAAAACCGGTAATAGTCAAGGTCAGGGTGCACAGGGTCAGCAGCAATTGCGAGCGCCCATGGAGCACCGCGAACTGCGCCGCAGTGGTCGACAGGCACGGCCCGAGCTTGCCCTCATGGGCACGCAGCATGGCATCGGCTTCAAGTTGTGGATCGGCATCCATGCGCGGGTTCCTACTCTGCCCAAGGAATCAGCCCCAGGAATCAGCCCCAGGAATCAGCCCCAGGTAAAAGTCACGGTCTGTTTGATCTCGGGATGCAGACTCAAGCTCACCGGGCAGGTGTGCGCGGCGCGCTCGAGCTTCTGCTGCTGCTCGCTGGCGATGCCGGCGGGCAGGACGAAAGCGACGACGATCTCGGCGATGCGTCGCGGCGGCGTACTGGTCATGTGCTTCTCGACCTGCAGCTTGGTGCCGCTGAGATCGATACCCTCGCGCTTGGCGACGATGCCCATGATCGTCAGCATGCACGAACCCAAGGAGGCGGCGACCAGATCGGTCGGCGAAAAGCGCTCGCCGCGCCCATGATTGTCCACCGGCGCATCGGTCTCGATGACTGTGCCCGAAGGTCCATGGGTGATCGCCGTGCGCAGCTCGCCGAGGTAGGTGGTGGAGAAGGTCACGGCCATGTTATTTCTCCTGCTTGTTCTCTTGCTTGGCGACCCATTGGCGGCCGTCGTAACGCGCTGACCAGCCGCTGGGTTCGCCCTTGGCGTCCTCCGAGGATACGTACTGCTCCTTGGCCTTGCGATCGAAGCGGATGATCGCCTTGCGGCCCTTGGTATCGACCACCGGCGCGGTGGCGAGGAAGGCATACTTGGGATCGAGCTCGCTGGCATGACGCACGAGATCCTCGACCAGCGGATTGCGCGTCTCGCGGACTTTCGGATAGGTGCTCGCGGCCAGGAACAGGCCCGCCGCCCCGTCACGCAAGACGAAGTGGCCCGGGCCCTTGGTGCACGGCAGCTCGGGCATCGCCACCGGCGGACACTTCGGCGGCGCGGCCTCGCCGCTGCGCAGCAGCTTACGCGTATTGCCACACGCGGGGTAGCCGGTGCAGCCGAAATATTTGCCGAAACGGCCGAGTTTCAGCTGCATCGGCTTACCGCACTTGTCGCACGGGATCGACGGACCTTCGTAGCCCTTGAGCTGGAAGCTGCCTTCTTCGATGGTCACTCCGGCGCAGTCGGGGTTGTTGCCGCAGATGTGGATCTTGCGCGTCTTGTCGACGAGGTACGCGTCCATCGCCGTATGGCAGATGGAGCAGCGCTTCTGCTCGTGCAGGAGCTTGGCCTCGGCTTCGCTGGTCTCCTCGTCCTGGTCGCTGACGGCGGCGGCTTCGCTGCCGGGGACGAGATTAACCGTAGTCGTGCAGCGCTCCTTGGGCGGCAGGCTGTAGCCGGTGCAGCCGAGGAAGACCCCGGTGCGACCGGTGCGGATCGACATCGGCCGGCCGCAAACGGTGCAGGCGATCGGGGTGAGCACCGGCTCATTCCCGCGCATGGTCTCGGCGGAAGCCGCGATCTGCTTGGTGAAGCCCTTGTAGAACCGATCGAGGACGGCCTTCCAATCGTCCTTGGCTTCGGCGATCTCGTCGAGGTCCTCTTCGAGGGCGGCGGTGAAGCCGTAATCCATCAGGTCGGGAAAGGCGTCACCGAGGCGCGAGGTGACGATGTCACCGATCTTTTGCGCATAAAAACGGCGGTTTTCGAGCTTCACATAGCCACGGTCCTGGATCGTCGAGATGATCGCGGCGTAGGTCGATGGTCGGCCGATGCCGCGCTCTTCGAGCTCTTTGACCAAGGCGGCTTCGCTGTACCGCGGTGGCGGCTTGGTGAAGTGCTGCGTGGGGTCGAGCTTGACCAGTTTGAGCACCGCCCCCTGCACCAACGACGGCAATTCCGGCTCGTCGGATTTCGCCGGCGGCTGGACCTTCTGAAAGCCGTCGAAGCGCAGCACGCGGCCGTTGGCGGTGAGCTCATAGTCGCCGGCGGCGATGGTGATGCGCGTGGTATCGAACTCGGCCGGTGGCATCTGACAGGCCACGAACTGGCGCCAGATCAGGTCATAGAGCCGGCGGGCGTCATCCTCGACGTCGAGCTGGCTGGCGAGCACCGCGCCATCGGTGGGGCGGATGGCCTCATGGGCCTCCTGGGCGTTCTCCTTGCCCTTGTAGAAAATCGGCTTTTCCGGCAGGTATTTGGCGCCGAAACTGCTCGTGATCAGTTCGCGCACGGCGGTGAGCGCATCCTGCGACAGGTTGACGCTGTCGGTACGCATGTAGGTGATGTGACCGGCCTCGTACAGGCGCTGGGCGACGGTCATGGTCTTCTTCACCGAGAAGCCCAGACGGGTGCTGGCGGCGGCCTGCAGGGTCGAGGTCTTGAACGGCGCCGAGGGGAACGACCGCGTCGGCTTGTCGTCGCGGGCGCTGACGCGGTAGGCGGCCTTGTCGAGCGCGGCGAGCGCGGCCTTGGCGGTGACGCCGTCCTGGGGCTCGAACTTGCCGCCCTTGAAACGCACGACCTTGGCGCGCAAGGCCGCCGGGGTCGCGAGATCGGCGTGCAGTTCCCAATATTCTTCAGGAGTGAAGGCGCGAATCGCCTGCTCGCGCTCGACGATCAGGCGCACCGCCACCGATTGCACCCGGCCGGCGGACAGGCCGCGCGCGACCTTGCTCCACAACACCGGCGAGGCCATGAAGCCGACCACGCGATCGAGGAAGCGCCGAGCCTGCTGGGCGTTGACGCGGTCTTCGTTGACCGTGCCCGGCTGCTCGAAGGCGGCGGTGATGGCCTTCTTGGTGATCTCGTTGAAGACCACGCGCTTGAAGCGCGAGGCATCGCCACCGATGACTTCCCGCAAATGCCAGGCGATGGATTCCCCCTCGCGGTCCAAGTCGGAGGCGAGGTAGATAGCATCGGCATCCTTGGCCAGGGCGCGCAGCTCGGCCACCACCTTGAGCTTGTCGGGGATGATCTCGTACTGGGCCTTCCAACCGTGCTCGGGATCGACGCCCATGCGCCGGATCAGGGCGGTCTTCTGCTTGCTGGCCTTTTCAGCTGGCGTGGCCTTAGCGACGGTCTTGCCGGCGGCCTTGGCGACCTTGCGCGCTTCATTGGCCTTGGCGAGGCGCTCGGCGGGATCTTCCTCGTCACCTCCGGTCGGCAGATCGCGAACGTGCCCATAGCTGGATTTCACAATGAAATCCTTGCCCAAATACTTATTGATCGTCTTCGCTTTGGCAGGCGACTCGACGATGACCAGGCTGCGACCCATGCACGCTCCTCTGAAGCAATCTGTGTAGACACCCACCCTAGACACCCGGCGCGGGTGCGGTCAAGGGGGGGCTCTCCGGTCAGCTCTTGGCGAGCTGAACATCTGGACACCATCGGGTCACCCATGAAAAGCACCGCCACGATCGCCTCCGCCGCCCTCGCCGAGCTGCGCATGCTGGCTGCCCTCGAACCCCCGCTGGCAGCCCTGAAGGCTCGTCGTATGTGTAGCAGCGACAGGGACTTTGTACGCGGATCACTGGCCATGATCGGGCCCTGGCTGAGCACCCACGCAGGTCCCGGAAGCGCCCTCGGCGGACCCTGGGTGTGGTCGATCGGCGATGCCCATCAGGGCAATTTTTCGACCCTGGCGGTGGGCAAGATGGACCGCGAGGGCGTCGTGCCGGTGACCTTCGGAGTCGCCGACGTCGACGATGAGGGGCCGGCGCCGTGGAGCTGGGATTTACTACGACTCCTATCGTCGATGCCCGCCGCCGCCCCAAAACTCAAACGCTCGGCTTTTGACGAGCTGTGCCGAATCACCTGCGGCAGCTATGCTGAAACCATGCAGCGTTTCGGGCAGGGCGATGCCCTGGCGGCACGCCTCGACGCCAACGGTCTGCCGGAGGCGATCAAGGAACTGATCATCGCCGGCTCCGGCGAGGCCCAGCATAAACACTTCATGGCGAGCATGGTCAGCGGCGGTGGGCTCAAGGCCAAGCTTCGGCGCAACGCCGAGGTCGTCGACGATCCGTCTTCGGCGCCGGCCCTGCGCGCGGCGTGGAGCCGGCTGGCGGGATTGCCCGAGCACCGCGTGCTCGATATCGCCCGCCGGACCAATCCCGGCGGGCTCAGTTCGCTGGGCCGCCGACGCTGGTGGCTGCTGGTACGTGAAAGTACCCCCGTCGCACGGCTGCGGCTGATCGAACTCAAGGAACGTGCGCCCTCGGCACTGTCGCGGGTGATCCCCATGTCGCCGTTCAGCCCCTGGATGTCGCCCACCGCGCCGGCGACCCAGCCGGTGTGCTCGACCATGGGCAAGGATCCCTTTCAACGCGTTCTGCGCACCGTCGCCGGTGACTGCCTCGCGCGCACCCGCTGCCATACCCGCGCGACCCTCGACATCGCCCGGCTCGATGACGGCGATGTCCGCCGCCTCGGCCACCTCTATGGGCAGATCATCGCGACCTTCCACTGGCAGGGCCTGTCGCAACTGACCCCCGATGTCGATCAGCGTTGCGCCGCCATCGCCGCCACGGCCTTGGCCCAGAGCAAGGAGCTGGTGGGCCTGTCTGGTACCCTCGCCAACCACCTGCAGGCCTTGGCGAAGGACTTCACCGCCCAGGTCAAACCGCTGCTGCGTAAGGAGAAGTTGAACGTTTAAGGGCTCATCACAGCGCTTGCCGCATCCGCGCTGGGGCTAGCGTCAGAGGCGTGAGCACTTCCCCTTCGATCCCCCCCCCCACGGCTGATGCCGCCGCCGTCAAATCGATGTTCGGACGGATCGCGCCGAAATACGATCTGCTCAACCGCGTGCTCTCGGCGCGCCGCGATGTGGCGTGGCGCAAGAAGGCCCTCTCGCTGTGGCACGGCACGCCCGGTGATGTCCTCGATCTCGCCTGCGGGACCTTCGATCTCGGCCTGGAAGCAATCGCCTTGAAGAAAGCGCAGCGCATCCACGGTTGTGATTTCTGCCAGCCGATGCTGGTCGCCGGCGGCGGCAAACGCGCCGGCCAACCGGTGAGCGCCGCGGTCGGCGATGCCCTGCACCTGCCCTACGCCGACGGCGCCTTCGACGGCGCGATGGCGGCCTATGGCTGGCGCAATTTCGGCGATCCGGCGGCTTCGGCACGCGAACTGCGCCGGGTCCTGCGCCCGGGCGGGCAGTTGCTGATCCTTGAATTCTTCCGGCCGGAAAAACTATGGCCAAAATTTTTCTATGGCACGTTCGGAAAGATCGTCTTCCCAACCGTCGGTGGCATCCTCGCCGGCGACTCGGCGGCGTACACCTATCTCAACGACAGCATCCAGCGCTTCCTCACTGTTGCCGATGCCGAGCGCACGCTGCGTGAAGCAGGCTTCACCAACATCCGCTGGGTGAGCTTCTTCGGCGGCGTCAGCCACGGTGTCGCCGCCGAGGTCTAAAAAACCTTTACGCTCGCCGTGATCACGGATTGGTTTGTCGTTTGAAGAGCTCGAATTAGAGTCACAGCCTCATCATGCTGATCCTGTTCGTTCGCATCCTCTTCGTCCTCTTCGCGGCGATGATCGGCTTCAACAACGGCCAGCTCATCTATCGCGGACTGTTCGATCTCCCGCCCTGGTTCGGCGGAGCCTTAGGTTTCGGCGTAGCGGTGACCCTGATCGCTGCCGAGCAGGCCTTCCGCCGACGCTTCACGCGCAGCCTAGTGGCCTTCCTCATCGGTAGCGCCGGCGGCCTGCTGCTCTCCTCGCTGATGGTCTCGGTGATGCGCCAGATCCTGCCGGAACACAGCGATCCCAATAACACCGTCGAGATCGCCATAACCATCGTCATCACCTATCTGGTGCTGATCACGGTCATGCGCAATGTCGACCGCTGGCGGGTGATCCTGCCCTTCGTCGAATTGAAGGCTGATCAATATGATGGCGGGTTGCTGGTGGTCGATGGCAACATGCTCGGCGACACGCGCCTGCCGTCCTTGTTGAAGACCGGCTTTTTCGCCCAGCGCCTGCTCGTCCATCGTGATGTCCTGACCTTCTGGGAAAGCGAAGCCACCGTCGACGACCCCGCTCGTCAGCGCAAAGCCACCCGCGCCCTTGAAGGCTTGGCGGAGCTGCGCGCGATGGGCATGCCGCCGGTCGAGGTCGACGAAACCGAGATCCCCAATTCGACCGGCCTCGGCGATACCCTCATCCGCCTCTGCCGCCTCGAAGGTTCGCGACTGCTGACCAGCGATCGCGATCTGACCCGCCGCTGCGAAGCCGAAGGCGTCCAGGTCGTCGACTTGAACGCCCTCGCCAACGTTCTCGCACCACAGCTGAAACCCGGACAGGATCTGCAGGTCCTGGTCAGCAAGCCCGGCGAAGGCAAAGGCCAAGGCGTGGGCTTCCTCGACGACGGCAGCATGGTGGTGATCAATGGCGCCGCCGATCAACTCGGAGAAGTCGTGACCTGCACCATCGCGCGCATGCACACCACCAGCAACGGACGCATGGTCTTCGCCGATCGCTCCTAGGAGTCTGTCGCTCAGCGGCTCAGCGGCTCAGCGGCTCAGCGGCTCGCTGCCGGCCAGCCCGGCAAGCCCATGATCAGCTCGCGGATCTGCGCCAGCTGTTCGCCATCGGTGATGAGGACGCTGACCTCACGATTATCGGTGAGCGCGGCACGCGTCCAATTATGGCTGCCGATGATGGCGACCTGATCATCGACGAGCAGGATCTTGGCGTGGCTGGTGCGATTCTTTTCATCCCAGACGACGGTGATCCCGTGCGCGGTCAGCCAGGCCGCAGCCGCGTCATTTTTGGGATCGCGATCGGTAGTCCCGTAGACCAGACCCTGATCGAGTCCGACGCAGACCTCGACTCCACGCTGACGTGCGGCGACGAGGGCCAGGAGCAGATCATTGATCACCCCCTGGCCACCCGCACGGATGACGTATTGCATCAGCCAAATGCGCTTGACGGCCCCGGCAATGAGCCTCTCCGCGGCGCGCGGATAGGCCATGGGCGCATGCGGACCGGTGATGATCAGGGCCGAGGGCGGTCGCCGCGTCAGACCGAGCCAACCGAGGAGCCCCAAGCCGGCGAGCGCGATGGTGACGGTCAGCACTCCCCGTAGCGCAGATTGCCGCCACCACGCCGCCGTGGGCTGAAGCGGCAGGCCCATCACGGAAGCGGCAGACGCGCCGATGAACCGATGGCGACAGGCGCGGAGAGGGCCGTGACACCCTCGTCGACGGACCCGTACATCGGCAACATTTTCGACAGACGCATCGACACCAGGACACTGGTGACACCTTCTGAGCAATGCGCGAATGCGATCCGTCCACCATCACCCTGGACGCGACGGACCATGCCTACGATCAGCGCCAGGGCTTCTGAGGTCAGCAAACGTTCGCTGCTGACATCGATGACCCAACTTCCGGTCGGGTGCTGGGCGATCACGGCATCGAGTTGACCCCAGATCTGTTCGGGCACGCGTATATCCACTGTCGGCGCGGGTGTCGAACGCACCACCGATACCGTTCCAAGCTGTTCAACTTGCCACATGGATGGTCAACGTGACGGCCCGTATGCTGGTCGCAAGTCTCAGCTGCGACTCAGCTGAGAAGCGTAGGTTGCACCGTCTCAGCAGCACCGCGGCCTTCACCCGCGGCCGCCGTCGCCGCCGCCATCACCGCCGCCACGCTGATCTGCTCCATCGCACCCTTGCCGACATCCCGACGCTCCCAGGCCGCGCCGGGGGCCTGCAAGGTACGGTAGCCCCGGCCGCGTGGGCCGTTGCGTTCGGCCGGGACCGGGCCGAAGAGCCCCACCGCCGGCACGCCCACGGCCAGGGCCAGGTGCAATGGCCCGGTATCGCCGCTGATCACCACCGCCGCCTGCGCAAGCAGACCGGCTAATTGCGGCAAGCTCGTGGGTGGGGCGAGGAAGCCATGATCGGCGGCGTCGATGATGCGCTCGGCCACCACCCGCTCCGCCGGCGAGCCCCATACCACCACCAAGGGCAGACCCTGCTCGGCGGCTGCGCGCGCCAAACCGATCTGACGCTCTTCGGGCCAGACCTTGCTCGGCCAGCCGGCACCAACATTGAGCATCCACGGCCGAGATATGCGCAGTTCCGCCAGCCATGCGGCAGCCCAGCGACGTTCCTCGATCCACGCCGGCAGCGGGAAGGACCACAGCGTGGACGGTGTCAGAGCCAGCGCACGCGTGAGGTCGCGCTGCTGATCGATGACGTGCACAGCAGTGGTCGGTACGCGCCGCTGCGCCAGCAGCCAGGCCCCCTCTCGCGCGCGCGGACGGGCGTGGCCGATATGCAGCGCGGCGCCACTGGCCCACGCCGCCACGGCGCTCTTGGCCAGGCCCTGGGCATCGATGACCACGTCATACGCAGCCGTCCGCAGCTCATGCGCGAGGCTCGCGAGCGCCTGCACGCGCTCGCTCAGAATTCCACTGCGCAGCAGCTTGCGAGGGAGGCAATGGATTGTGGAAATGATCGGCGAGCCCACCAGGACCGAGGCCCAACGATCTTCGCACAACCACGACACGCTGTGTCCGGCGGCAAAGAGGTCAGCTGCCATTGGCAACGTATGAAGGATATCCCCGAAAGCTCCGAGGCGCACGATCAGAATCCGCATCGGGCGGCATCGTTGGCGCAGCTGCGCAACTCGCAACACCTGGACCCCCCCCGCTTGCTTGGCGGTCATGGCGTTGGTACAAGCTTACGGCCACCACCGAGTTCCCATGACAGCTTCTCAAGACGATCATCTCAGCCTCGGCAAAGTCGCCAAACGCTGCAACGTTAGCCGGACCACGGTCTACCGCTGGATCATCGGTGGTCATCTCAAGGCCTACAGCCTGCCCAGCGGCCACTTCCGCGTGAAGCCTGATGACCTCGGCGAATTCTGTCGTTCCTTCAACATGCCTGACGTCATGACGGTAGGCACCAAGCGTAAACCGGTCGGCAGCAAACTGAACGTTTTGATTGCCGACGATCACCCGGACGTGGTCCTGTTGCTGCGCAAGATCACCGAACGCTACCTCCCCGATGTCGCGATCCACGAGGCCATCAATGGCGTCGATACGGTGATCGCTGTCGGCACCATCCAGCCGCAGCTGATGCTCCTCGACATCATGATGCCGGGCATGGATGGCTTCGCCGTCCTCCAGGAACTGCTACGCCGGCCGGAGCTGGCCAACAGCAAGGTCATCGTCGTCAGCGCCTACGAGCCCTTCGATCGCGTCGAAGAACTCGCCCGTCTCAATCCGCAGATCGTCATGTGCGTGCGCAAGCCGGTGAGCGTCGAAGCCCTCGGCCGCTCGCTGCAGGACATCGCCAAGTCGATCGCTGCCGATCCCCGCCCCGTGCTCGTCGCCGTCGCGGCGGCCGACGAGGACGACGACGCCTGATGCACGCCGCGTTTGCTGGGCTCGAACCCCATTTTCTCGCCGTCGAGGGCCATATGGCCCAAGCCCTCGAAGCCAATGAGCTGCGCGTCGATGGCCTGATCAGCGACCTCGGTACCTTCCACGGGAAGATGCTCCGTCCGGCGCTGGTGTTGCTGGTCGCGCAGGCCCTCGGCAGCATCACCGATGTCCATACCCGCCTCGGTGCGGCGCTGGAGATGATCCACACCGCGACCCTGATCCATGACGACCTGATCGATGACGCCAACGTCCGGCGCAATCAGCCGACGGCGCATGTGCGCTTCGGCAATACGACCTCGGTGCTGCTCGGGGATTATTTCTATACCCACGCCTTCACACTGGTCGCACGGCTCAAACTGCCCGAAGTCAGCCTGCGTCTGGTCGAGACCACCAATGTCCTCTGCCGTGGTGAACTGCAGCAGCAATGCGTCGAACGCGACGCCGCGCTCAGCGAGAGCGAATACGATCTCATCATCTACGGCAAGACCGCCTGCCTGACCGAGTTGGCTGCGGAATTCGGTGCCGCCGGCAGCGCCGAGCACCTCCGCCTCGCCGCCGCCGCCTACGGCCGGGCCTGCGGTATGGCCTTCCAGATCGTCGACGATTGCCTGGATTTCACCGGCGATCCGCACAAGGTCGGCAAAAGCCTTTCCACAGACATCGAGCGCGGTCGCATGACCCTGCCGATTATCCGTCTACTCTCCGGGGCGAGCCCGGCAGAGCGGGCGGTCCACGAACGGCGACTGACCGCACCCACGGGGCCCGACGATGTCGCCGCCTTCCGCGAGGCAGTCATCGCCAGCGGCGCCTTGGCCAGCGCCCTGAGCACGGCAAAGGACTATGTCCGCCGCGCTCAAGAGGCCCTGACTGCGTTCCCTGCGGGCACCGCCCGCGACCAGCTTCAGGTCCTCGCCGAATTCATCGTCGCTCGCGATTTCTGAAGGCGCGACCCATGGTCGAACCCCGCATCATTCCCCGTCCCGAGCACAACATCAGCCGCAAGGACATCGACCGCGATACCGTGCATGTGCTGTACAAGCTCAAGGATGCCGGTCACGAAGCCTACCTCGTCGGCGGTGCCGTCCGCGACCTGCTCATGGGCCGCACGCCCAAGGACTACGACATCGCCACCGATGCCCGGCCCAATGAACTGCGGCGGATCTTTCGCAATAGCCGCATCATCGGCCGGCGCTTCAAGCTCGTGCACGTGTTCTTCGGCCCCAAGAACGTCGAGGTCGCGACCTTGCGTTCGGCCGTCGAGCCGCAGGACCAGGGCGATCTCTACGTCGAGGATGACAACGCCTGGGGCGACATCGAGTCGGACTCCTTCCGCCGCGACTTCACCGTCAACGCGCTGTTCTACGACATCCGCGATTTCGCGGTCATCGACTACACCGGCGCCCTCGAAGACCTCGAAGCCAAACGCATCCGCGCCATCGGCGATGCCCAGGTGCGCTTCCAAGAGGACCCCGTACGCATGCTGCGGGCGATCAAGTTCGCCGCCCGCTTCGGCTTCTCGATAGAGGATGCGACGCACAACGCGCTGCTCGATCAAGGGCCCGAGATCCTCAAGGCCAGCCGCCATCGCATCACCGAGGAGATCTTCCGCATCCTCACCCAGGCCAATCGTGAAGCCGGGCTGCGCATGCTCGCCGATTACGGCATGCTCGGCATCCTCTATCCCGAATGGTTGAACGCGATCGGTGAAGAGGGCTTTGCCCAGGTCGCCGACTTCTTCAAAGCCGTCGATGCCGCCGCCGATGCCGATTGCCACTATCCGCTCGAGGTCCTCGCCTGCGGGTTGTTCCTGCCCTTCCTCGGCAGCGTCGACGTCGAAAAGGACTCGTTCAACCGGGTGGCCGCCCGCCTGACCCAGGATCTGCGCGGCATGGCCATGCGCATGGACCTACCCAAGAAGCTGATGAACAGCGTCATCGACAATCTGCGTGGCCAGCTCTACCTGCTGTTCTTCCACCATCAGAGCAAACGCGTGCGGCGCTTCGTCGAAACTCCGTGGTTCGACCCCGCCTGGCAGGTCCACCTACTGGCCTTCAGCGGCATCGACGAACTCGCGCCAGTCCAAGCGATCTGGTCGGAAGCTCGCAAGGCCCTGGCCAAGCCCCTCGGCGGCACCGCCGGCGGCCCGGACAAGCGCGACATCTTCAGCTTCCGCGGGCGCACCGGTGGCGGGCGTTCGGAACATGGCGGCCGCCAGGGCGGCGGCCCCGGCCGGCGCAGTGCCGACGACGATGATGGCGAGTGGTCCGACGACCACGGAGGCATCATGGCCGTCGCCGACGACGACGAGTAAAAGCGCAGGGGTAGCCCATCTGCGGCGTTGCACGAGGCTTGAAATGGCGATGCCATTCCTGGCGCCTCGTGCGCCTTGCAGCTGGGCTACCCCTGCGCTTTTACTGAACGTTATATTATTTTCGGAGAGGCTCCGGCGGGCAGGGCCCGCCATGCATGAAATTGGACCATCAATGGGAGGAGGCAGCCTGCACGGGGCTTCCGGGATAGAGGACATGCACCAGCAGGGTCACCGTCCCGATCGCCGAGGGACTGCCCACGCGCACCGGCACATCATCGACGGTTCCGGGTGGTGCCTTCATGACCGCCGTCGCGCGGCCCTCGGCATCCGCCAAGACCGTGATGCTCGCGGCGTTGTTCGCGAACACCCCGCCATCGGAGGTCGCGAAGGTCACCAGTGCTTCGGGAGCGGCCGCGACTACCAGCGTCGCCGAGCCCAAGGTGGGGATGCGCTGTTCGGATGGCCCGACGATGGCTAAGGTCGGGACCCCCTTCTTGGCCGCCGCAGTGCGATAGACCCGGGTCGGATCGACCGTACTCAGCATCTCCTGCTCAGCCTTGCTCAGCTGACGATGATGACTCGCCGGCGCTGGCGCCACGCGCTCGCTGGCGACGACTTTGACGGCGTGCGGCGCTGGTGCTGACGGTTTTGTTTTTTCGGTTGGTACAGCCGTGACCGCCGGCGCGGCCGTCACTGGCGGTGTTTTTTTGGCGACCACGTGTTCCGCCCGCGGAGACGAACAGCCCACGGATCCAGCCGACAGGGCCACCGCCAACAAGGCCAACGCCAAGGACGAAGTGGATAAATTTTGAGGGAGAGTGTTTAGTTTCATAACTTATTTATATAATACTAAACTATTAATCAATATAAATTCCTGAATCAATCAACCTTTCAAGCTCGCAGATGATGGGGAATTACGGGTTATTTGCGATGCTCAATCGGCAACCATGCGGCCACTGGATCGAAGGCCGGATGATGTTGCGCATCATGGCACGAACGGCAGTCGTTGACCGCCGGGGGCGCCGTCGTGGGGGCCGCGGCGTGCGCCTCTGCGCCCTGATGACAGGCCGTGCAGGTCACCTGCGGCGCGCGTGCGCTGCGCCCGGGTATGGCGGTGGTATGGCAGATGGCGCAGGCGGTGCCCTGATCCGCGACCGACAGCGACGACAGCGCGCGCGCATGCGCCGAGGTCGCCCAGGCATGCTGCGCCGATTGGTGACAAGCAGCGCAGGATGTCGCCGGCATCGCCTGGTGATCGATGACCACCGACGGCTTCGGCGGGGGCAGCTCGGCCCAGATGCTCGCATCGCTGGGCAGGGTCGCATCGATGGGCAGGAGCCGTTGGCCGATAACGGTGGTCCCGCTGAGCAGCAGGACCTCGGCCATCGCCCCGTGATTCAATAACGGGTGGACGATTCGTTGATTGGCGACCGTCGTCGTGGCGGTGGCGATGATCGCGATCAGCCCCGTCCGGCTGAGGGCGCTGACCGGATCATCGGTGACCAGCACATCACTGGGTTGGATCTCCCATCCCCGCCGCGCGAGCGCCGCCGCCGCTTCGGGATTGCCGCCCCGGACATCGCCGGTGAGGATCCAGCGCGCATGAGGCAGCGCCGCCGGCAAGGCTGCCAGGTGATCGATGCCTCCCAGCGAGCCGCCTGAACATCCGCAATTGCGGGTTTCACCCTGTAGATCATGGATGATGACCAGCGCCTGGGGGGCCTGCTGAAGTTCGGCGAGCAGCTGAAGTTCGGTGAGCAGCTGACGTTCGGTGAGCAGCTGACGTTCGGTGAGCAGCTGAAGCTCGGTGAGCAGCTGCAGGCCCTTGCCGAAACCGGGAGTGATGACCTGGATCTGCGCCGTGACGCTGCCGTTGGTGGTACGCACGGTGACGGTTTTGATTCCGGGCAAGACCCCCGTCGCTTGCAGATGCAAGGCCGTCACCCCCGGCGCCACCGCTAGCGGCATGGCATCCAGCGGCTTGATGCAGCCGCAATCCACGGCCACCGCCAGGATCGTCAGCGCCGTCGCCGTATGCAGGCTCAAGGTCAGTTCGGCATGAGCGCCGGTGGCGACCTCGACCTGCGCGTACACTGGCGTCACGCGCAGGGCCGAAACCTTGGCTCCTGACACTTCGGCAGCGGACACCTCGGCACCAAACACGAGCACGGCCAGTCCTACCAGGATCAGCCACAGCCAACTGAAACAGGTGCGGAACTCAACCATGAGCCTCGGAGTTATGGCCGATTCCGGGCACCGCAACTCTTGCCGCTGTGGTGACGTCATGCGCGCATCACGATGGCTGCAGGCTGATGTGCCAGGCGTCGCCGTCGGTGACCCGCGCGCGTTCGGCGATTGTGCCGCAGGCCAGCCACAACGGGCCCTCATCATCGGCGAGCACGCTCAACGCCGCCCGCAGCGGCAGCGGGACTTTGGCGGCAGCGGCGGTGGCCATCAGCGATTGGTGTCCAGCGCAGCCCAAGGGCCGCCAGCGTTCACCGGCACGCGCGCTGCGCCACTGCACTGATCCACGGATGGCCGCGCAGGCGATCAATCCGCTTCCGGCTTGGCGATGACGGGGAAGGTCCAAAGGCCCGTGATGCGCGCTGAGCTGCAAGGTCGCACCATCGCGACGAAAGAGCCCCGGAGCGCACACTTCTACCGGCGCGATGGCCTGCGGAAATTCCGCCACATCCTGCCAGCTCTCGCCCAGGCGCACGATGCGCCGGCCCCCGAGAGTCACCGATTCCAGCTCGCCCAAGGCCGAAATCCGCGCCATGATCGCTCGCGAGACGCGCAATCCGCGAGCCCGCAGCCACGTCGACAGCGGATGCGCGGGCGGGCGCTGGTCGCGGCTCGCAACGCGGCTGAGGTGCGCGCTGAAGCCCGGGCACCCGCCTTCGAATACCGGCATGACCGAATGACGAATGAAATTGCGGCGGTAACGCAGATCGCGGTTGGTCGCATCCTCGCGCCAGGGAATGCCCTGGGCGGTGGCGAACGCGCGCAAGTCAGCCCGCGCGACGTGGAGCACCGGCCGCACCAGGGAAATGCCTTCCGCCAAAGGGCGGGTGGCGGGGATTCCGACCAGGCCATGACTGCCACGCAGCAGATTCATCAGCACCGTCTCGGCCTGATCATCGCCATGATGGGCAGTGACCACGCAGGTCGCGCCATGCGCCTGGGCGACGGCGATCAACCGCGCGTAGCGTTGACGCCGGCCGGCGGCTTCCAGGCCAACCCCCCATTCCCGGGCGCGGGCGGGGATGTCTTCTGCTTCGAGACAGCGCACACCGGGCAGCTGACAGGCCCGGATTAGCTCACCATCGGCAGCCGCGTCAGCGCGGATGCCATGATCGAGGTGCCAGATGATCAGCTGCCAGCATCCCGCCTGGGCGAGCATGGCCCACAGCGCCATGCTGTCGCAACCGCCGCTGACCGCGACCACCAAGGGGCCGCTCACGGGCAGGAAGGTGCGATCGAGGAGCTGCGCGCCGTTCATGAAGCGGTCCGCGCCACGCCACTCAGCTTTCGGTACGCGTACGCTGGTCACGCATGGTGGTCGAGGTCAGCAGATCGACCAGGCGCGGGAGGACGTCCTTGGCCGCACCGCGCAGGCTGAGCGCATGTTGCGAGAGCGGCGTCGGTTGCGGGTTGACCTCGATCACCGGCACGCCGCCGAGGGCGAGGTCGATAGGGATCTGCGATACCGGCGCCACCAGGCATGAGCTGCCAACCACCAGACAGCCGTCGGGCTGGAAGCCGGCGATCTGTTCCAAGGGTTCGGGGGGCAGGGCTTCGCCGAACCACACCGAGCCCGGACGGGTCAACGCCCCGCAAGCGGGACAAGGCTGAAGGCTGAAAGCTCCATCGCGATCGACCGCCCGCCAACCGCAGGCAGCGGCGCAGGCGGTTTCGAAGACCGAGCCATGCAGGTGGACCACTGGCTCGACGCCCGCCCGTTCGAGGAGATCGTCTTCGTTGGTCGTCACCACCAGCACTTCGGCAGCGCGGAAATGCCGTTGCAGCAGTGCCAGCGCGCGTTGGCCGCTATGCGGCACGGCGGCCCGGATGCCAGCTCGGCGTTCGTTGTACCACGTCCATACGACCTGCGGATGGGCGCGAAAAGCATCGGGATGGGCGAGGTCTTCAGGGCGATGGGTCTGCCACAGACCGCCTTCGTCACGAAAGGTTGGAACTCCGGAATCGGCGCTGCCACCGGCGCCGACGATGACCAGTAGACGCCGGCAGCGGAATAGCCGATCGGCGGCGGAGGCGACCTCGTCGCGGGTCACTTCAATGGCCGGTTCAGGCGCGCTCATCACACGTTGCCGCAGTCCGCAGGCCTGCCAGTCGGACTCGTGCTAGGACTCGGCCAAGGCGGGGTAATCTGGTACATATCGACAAGCGATGGTACGCGCAGTGCCACAGGGCTCAAGGAACGGGATGTCACACAAAGCGGCCTTGAAGATCGTCTGCAAAGACTTGCTTGAATTTGAAAAGACATTGCAGGACAGAGGGATACAAAAGGCGATCGTGACCTGGCGCGAAGAATGGGCGCCCGCCGGCGAGGTTCCCGGAGAAAATCACGGTGAGGTGACCTTCGGCAGTCTGCGCGAAATAGAGGTCCTCGGCTACCATCGTGCCAGCGGTACGATCATTGGCCTCGTGCTGCGCGGGCCGGACGCCCAACGGCCGGCGATCCGCGAGCACCTGCTCGCCGCCGGCCTGAGCGTCTCGGAACGTTGCCGCAACCTGACCTGACCTGAACTGATCCTGCTTTTGCTTTTGCTTTTGCGCTTTAGTGGTGTTCGCGGCATCCACGCCGCCAGCTTCAGCGCCGAAGAAAGGAAATAACGGGAACGGAAGCGCCTGTGAAGCTGCGGATCAAAAACGCTAAGGACAGCGTCCATGATGACAGGGTCATCACCCTCAATGCCTGAAACATCAACCTCGGATCGCCCTCGGATCGCGAACGCTCTGCTCTACGGCTGATCGCCGGAGACAGGCGGATTCAACGGTGCGCGGAAGAAGCAGATGCCCAGCGGCGGCAGGTCCCATGCGAACGAAGCCGGCAATTCGTGGTGCGGGTGGACCACCGCGTGGGCGAGGGCGCCAACCCCCACCCCCGAGCCGCCGAAGGCCAGATCATCGCTGCAGACCAGCTGCTCCCAGGCGCCCGTCATCGGCACGCCGAGACGATAGTCATGACGCGGCACGGGCGTGAAATTGCAGACCACCAGGATGTCGCGGGCCCCGGGCGCGCGACGCAAGAAGGCGACCACGCTCTCGGCGCTATTGGTGTGATCGGTCCAGTGGAAACCATCGCGGTGATCGTCCCGGCGGAACAACGCTGGCTCACTGCGGTAGAGCGCCAGGCAGCGGGCCAGAAAGGCGGTGATGCCGCGGCGCTCGGGCTCGGCGGCCTCGTTCCAGTCGACGGCGCGATCCCAAGCGAACTCGCGACCTTGGCCGAACTCACCACCCTGGAAGAGCAGCTTGCGCCCGGGCACCGCCACCTGATAGCCGAGCATCAGACGCAGCTGGGCGCGCTTGCGCCACCAGTCGCCGGGAAGCTTGTCGATCAGGCTGTACTTGCCGTGCACCACTTCATCGTGCGACAGCGGCAACACCCACTTGTCGTCGTAGGCATACCATTGATGGAAGGTGATGCGGTTGTGACAGCCGCTGCGCATCAGCGGATCCTGGCTGAGATAGCCAAGGGTGTCGTGCATCCAGCCCATGTTCCACTTGAGGTCGAAACCCAGGCCGCCGAGCTCGGTGGGCGCGGTCACGCCCGGCCACGCCGTCGATTCCTCGGCAATGGTGAGCACGCCGGGGAATTGCCCGCGCACGGTGGTGGTGAGCTCCTGAAGGAAGGTCACCGCCTCGTCATTGGACGTGCCTCCGTGGCGGTTGGCGACCCAGGCCCCCGGCTCGCGATCGTAGTTGCGGTAGAGCATCGAGCTCACGGCATCGACGCGCAGTCCGTCGATGTGGAAGCGCCGGCACCAGTGCAGCGCTGCCGCGAGCAGGAAATTGCGCACTTCCGGACGGCTGAAGTTGAAGACCAGGGTGCCCCAGGTCTTGTGTTCGCCTTCGCGGGGATCGGCGTATTCGTAGCACGGCGTGCCGTCGAAGGCGGCGAGGCTGAAGTCGTCCTTGGGGAAGTGCCCGGGGACAAAATCGACGATCACCCCGAGGCCCGCCTGATGGCACTGATCGACGAACCACTTGAGGTCGTCGGGGCTGCCGTGGCGGCTGTTGGGAGCGTATTGACCGGTGACCTGGTAGCCCCACGAACCTTCAAAGGGATGCTGCGCCAAGGGCAGCAGCTCGATGTGCGTGAAGCCCAGGGCGAGGACGTAGCGGATCAGCTCCTGGCCGATGACGCGGTAGTTGGGCCAGGCATCGGGCTCACGCCCGCGGTGCCAGGAGCCGAGATGGACCTCATAGATGGCCATCGGTCGAGTCAGGTGATCGACCGTGGCGCGCTCGAGGATCCATGGCTGATCGCTCCAGGCATAGGTATCGAGACGCGGCACGATGCTGGCGGTGGCCGGCGACTGCTCGGCTTCCCAGGCATAGGGATCGGCCTTGATGCGCAGCGTGCCGGTGGGCGAGCGGACCTCGAACTTGTAGAGCATCCCCGGGGCCACGCCGGGCAGGAAGATCTCCCACACGCCATACGGCTGGCGCGGACGCATGGGCTGGGCGGTGCCGTCGAAACGGTTCCAGTCCCCGACCACCGAGACCCGCGAAGCATTCGGGGCCCACACCGCGAAGCGCACGCCATCGACGCCATCGACGGTCAGCGCCTGCGCGCCCAGGACATCGCCCAGGTGGTGATGACGACCGGCGCGGAAAAGATCGAGATCGAAGGTCGGTAGCTGCGTCCAGAACGCATAGATATCGGGGATCAGCTCCGCCGGCTGGCTCTCGCGGCTCTCGCGGCTCTCGCGGCCTTCGCGGCCTTCGCGGCTCTCGCGCACGATCTTGAGATCATAGGCGAAACGTTCTGTACGTCCGGGCAGGGCGGCTTCGAAGAGGCCCGCCTCATGGCGCAGCTTGAGCACCGTTTCTGCACCGCCGTCGCGCGGCACAAGGGTGCAGGCGGTGGCGCCGCGGACCCAGGCGCGGATCCACCAGGTGCTGCCTTCGGCGTGCAGGCCGAGGATGCTGAACGGGTCGTGTACCGCTCCCGTAACCAGCGCATGGACGGTGACGGTTTCGAGTGGCATTACGACTTATTCCCGGTTTCCAGCATCTGCTTCAGCGAATCGAGATTGTCGAGCAGGGCCGCGCAGCCGCGCGCGACACAGGTCAGCGAGTCATCGGCGACCCGGCAGGGCAGGCCGGTCTCGCGCGCCAGCAGCTCGGCCAAGCCACGCAGCTGGCTGGTGCCACCGGCCATGGTGATGCCGCGATCGAGCAGATCGCTGGCGAGCTCGGGAGCGGTGCGTTCGAGCACCATCTTCACCGAATTCACGATCGAGGTCACCTGCGGCTTGATGGTATTGGTGATCTCGGTCGAGGTCACCTCGACTTCGGTGGGCATACCGCTGCGCAGGTCGCGGCCACGGATGCGCATGCGCTCCTCCGGGTCGAGCATCAGCGCCGAGCCGATCTGCATCTTCACCTGTTCGGCGGTGTTCTCGCCGACTTCCATGGAATAGGTGTTCTTGATGTGGCGGGCGATGGCGTGGTTGAGCTCGTCGCCGGCGACGCGCACCGATTCCGAGGCAACGATGCCGGCGAGCGAGATCACCGCCACCTCGGTGGTTCCACCGCCGATGTCGACGATCATCGACCCGACCGCGTCGCCCACCGGCAGCCCGGCGCCGATGGCCGCCGCCATCGGTTGCTGGATGAGGAACACCTCACGCGCCCCGGCCTGGATGGCGCTGTTGGTGACGGCGCCCTTTTCGACCTCATTGAGGCCCGAGGGCACGGCGACCACCAGACGCGGGCGAAAAGGTCCGCGCCGACCACCGGCCTTGTTGATGAAGTAGCGCAGCATCGCCTCGGTGATCTCGAGATCGGCGATGACGCCGTCCTTCATCGGGCGGATGACTTCGATGTTGGCGGGATTCTTGCCGATCATCAGCTTGGCCATGTCGCCCACGGCCATGCCGTCGGCAAGCACGGTCTTGGTCCCGCGCTTGACCGCGACCACGCTCGGCTCCGACAGTACCACGCCTTTGCCCTGAACTGCGACCAGCGTATTAGCTGTGCCGAGATCGATACCCAGGTCGAGGCTGAATAGTCGCATGAAGTTGTCGAGCAGGCCCATCGCCGGTCTATCGTGGGCCACGATGGCGAGGCGCAACCCTCCGGGACGGCTTGTGAGAGTAGCTCTCGGTCCTACCGTCAACGCCAAGGGGGCGGTGTGGCCCAGATTCGAATCGCCGAAAGCATGCGTCTGCAGCGCCCGTTACCTACCACCCCCTTACGTTGGGGATGGATGGCTATCGCCTGCCTCAGCGTGCTCGCCGCCACGCTCGCAACCATCTGCTGGCTGACCCCGGCGCGGCTGGGCGTGACGCTCATGTGGCCGGTCGATGGCTTGGCGCTGGCGTGGATCGCCGCCGCCAGCCGCCGCGAACGTCCATGGCTGATCGCCGGCATCTTCGTGGCGATACAGATCGCCGCGCTCGCCTCACCCCTGGCCCCGTGGCTGGCGGCACTGCTCGGCCTGTACCACGTACTGGTGGCCACCGCTATCGGCGTGATCCTGGGCAAGGGCGGGCGCCAACACCTGCCTTCGGAAGGTCTCGTCGCCGGCGGCCGGTTCCTTGTGCTTTCCGCACTGTGCTCCGCGATCTATGCGCTGGTCGCGGCGGCGACCATGAATCCCAGCACCTCGGCCTCATTTGGCCTGCTGTGGGCACGCTTCTCGGCCTCGGAATTGCTCGGCCTGCTGACCGCGGCCCCGGTAGCCCTGGCCCTGCTGCATGCGCAGGTGACCAGGAACCGTCCGTGGGTCATCGCCGAAGCCCTGCTGCTGATGGCTGTAGTCGTCGGCGGCACGCTGACCATCACTATTTATCCGCTGCCCCTGCCGGCGGAAATTCTCATGCCGACCCTGACCGTACCACTGCTGCTGTGGTCGGCGATACGCGGCGGATCGTTGCTGACCGTATCGTTGGTGGCGCTGATCGCGCTCACCGCTGCGCTCTCGTATCCCTATTCCGAGAAGAGCCTGCTGATGTCGCACCTGCCCCCGGAAACACGGGTCCTGATGGTGCAATTATATCTGACCTTGATCGCCTTGTCGTCGCTGGTGCTGTGCGGGCTGCTCCAGGAATTCCGCCGCACCGCCACCGAGGCGATCAATAGCGACCAGCGCTTCGCGAGCATCTTCACCATGGTGCCCGACCCCCTGTTGGTGACGCGTTTGACCGATGGCTTCATCGTCGATGCCAATCCGGCGGTACTCGCGCTCTTCGGCTGGCCACCCGACCACCTCATCGGCAAGACCACCATCGAGGTCGGCTTGTGGCGTGATCACATCAATCGTCAGCGGATGGTCGACGCCCTCCGCACCAACGGCGAGTTCTCCGCGCTGCAGATGTCGAGCGCCCACCAGAATGGCCAAGTCATCGAGCTCGAGGTTTCCGGCCGCATCATCAATCATGGCGGTGAGGAATGCATCCTCGCGGTCCTCCGCGACGTCACCCAGCGCCAGCAGAATGAGCTCAGCCTGCGCCAGGCCAAGGACGCCGCCGAAGCCGCCGACCGCGCCAAGAGCGAATTCCTCGCGCACATGAGCCACGAGATCCGCACACCCATGAATGGCATCATGGGCATGACCGAACTGCTCCTCGATGGGCCCCTCGGCAACGAAGACCGCGAGATCGCCGAAACCATCCTCCATTCCTCGCGCAGCCTGCTGACGGTCATCAACGACATCCTCGACCTCTCGCGCCTCGACGCCGACCGCCTGCATCTCGAAGCTACGGCTTTCAACCCTCGGCAAGTGGTCAACGAGGTCATCGCGCTCTTACGCCACGCGGCTGACCGCAAGCAGCTGTCCATCACCAGCGAGATCGCCAGCGACCTCAACCTGCTGGTCCTGGGCGATGCCGTGCGCCTGCGTCAGGTCCTGGTGAACCTGATCGGTAACGCCATCAAGTTCACCGCCGAGGGCGAGGTGAAGATCAGCGTCGACATCGAACCAGCGCCGATTCCGCGCTGGCACTTCCGCGTCCGTGACAGCGGACCGGGCATCGCGCCTGAGCTCCAGCCACGACTGTTCACGCCTTTCTTCCAAGCCGGCGACCTCTCCACCCGACGCCATGACGGCACCGGCCTGGGTCTCGCGATCAGCAAGCGCCTGGTCACGCTCATGGGCGGAGTCATCGGCGTCGACAGCCAGATGGGCATCGGCAGCACCTTCTGGTTCCACATCCCCCTGCCGCTGGCGCCCGCACCGGCAGCGCCGGTCTCAGGGTGAGTCGACGGGGTCGCTCTCCGCGGGATTGAGCAGGGATCCCGCCCGCCGCCCGGCCCACGTCCGCAGGTCGTCGAAGGCCGTGAAGACCACCGGCACGAAGACCAGGCTCAGCACCGTCGAGGCCAGCAGGCCGCCCATCACCGTCACCGCCATCGGCGCGCGGAAGGACGCATCCGGCGACCAGCCGAGGACCACCGGCACCATGCCCGCGACCATCGCCAAGGTGGTCATGATGATCGGCCGGGCGCGAGTAGTGCCGGCAGTGAGCATCGCCTCGCGACGAATCTGACCGGCGGCCTGCTGCTGCAGGGCCTCATCGACGAGCAGGATGGAATTCTTGCAGACGATGCCCATGAGCATCAGCAGGCCGATGAGCGCGGAGAGATCCAAGGCCATCTGCGCCATCGCCAGGCCGGCGACGGCCCCGCCCAGCGACAGCGGCAGGGCCACGAGAATGGTCAGCGGTACGACCACGTCATGGTACAGCAGCACCAGCACGAAGTAGACGCAGAGTACGCCCAGCCCGAGGGCGATGATGAATCCCGAAAAGAGCTCAGCCATGACCTCGGCATCGCCAGCGGGAGCCACGCGCACGCCCGGCGGCAGGTTCTTCCACGCCGGCAACTCGGCGGCGGCCTTGAGGGCTTCGCCGAGCGTGGCATGCGCCGCGAGATCCGCCGAGATCATCACCCGCCGCGAACGGTCGTAGCGCTCGACCGTCGCCGCCCCGTCCGCCCAGGTGATGTCGGCAACCGCGCTCAAGGGCACGCTACCACCGGCGACGGTGGGCACGCGCAGGGCGCGGAGCTGATCGACGTCGCGGCGGGCGCCGGCCGCGAGCTGCACGCGCACCGGGATCATCCGTCCATCGAGCTCCAGACGCGGCAACAGGGTGTCGTCCTCGCCGAGGAGGGCCACGCGCACGACGCTGGCGAGCAGCTGCGCGTCGACCCCCAGGCGCGCCGCGGCCTCGACGCGCGGGCGGATCTGCAGCTCCGGCTGCGGCTGGCTCGAACCCAGGCTGACATTGGCCAACGACGGCAGGCTCGCCATCGCCAGCTGCAGCCGTCCGGCCGCGCCGCTGATGTCGGCGCCATCATCACCAAGCAGCTGCACCATCACTTCCTTGAGCCCGTTGTCGCCGAGAAAACTGAAGCGCTGATCGGGGATGCGCTGGAGGTCAGCGCGCACGCGCCCCTCGAAGGCCTTGGTCGAGACCCGCCGTTGGTCCGGCGGCACGAGGGTGATGGTCAGCATCGAGGTCGGGACCTCGATGCGTGCAAACACCGAGCGCACCTCGGGCTGGGTCCGCAATACCGTCGCCAACTGCTGCACGGTGTGCTCGGCGACGGCCAGGGGCGTGCCGGGGGTCAGCTCGATCTGGGCGATGCTCTGGCTGCGATCGCTGGCGGCGACGAAACCCTGCGGCAGGTACGGAACGCCGCCGATTGAGGCCGCGAGGACCAGCACGCCGAGGGTCAGCGTCGTCCGCCGATGATCGAGGCACCAGCCGAGCAGGCGCCGGTACCAGTTCGCGAGCGCCCCCTGCGTGGCAGCGTGCGCCGGACCCGGGCGCAGGAAATAGGCGCACATCAGAGGCGTAATCAGGCGCGCCACGAGCAGCGACATGAACACCGCGACGGCGACGGTGATGCCGAATTCGATGAAATACTTGCCGGCAATGCCGGGCATGGCGCTAACCGGCAGGAAGACCACGACGATGGCGAAGGTCGTCGCCACCACCGCTAGGCCGATGCGATCGGCGGCGATCAGCGCCGCCCGCCACGGCGTCAGGCCCTGGCGCTGGAAGCGCACGATGTTCTCGATCTCGACGATGGCGTCGTCGACAAGGATGCCGGCGACCAGCGACACCGCCAACAGACTCACGCCATTGAGACTGAAGCCAAGCAGCTGCATGACCGCGAAGGTCGGCACCACTGACAAGGGGATGGCCACGCCGGCGATGATCGTCGCCCGCCAATCGCGGAGGAAGATCAGCACCACCAGCACCGCCAAGGCCGCCCCCTCGCCCAGCGAGAGCATCGCGCTGTGGAAGGAATCGCGCGTCGGCTGGACCCAGTCGGTGAGCTTGGTCAAGGTCAGCCAGGGATTCTGCCGGCTCAGCTGCGCCAGGCGGGCGGTGACTTTTTCGGCGACCTCGACCTCGCTCGCGCCCTTGGCGCGGATTATCGAGAAGCCCACCACCGACTGGCCGTCGACCTGCGCCAGGCTGCGCATCTCGGCGGGGCCGTCGCTGATGGTGCCGAGTTCGCCGAGCCGGGCGGTGCGCCCACCGGGCAGGGCGATGCGCACCTCGGCGAGGGCCGCCGCGCCGCTGAGGCGCGTCGAGCTGCTTAAGCCACCGAGGTCCTCGGCGCCGATGATGCGCACTAGGCGTTCCTGCTGCGTTCCCATGAGGCGTCCGCCGGGCAGGTCGGCGACCGCCGCGCGCACCGCGCGATCAATGTGGTCGACGGTGATGCCGAGGGCCTGCAAGCGCTCGGGATCGGGTTCCAGGCGCAGTTCGCGACCGACGCCGCCATCGCGGCGGATGCTGGCGATGCCGGGAATCGCCAACAACTCGCGGCTGATAGTGTCATCCACGAACCAGCTCAGCTGGTCCTCGCTGCGGCCGGTACCGGCGACGGCATAGGTGAGGATCGGCAGGCCGGTGATGTCGATACGCTCGATGAGCGGATCGCGGACGCCCGCGGGCAACTCGGCGCGGATCCGCGCCACGGCATCGCGAACATCGTTGGCGGCGCGATCGATCGGTGCCTCAAGCTGGAATTCGACTACCGTTTGACTGCTGCCAGGCGAGACCGTCGAGGTCTGATGCTTGACCCCGGCGATGCCAGAGATCGCGGCTTCGATGCGCCGGGTCACCTGCCGTTCGAGATCCGCCGGAGCGGCCCCGACCTGGATGGCGGTGACGCTGATCACGGGAATGACGATCGAGGGCATGCCCTGCACCGGCAGCTTCATCCAGCCGCCGATGCCGAGCACCAGCAGCAAGGTGAACAGCACCAGCGGTGCCACCGGCTGACGGATCGCCCACGCGGAAATCGGCACCGTCATGGACTATTTCTCCACCGCCGACGCGTCGACGACCTTGACCACCGCCCCGTCGCTGACGAAGCCGGGGGCCTGCGCGACCACGCGCTGAGCGGCGCTGAGCCCGCGGCTGACGATCACCTGCTGGCCATCATCGAGCCCGAGCTCGACCGCCACCTGATGGGCATGGCCGGTCTCGTCGACGACCACCGCCAGGGCCTGGCCCTGACGACGGATCAAGGCGGTCACCGGCACCACCAGTCCGTTCGCCGTCGCCACGCGCACGCGCACGCGGGCCGAGGTCCCGATGCGCCACCCTGATGCCGCAGGCGCTGGGACTGATGCCGCAGGCGCTGGGACTGATGCCGCAGGCGCTGGGACTGGTGCCGCAGGCGCTGGGACTGGTGCCGCAGGCGCTGGGACTGGTGCCGCAGGCGCTGGGACTGATGCCGCAGGCGCTGGGACTGGTGCCGCAGGCGCTGGGACTGGTGCCGCAGGCGCTGGGACTGGTGCCGCAGGCGCATTCTCGCTGAGCGCCACACGTACCACCCCCAGGCGGGTGAGCGGATCGACGCCAGGATCGACGCGCCGCACCTGACCGTGCCAGGTGCCACCGTCATTGCTCAACACCACCGGCGCGCCGGGCGCGAGATGAGCGAGAATGGTCTCGGGAACTTCGGCGGCGAATTCGATCACGCCGTCGACGGCGATGGTGACCACGACCTCGCCGCCGAGCATGACCTGACCGACGCGGGCCGGGCGGGTGGCCACCAAACCGCTGACCGGCGCCGTCAGTTGCGTACGCGCTTGAGCCAGCGCCAGCTCGTCACCGACGGTCTCCAGGCGCGCCTGATCGGCTTCGGCGGCGGCGAGGCTGGCCTTGGCGGCGGTCACGCGCGCGGCCATCGCCAACTGCGCGGCACGCTTGAGGCCGATGGTCTCCGCCGCCACCGAGCGCTCGGCGGCGAACGCCTCCAGACGGGCGACGCTGCGCGCGGCTTCGGCGGCTTCGGCTTCGGCTTCGACAACCTGCGCCGCCACCTGCGCGCGCGCCGCCGCCGCCCGCGTCACGTCGGCAACATGCTGCGCGTGACGCAGACGGACATTGGTGTCATTGAGCACGGCGATGAGCTGGCCGGCCTCGACCTGATCGCCAATCTCGACCGCCAGACGCTGGATCCGGCCACCGGCGCCCTCGACCGCCGCCACCGCTTCATTGCGGGCCGCGAAGGTCCCCGCCAGCGAGGCCCACTGCTCAACCGTCGCCGGCCTCACGGTGGCGACGGTCACCGTCAGACCTGATGAATTCTCGGGCGCGACCGGCGAGGCGCCGCAGCCGACCAGGCACAAGGTGGAGAGGAGCACCGCGGCGGTGCAGAAAACCGGAAGCCATCGCCAGACACGCATGAGGCCGGCGACCCTAATGACCTTTTCCCGGGAGCGAATCCGTGAATACGGCCATTCCCCAGCACGAAAACTTGTCGTCAACAGATCCATCGTTTCATCTTGATATAGCGATATACGGCTTCAAACTCAATGCATGCGTCTTGATCACCTCTTCGCCGAGCGGTCGCGGACCCTCTCCTTCGAATTTTTTCCGACCAAGACGGAACGCTCCTGGTCGACCCTCGAAGACACCATCGAAGCCCTGGCCCAGCTCGGACCGGACTTCGTCTCGGTGACCTATGGCGCCGGTGGCGGAACGCGCGCCAAGACCCGCGAAGTGATTGAACACATCCAGGCCAAAACCGGCATCACGGCCATGGCCCACCTTACCTGCGTCAATGCCACGCGCGCCGAGTTGAGCGCCCTGCTCGATGAGTACGCGGCTGCCGGCATCGAGAACCTGCTCGCCCTGCGCGGTGATCCGCCCAAGGGCGAGACCCGCTTCACGCCCACCGACGGCGGTTGTGCGTACGCCAAGGACCTCATCGAGCTGATCCGCGCCGATGGACGATTTGCGGTGCTCTGCGCGGCCTTTCCAGAGAAGCATCCCGACGCCCAGAGCCGGGACGCCGATTGGGACAACCTCGAGCGTAAGCTGGCGGTCGGGGCCAGCGCCGGCATCACCCAATGCTTCTTCTCGGTAGCTGATTACCGCGCCCTGCAGGCCCGCCTGCCGCAGGCACGGATCATCCCCGGCATCCTGCCGGTGACCGATTACCACGCCCTGGTGCGCTTCTGCGAGCGCTGCGGCGCGAACGTGCCGCCGGCCCTGCGCGCACTGCTCGAACCGCTGGCAGCGAACAAGATCGCCATGCGCCAGGCCGGCATCGCCTGGACGGTGGCCTTCTGTCGCGAGCTGCTGGCATCGGGCGCGCCGGGCCTGCACCTCTACTGCCTGAACCGCTCGACGGCGACGGCGGAAATCGTCACCGCCCTGCGCTTGGCCGGGGATCTGTAGCCATCAACTGTCAGCTAGTTGGCGTTTGCCGGATCATAGACCCCGGTGAGCGCACGATCGGGCTTCAGCGAGGCGACGTGGCCATCGCAGTGCGCGTAGTTAGCGCTCCCCCGATGGCGTGTGGTATCCGAGTAATCCGCCACCCATTGCGGCACGGAATCGGTGAGGATTTCGACGGCATTGCAGTCGCCGACCAGGATTCGTCCCGAGGGCGACTTGATGCTGGCGAGGGCGAAACTCGTCTGTCCGCTCATGAACCAGCGATCGCTGTTGTTCCAATTGAGCGGCAGTTCCAGGCGGGGATTGAGGCCGAAGCCGGTGATCCGCCAATAATTGCCATTAGCATTGGCGCTATCGGAAAACTGTTTCGTGCCCTTCCACATCGGACGTAACCCTCCGATAACGCCATTTCTAACCTGAATTCCCACCCGGCGGAACCCTGACCGGGCACAGCTTGGTGTAATTGGCTGGGGTCATGGCGGCGTAGTCGG
>JBIILZ010000158.1:0-7016 GCA_044338255.1 Planctomycetota bacterium | reverse complement strand
TCACTTCGGGTCTCCTCGCGGGGGAGGATCCTCAGGTGACCGGCAGGAGACCCATCAGGGCCGGTCACTTTGGACCCGGCCAGAGTTTTGAGACTGGAAGCGGTCAGAGTTTTGAGACTGCACATCGATGGTGGTTTCTCCATGCCGCGTCGGCCAGCCACCGCCCTGTTGATGGGCAAGGAGTTGGTTTACGGCCGAGTTGATTTCCTGCTTCAGATCGGCATCGCCGGTCATGGCCTGTGCTTCAGCCAAAGCCATTAACCGTACCGCAGCTGAATAATGAAGGGAATCTTTGCTGGGGTGGTGACTAAGCCAGGAAACAGCCGCTGCCAATTGGTTCCTGTAGGGGTTGTTGGACTTGTGATCCCATCCCGCACCCAAGAACGTAAGAAGGGCATAGGCTGTGGGCGTGACACCTTCTCCTGGCCAGGCTCCATCAAGCCGTTGCAGGGCGAGAATGATGGCTCGCCTATCGGCTTCTTGATGCGGAGTTGGTGAAGAAACCGCAGGCGGCTCGGCGCCAACCAGGGCCGGAACCTGGTACCGAGGAATGATCACGGCACCGACAAGGAGGCTGGCACTGAGGATGCTTGCGGAAATGGTCATAATGACTCCCTTGCTAAGGAATGTGGTGGCGGGCAGGTTGGCAGTGGTCCATGAGGCGATGATGTCAGGCGGTGGTGGTGGCGAGGCGGCTTCGGCGATTTGGTCACACAGCACGATCAAGGCGGCAGTCGAAAGCGTGATGCCACGTCCGGCCAGTTGTTCGCGCAGCGCAGCCAGGCCGCGATGAACCCGCACTCGAGCCGCCCCGCTTTTTATTCCCAAGGCATGACCAACGCCTTCAAAATCGAGGCCCGCGAGATAGCGCAATGACACCGCCTCGCGTTGATGGGCAGTCAGGTCGTCGAGGGCTTGACGGAGGAATGGCAAAAGTTCCTCGGTAGTGCTTTGTTCACTGGGTGCCACGAGATCGCTGGGGAGGTCATGCTCCCGCCTTCGTCGACGTCGACGGTGTTGGAGGCAGGTGTTTACCGCGATGCGAGCCACCCAGGCGGTGGCGGCTCCGGCTGGATCTCCACCCCCGTGGAACCGATGAGCCGCAGAGCGAATGGCGAGCAGGCAGTCCTGGACCGCATCAGCGGCGGACTGCTCATCACCGAGCATGCGTAGGGCGATATGCCAACACAGGGCGTGATAGGCTTCATTTACGGCACCCCAGGCCGCCCGATCGTTGGGGTGTGCCGCCAGGCGGAGCAGGGGATGATCAAGGTCATGACTCATGGCGCTTTCTCTATCAATGACGCAGCCTTACGAAATGTTACTGACAGCCGATTATAGAGAGGGACGATCTGCCAGGCCTGTTCCGTCAGGTCAAATGTACAGCGAAACTCGGTGGGTACGCTGTGGGGATGAACGCAGGAAGAATCACCCGGTTTTGGCCGAATCATGCTTTCTCTCTACCGCGATGCCGGTCTGGTTATTGCGCCGTCGGATCAGTCTTGGGCAGAAGCTTGACCGCTAGGTCGCGGTTTATCGTCGGGAGTGCGATGCTGATCTCACCCTCGATGTTCAGCTCGCGAACTTCGTTCACGTTGCCGGTCATGGTGTCCCATAATTCCAGCCGATAGCGGCCTGGGCGCAGTCCGGAAAGTCGGAGCACGGCCCCGGCGTGGGGCTTCAATCCCTGCCAATGCTCAAAGATTCTGGGGTCATGAACCCAATAAAAGCCCGCATCCTTTGCCTGCATGCCAGCCACGACGAGGCCCGCATTGGGTTGGAGCGTGACCCGCGCGGGGGCGTAGTCGCGCTCGAGACGGTCGATGCCGGCCGCAAAACGGGAAAGACCCTTGTAATGTCCGTACAGCCGGGCGCCGTCGGTGAAGTTCCACCACCAGTGCAAGGCGACACCAGCGAACGGACGCACCAGCGAAGCCCACAGGCCGCTGTGCAACTGGGCCTCCAGGTAGTCATGCGAAGGGGCGCCTTGTTCGGCACGGCCACCATATTCGGCGACTAGCACCGGCTTGCGGTACAGCTGCACTTCCGCCAGGTAACGATCGAAGTTGCGGACATGGTTGGGACTGTCGTTGGGCGGACGGATGTAGCCGTTGCCTTGGATACAATCGATGCCGGGAAGCGCCCAGAGTTCGTGACCCCGCTGCCAGTTGTGCACATGGGTGAAAATCAGGTGCTGATAGGGGTCGGTTTTGCGCACATAGGTGAGGAGCTCCTGGTGCCAACGAGCGCAGGCGGCGGGATCAAAGCCCGGGAAGAGGTTGGCTTCGCCGAAAAATTCCCAGGCCGCCACGTTGGGTCGGTCACCCCACCGCGCGATCAGATAACGCATGCGATGCTGGTACTGGAGCTGGACCTCGGGATCGGTGAAAAAGGCTTCTGGCCGACGCAGGGTGCCGCCATTGCGCGGGTTGAAGGCGCTGTCGTACCACGCTTTGCTACCGAAATTGGTGTTGAATTCCGATTGGTGGCACAAGGTGAGGAGGATATCGATCCCCAGTTTTTCCCCCCGATCGAGCACCTGATCAAGGCGCCAGGCGTTGGCCTGGCTGTAACGTCCGAGGCCATGGAAGTCCTGCCAGCGTGGGTTGCCCTCGAGACCGAAACTCCAGGGCGTCATCCACAGGCGTGCCAGATTCATCCCGGCCCCGGCCATGTCCTGGAAATACCGATCGTACGTATACGTGCCTTGGGCAGGCGGGACCGTGAACTTGTATGGGAAGGGCTGTTCCAGGTCCACCGCTTGGGCCAGATTCTGGCCGATCGGGTAGGCAAAGCTGCCGTCATCACGCATCAGCAGGTCGGGCTTCTTCGGGCTGCGGCGCAGGTAGCCGGGATGTGTCGAGGGCGTGGCGGTGAACTCGCCTGTCGATACCGCCGTGGGAGCGGCGGCGTGATCGGAAACCAGCAGTCGCCAACGGTGGATGCCAGGCTGGCGGGCGCGGTAGTTGACGCGCCAACCGGGCCCGCCGATCGCCGTCACGCGCTCGGCCCCGTTCACCAGGCTGCGTTGGTAATCCTGGAAGTAGTATCCCGGCACGCGTTCGACAACACCAGACGGGGTGGTGAATTCGGCATCGACGGCGACCTCGCGGGGATCGAACGGATTGGTCCATGAGCGACCGAGATCCGCTTGCAGCTGCCATCGTGCCATCACCGCGACGGTGGTCATCGCCGGCTGTTGCAGGGTGCACACAGGAGCTACAGACGGAGCTGCCATCGGCAGCGAACGTAAGTTGGCGACCGTCAGCGGGCCGGCATAGGACAGGGCGGACTGAAAGTGGAGGCCGATCTCGCTCGCGCTGCGCAATAGGTCTGGATGCCAGTCGCGCGAATGTTCGAAGGCCTGCCATACGCCCGCTTCGTGGAAGGGGAATTCGAGCCTGGTCCAGGTCCCCGGCAGCAGGCGTTGGGCTGCGAGATGCTGGAACCAGCGGCCGTCCTCGTCCCGCCAATGCACCAGCACCCGCAGATCGTAGGGGGCGTCGGTCGCCACCAGCACATCGCAGGCTAGGGCGGCGACCTCGCCGAGGTCGCGCGGTGCCCGACTCACCAGATCGAGCTGCTCGGCGGGAAAACGCGCCTCGGCGCGGAGCATGGGAATGGGCTCTAGACTGGCCGGAGCGCCTTTCTCAGTCACCACCTGCCAAAGCTTCGAGCGTTGCCCATTTTCAATCGACACCAACCCCTTGGCGGTGGTGGCGACGGGGACATAGCGCAGAGGTAGCTGCACGGGGACGGGCATCGCGGCCAGTTGCGCTAGCTTGGTCTGCTCCGCCACTTCGGCCTGATGTCGGAGATCATTCCTGATTCGCGCCCCCGCCAGCAGCAGCACGCCCAATCCGCAGAATCCTGCCACCACCATGGCCAAAAGGCCGCTGCGGATCCCCAGCCCGGTGCCATCGTGCACGGCTTGGCCATGCTGGGTCTTCTCCCAGTGAAAGGGTCGGGCGAGGAACTCCCAGGCGGCGCGCCAAGCGGCAAGGCTCTGCAGGACCCAGGCGAGCGGGCTGAGCATCGCCGCCGGCAGGAGATCGCGCCGCTGCACGCGCAGGCAGGTGGCAACGTTGATGCCAACCACCACCAGGTTGGCGAGCAATAGGCCGCCGGTGAGCACCAACCCGGCAACCGACCAGGGATCGCTGGCATCGACCACGCTCCAGCCGATCGCCAGCCAGAGCAGCACCACCGTCCAGGCCAGCGGGTTGATCAGCAGAGTCGCTATCAGCCCGGCGGTGCCCAGGGCCATGAGGACATAGCTGCGTGCCCCGAACGAGCGCAGTGCACCACGGCGAGAATGCACCATCCAGGTCTGCAAATGGCCCTTGATCCAACGTGAACGCTGACGCACCCAGGCGGGCATTGTGGTCACCGCCTCCTCCCAGGTCGTCGAGGCCAGCATGCAGGTCCGCCAGCCGCGCCGAACGATCCTCAGGCCGAGATCACAGTCCTCGGTGACATTGAAGGGATCCCAGCCATCGAGGGCACGCAGGGCCTCGACCCTGAAATGGTTGGATGTGCCACCCAGGGGAATCGGCGCACCCATTCGCTGCATCCCCGGCAGCACCAGGCGGAACCACACCAGGTAGTCGATCGCGGCCCAGCGTGAGGCCAGGCTCTGTTGCGAATTGTAATGATCGAGACGGCACTGCAGACAGACCACGTCCTCCGGCAATCGGCGGTAGGCGGCGGCGGCCTTCAGCAGCTGGTCGGGTTCAGGGCGGTCCTCGGCATCGAAGATCACCAGCAGATCGCCGGTGGCCAGGGCGAGGCCACGGTTGCAGGCACGCGGCTTGGTCCGCGGCAGACCCTCGGGCGCTTCGGTGATCCGCATCCACGCCGGCATGGCGCACGCTTCCAATGCCGCGCGTGTGCCCAGATCATCTGGTTCGATCAGGATCTGTACCTCAAGACGGTCACGCGGATAGTCGATCGCCGCGAGCGCCGCCAACAGGTGCGGCACCACCTCGGGCTCGCGATACAGCGGCACCAGCACGCTGTAGCGCGGCAGGGCCGAGCGATCGAGGGCCGCCAGTTCGGCGGATGGTACGACCAGGGTCGGATCACGCAGCCCGGTGAGGATCATCGCTACGAGACGGAGGCCGACCGTCGCAGCCACCAAAACGGCGACGACCAGGCTGCCGACCACCCAGGTGCTTTCCGGCCGAGCAACCGCTCCGACCACCACGACTGCCAGCAGGAGGACGGCGCACAGCGCCTGAACCCACGTCCAGCGAACTCGGGCGCAGAGGACACCCTGACGTCCGGCGTAGGCCAGGGATTCTGCATCAATGTCGGTGGTGGTCATCGTGAGTCTGGATAGCTGATTTTGAAATGGGGGACGGAAACCAGGCGGCAGCTTCCGGGTTTACTCCATCGGCAGTGGCTTGCCGTCTTTCGCGGCGGCCCACCAGGTTCCCATTACCGAATAGTATGGACCGTGCGGGCCCATGTGGGCGGCGGCCGGCATGATCACCAGACGCTTCGGTGCACTGATCTGGTTGTACATGGCAAAGACGCCATCGGGTGGACAGGTGACGTCGATGAGGCCCATGCCGACCAGTACCGGACAACGGATGCGACGGGCGAAATTCACCGCGTCAAAGTAGCGGCTGGTGCTGCGTAGCTTGACTTGGTCCTTGCCGTACCAGGTATTGACCAGGACCGGCCAACCGGGAGCGCGTTTGAGGTCGGCGGCCGTGTGATCACAGCCGGCGGGAATGTTGGCTGTGATCACGGTGACCGCCGGATGCAGGCCGGCGGTCACAATCGACTGCAGGCCGCCCTGGCTGCCTCCTTGCACCAAAAAGACCTTCTTGTTCCAGTCTACTCGCTGGGTCAGGTAGTCGGCGCCACGGTAGCAGGCCAGGTACATGCGCAGGAAGTAGCTGGTTTCGCGGTCATCGGCTCCGATATGAGGATAGTTCTTCAAGTCGCCCTCGCTCTGCTGGGCGTAGAACTCTTTCGATTCATCTACCGGCAAGTCGTGGGCGATAATGTTGAGGACCATCCAGCCACTTTTGGCCGAGGCGATCGACCAGCTTTTTTCGAGTGGATAAACTCCGGCCCACTGCACCGCCAGCATGGCCGGACAGGGGGCCTCGCCTTCGGGTCGGGCGAGATACCCATGGATGCGACTGTCGCGGATGTTGCCCATGGTGATCTTCCAGAGCTTCACCCCGGGCGTACCGGACTCGACCTCTTCCAACCGAGGGTCGGCCGGCACGGTCGCTAGTTCGGCCAACTTGGCGGTCCAGAAAGCATCGAAGTCCTCGGGAGCCGGTGCCGAGACCGGGATCTTGGTCCAGTCGTAGGCGACGCCACCGTAGCTGGTCACGCCATCGTGGGGAATACTCAGGAGGAGCGTCCCCGCATCAGGCCGACTGGCGCTGACTTCTGCCCGGCCATCGGCGAAGGCGAGTGTTCCCGTGGTAGTCACCGTCGGGCCGCCTGTATATTTCAGCGTATAAGGCATTTGGCCGGGCACCTCGCCCGTTGCCGACACCGTCCAGGTGACGGTCTGTCCTGGTTCATAAATGCCGTCAGGATGGTTCTGTTTAATCTCCAAATCCACGGCTGTTGCAGCAATGGCAAGGCCAATCAAGAGTGAAGGAATACAGAGAAAGCTGGAATATATTGTCACGGTTAGGCTCCAGGATCTTTATAACTAAATTATTCGTTTTTCTCTTTGCTTTTTTAAGTCAATTATGGTGAAATTCCATGTCCATTAATCACCAAACAGTATCCATTTGAGGGATCTTCCGGAATCACCATGATTCTGATCATCTGAATACATCCAGTTAACCATGCGTAATAAATAGATCTTGACTGCACTCCCTTAGATTTCTGGCAGTTGGGAATTATAGCATTTCATCGCACAATGCGCTCATCCCTGAAAATTGAGATAACTGCCAATTTTTTCGTGGGTTTAAACAACCACCTTCACTTATGACTTTTCATTATGAATAAAATGTACATAAGTCATTTCACTGCAGCTA
>JBIILZ010000157.1:0-7045 GCA_044338255.1 Planctomycetota bacterium | reverse complement strand
TAACGCCACCTCTATCGATGGCGGGACCAAAGCTGGGGTGGTGACTGGCATGATCGCAGCATGACAAGTCGGGGCGTTGTCGCCAGTGCCAAGTTGCAGAAGGACAATGGGGGCGGCGAATGGTTACAATCATTTAAGGTTGTCTGCCCCCTTTGGTGTTCCCCCTCGACAACAACATTGCCGAGCGCCAGCAACGCGCCGTCGCCATCGGCCGCAAAAACTGGCTCTTCGTCGCCAGCGAGGACGGCGGAGCCTGGGCCGCCATCCTCCTCGGCATCTTCCAATCCTGCCGGCTCCTCGGACTCGACGCCCTGACCTACCTCAAGGCCATCATGCCCGCCTGCATCGCCGGCGACGTCGACCCCCTGGAACTCACCCCGGCGGCCTACGCCGCCCGGCGTGCCACCAGGATCAACGCCGCCTGACCCTCTCAAAATCGCGCGATCTCAAGGACGCGCGATTTTGAGAGCCCGGAGAGCGGCTTGGATGAGCGGACACCTTCATTCCGGTGCGGTCGCCAAGCGTGTCTTCGACATACAGGCGGCGCACCAGTACGAGGCCCGCAGCCGTGAGCGGCGCGGCGACCATGATGCCCGGCAGGCCCGTGAGCAGGCCAAGCAGGAGCTGCACGGTGACGGTCAGTGCCGGTGGCAGCGAGACGGTTTTGCGCTCGATGAAAGGCGTGATGAAATAGCTCTCCACCGTCTGAACGCCGATGTAGAGCAGCGCGACATAGAGCGCCTTCGTCGGCGAGATGGTGAAGGCGATAAGCACCGCGGGCGCGGCGGCGAGGATCGGCCCGATGTTCGGAATGAACGCGAGCAGAAAGGCCAGCAACGCCAGCGCGAAGACCATCGGGATTCCCAGGAGCCAAAGACCGATGCCGGTGAGCAGGCCGACCACCGTCATCGACATCAAAACCGACAGCAGCCACCACACGAGCACCGCGCGCAATTCATCGAGCACCGCCCCGGCGCGTGCCCGGCGGGGGGGCGGCACGAGATGGAGCAGGCCGCGGCGATAAGTGCGCGGCTCAATGGCCATGTAAATGCCGAGGAAGAGCACCACGAGGAACGCGCCGGCCGCGCCAAAAGTCGTCGAAAAGACCCCCGCCACCCGACGCACGAGGGCGTCCGGCTCGGGCAGGTAATCCCCGACGTGGCCGGCCGCGGCCACCGACGCACGGCCCCACTCATATCGCTCGATCTGCTGCTGCAGCCGTTCGACGGACGCGGGAATCGTCTGGCACAGCGCGTCGAATTGCGTGCTCAGGCTCGGGGCGCTGACCACGACCAATCCTACCAGCAGCGCCACCAACGCGAGCAGCACGACGGCGACCGCCCAGCGTTCAGTAAGTGGCGTGTGCGCGACCACCCATCCGCTGAGACTGCGCACGAACACCGCCACGAGGATCGCCATGAAAAGGACGAGAAAGATCTGCGTCGCCACCGTGATGAGCAGCAGCGCGATGACGACCGCGGCGACCAGCGCGAATTTCCTGGCAAAGTCCGCGAAGCTGCGTTGCCGGGCGGGGTTCGCGGCGGGAGCCTGATGCTCAATGTCGTCTGGCAGTGGCGCGTTCATACGGTGTGGAAGCTCAGGCATTTTTCCAGCTCGACCGCGGCAAAGGTGAAGAATCCGATGGCGACGATGTAGAGCCAAACCCCGGCCTTGGCAAAGGAGCCACAGCGGTTCGACGGGCGATTGTGATGGTTTGTCATCCTCGCTTCCCTTTCGCCAACGTCGCACCGTGCCTCGGCGAAAGAGCTGGCATAGTCGCGCATGATCGGGACAAGGGCCCTGCCATCATAAGGTCGTCGAACATTTTACGGAACTGGAATGCTAGGAAATTGCTTTTGAGATGAAGGCCGCTGAGAAGGCTCATGAGAGGACCGGAGCGCGGGGAAGTGGGGGTTGGTGTCGTGCTCATGGTCGTGGTACAGCGGCTCTACGTTAAAGGGGTGCTTGAAGAAAGTGGCTGATCATCTGCGGCGCCCACGCCAGCGCTGCACCCCTTTGACCATCTCCACCACCGCCACCGGCGCCAGCGAGCCCACTGCAATCACGGCCCAGTCAGCTGCCCTAAGCGGCACCGTGCGCAAGACATCGCTCAGGAACGGGACGTACACGGAGGCGAGCTGCAACAGCACGCACAGGACAGTCGCGCCCCAGAGCCAGGCGTTCGTAAACAGGCGCGACAGCGACGAGCGGGTTTGCGAGCGCGCATTGAAGGCGTGGAAGACTTGCGCCAACGCCAGCGTCATGAAGGCTAACGTCACGGCGTGCCGCAGGCCCTCGCCCTGGGTGCCGTACCAGCGCATGCCGATCGCGAAGACCGCCAGCGTGCAGGCCGCGATCAACCCGCCCTGCCAGACGATGAGCCAGCCGAAGCGCGGCGTCATCAACGGCTGGGCGGGGTCGCGTGGGGGGCGCTTCATCACGTCGGGAGCCGATGGCTCCAGGGCGAGCGCCATCGCGGGGAAGATGTCCGTGATCAGGTTGAGCCACAGGATCTGCAGCACGCCCAGTGGCAGCGGCCAGCCGATCATGATGGCGGCGAACACGGTGACGATCTCGGCGAAGTTGCACGAGAACAGGTAGTGGATGAAGCGCAGGATATTGTGGACGACGATCCGACCCTGCTCGACCGCACCGACGATGGTGGAAAAGTTATCGTCAGTGATAACCATATCGGCCGACTCTTTCGCGACCTCGGTGCCCCGAATCCCCATGGCGATGCCGATATCGGCCTTGCGCAGGGCCGGCGCGTCGTTCACGCCATCGCCAGTCATTGCAACCACGTGACCTCGTCGTTGCAGCGCATCGACGATCTTCAGCTTGTGCTCGGGCGATGCGCGGGCGAAGACAGCCGCGTCGGCAACGATTTCCAACCAACCTTCGGCATCCAGCGCGGCCAGCTCACGGGCGTGCACGATGCGCAGCGGCTTGCCCTCGGCGTCGATGTCCAGGCCCAACTGGCGCGCGATCTCCGCCGCGGTGGCCTGCTGGTCGCCGGTGATCATGACGACGCGGATCCCTGCTTCGCGGCAGGTGGCGATAGTTCCGCGGGCCTCGTCGCGCAGCGGGTCGATCATGCCGACCAGGCCAACGAAGGTCAGTCCGCGCGTGAGGTCCGCTTCGTCATACGCCTCGGACAAGTCACGGTAGGCCAACCCGAGTACGCGCAACGCGGCCGCGGCGAGTTCATCGTTCGTCGTGCGTGCGCCTTGCCGTGTCTCGGCTGACATCGCAGTGACGCCGTCGGCGCCGAGTACGGACACGCTGGCCTCAAGCACCGCGGCGGGTGAACCCTTCACGTAGGCGACCGTGCGGCCATCGGGCGCCGTGTGCACCGTCACCATGCGTTTGGTTTCGCTGCTGAACGGGACTTCCCGCGTTCGCGGGTAGTCGCGCTCGAGACCGGCCAGGTCCCATCCGGCCTTCTCTGCAGCGACGATCAGTGCGGCTTCGGTAGGGTCGCCGAGCACCGTGGTGCCAACACCCGATCGATCGAGCTTCGCATCGTTGCACAGCGCACCAATGCGAAGCGCCAGACGCAGCGGCGCTTCGGCGCTGGACTGCGTCGTCGGTTCAGCCTCGAGGCCTTCGACTTTCTGCCCTTCGACCTTGAACTCACCTTGCGCCGAGTAGCCCGTACCGGTGACTTCCACGCGGCGCGCCGCGATGTGGAATGCGCGCACGGTCATCTCGTTTCGCGTCAACGTCCCCGTCTTGTCCGAGCAGATCACCGTGGTCGAGCCCAGCGCCTCCACGGCGGGTAGCCGGCGAATGAGCGCGTTCATGCCGGCCATGCGCTGCATGCCCACGGCGAGCGTCATGGTCGTCACGGCAAGCAGGCCTTCGGGTACCGCTGCTATCGCCAGCGAGATGCCGACCTCGACCATGAACAGCAGCTCATTGCCGCGCAGCCAGCCGGCCCCCACGATCACGGCACAAAGCACGAGCACGATGACGAGCAGCGCGCGACTGAGCTGCGCCAGCTTACCTTCCAGCGGAGTACCGTGCTCGCCGACTTCATCGATGAGCGTGCCGATCCGGCCCATCTGTGTTTGCTTGCCGGTCACGGTGACGATGAACTTGCCCCTACCGGCGGTCACCGCGGTACCCATGTGCACCATGCTGGTCCTGTCCCCGAGCGGCACATGGCGATCGGCCACTGGGTCAGCGGACTTGTTGACCGGCAACGACTCGCCTGTAAGTGCCGATTCGTCCACCTGCAGCCGGGCTTGCTCGATCACGCGGCCGTCTGCCGGCACGCGGTCTCCCGTGGCAAGGAGCACCACGTCACCGGGCACGAGCCCTTCCGCCGGGAGTTGACGTTCCTGTCCATCGCGCAACACGCGGGCGACGGCGACCGACTGTTTGCGCAGCCCCGCAAGCGCACTCGCCGCTTTCCACTCCGTCACGAAGCCGATGACGGCATTGAGCACGATCACGACCAGGATTGCGAGCGCCTCGACCACATCCCCGAGCGCGAGTGCGACCCCGCCGGCGACGACGAGCAGTCCCACGATGAGACTGCGGAACTGGTGAAGGACGATCGCCAGCGCCGACCGTTGTTTCGCCTGGGCGAGGGCATTGGGACCGTGTCGGGCGAGCCGTTCGGCCGCGTCTGCGCCGACGAGTCCGCGCCCGACGTCCGTGCGCAACTCCGTCGCCGTTTCGTCCGCGGCGCGCGCGTGCCACGCGGTGTCGGTCATCGGCATTGCTGCGTCCCTATCTTGTGCAAGTGCGTGATGAGCAATTCACTTACTCACATTCAGTATGAGCAGTAACCATGCCAAGGCGCCTAGATGAGGTCTGCGGTTTGAATCCAAATTTTCATTATTCTTACTGGGTTGCAGGCATTGCAGTCCGCAGTCCAAGATGCGGGGCCAAAGTGCCGACTGCACGGACTGCAAGGCATTGTCCTATACGGATCGAGCTCGCGCGCCTGCGTCTTATTCGCTCGGCGCGGAAAAATATAGCCACCCAATAAATGGTTGTAATTACTAATAACATAGTAGTTTAAGACTATGCCCATCCCCCGCTCCCGCCAAATTCCAGACCGTCCGGTATGGATCCACGTGATTTCGCGATGCGTACGCAAAGCCTATCTCTGCGGTGGGCGGGATGGTAAGTGGGAATATCGTCGGCAGTGGATTGAGGACCGGCTGAAGGAGTTGACCGGAGTCTTCGCGGTGGAGGTCGCAGCATACGCGGTGATGTCGAATCATGTGCATGCGGTGGTGCGGATGTTGCCGGAGGCGGCTTCGGCATGGTCGGCACGCGAGGTGGTCGAACGCTGGCTGATGGTGTTTGGCAAGAATGCCGAGCGTATGGTCGTGAATGGCGAGCGTGATCCGGTCATCGAACATCTAGCTCAGAATGCCGCTTGGGTGGCCGAACGGCGCGCGCGTTTGGCGGATCTGTCGTGGTTCATGCGTGCGTTTAAAGAGCCGCTCGCACGGCGGGCAAATGCCGAGGACCAGTGCTCCGGTCGCTTTTGGGAGGGCCGCTATACCTCCGTGCCTTTGCTCGACCAGGCGGCCGTCATTGCCTGCATGGCGTATGTCGATCTCAATCCGGTGCGTGCGCGCATGGCGCCCACACCCGAGGCCTCGCGCTTCACCTCGGTGCGTACTCGCGTCGGTGCGCGACAACGCCATCGCGTAGTGCGGCGGGTACAGGCGCGGGTGGCAGCTGGGGAGTCCACGCCTGAACAAGCCGTCGTATCCTTGAAGCGGGCTGGCATTGCCGAGGAGTCTGTCGCGGGTGCAGTCGCCTCTGCCGAGTCGGGTATGATGGTCGCGCCCCTGGCGCGCTGTCAGCGGGCTCATGATGGCGCCTCACTGTGCTCGTTCGAATTATCGGTGGACGACTATCTGACCTTGGTCGATCTCACCGGAAAGATACTGCGTCCAGACAAACGTGGCGTCATCGATCCCCGCTTGCCGGCAATCCTGTCGCGGCTCGAGGTGAAACTCGAGGCATGGATCACGACCATGACCGGCTGGCGGCAAATGCATGGACGGGCGGTTGGCCATCGGGCGGTACGCGATGTTGCTGCCGCGCAGCACGGATTGCGTTGGATCCGCAATCGCTGTGCGTTGTTTGTTGAGAGTGCGGCTTCTTGATTGGATGCGGGCGAGACATGCAAACGTTGGATGAAGTCACTTGATCCTGAGAAAAACACAGTTGCGACGGCAAGTTGAAAGAACTTATCGAAGATAATAACAATTATTCAGTACCTTCTCATGTCACCAAATGGGTGGCACAAAAATCGCAGGTGTGGTCCAGCGGCTAGGCGCATGATGCGATGGAATGGCAGCGCCATTGCGAGCGTCAAGCAACGCCGCAGATGGGTCTCAACTGCGTTTTCTGGGATGACAGCATGGAGGTCGGACTTGTGGTCGGCACGCTCGGCCGAAATCAGGCAGCAGGACCTAATGCAGGATCTGCGCGGGCTGCGGGTCATCGGCGATACCATCTTCGCCCTCGGGGGAGCGACCCTGGCGTGCTCCTGTCTCAGCTCAGGGACGATGTGGTCGATCAAGCGCAGCTGACGCTCAGACCGTCGCGGACACGAAAGCCTGCGTGATTCCGGGGCAGCGCTGTTAGACAACTCAACATTGCTCAGTCCGCTTCGAGCGGATAAACAAGCGCATGTCCTGCATTCCAACTTCGGGCGGTGGCTTCCACGCCATCGCTTACACCTTCCGCAAGGCCTACCAGGCGGGCGGGGTGGTGAAGATGTACCGCGCTCTGCGCGCGAAGAACGCCTGCAAGACCTGTGCCCTCGGCATGGGCGGGCAAAAAGATTTATTGGTTGGCCATAAATTTAATAAATTTAATAAATTTAATAAATTTAATAAATTTAATAAATTTAAGTAAGTGGACGCTGACCAGACAACATACCGCGCACACTCAAGAGTTCGAATTTTAATATAATGCCAATCGTGAAAGCACGGGCTTGATGCAATCTTCTGAAATACCAAGCGCCTGTAGGGCGATGCAGATCCATCCGTTTTTGTTGACCAGGTGT
>JBIILZ010000004.1:0-68413 GCA_044338255.1 Planctomycetota bacterium | reverse complement strand
GATGCAGTACGAGAGACGTGGAGCGTACAGGGCGCCCGTATGGCCGGGGCGGCCGGCTATGTCCAACGAACATGAGCAACCCTCTCCGGCTTACCAGACGTACTACATCCACATTAGATGGGCCAGCTGACTGATCTGGAAATAAATCCGCGTCGAGTAACGATTTCCGCAAAAAGACAGCAATGACTCGTAACTGTCTACAGCACAGCGACTAACGCCGCATTCGCCGCTTGGGGTGATCAGGAATCCGCAGGCATAAAGCTCATCTATACTTGCTTATCTTCGCCATCCGTGCGCCAAGCGCGCATAAAGTACAGATGTCGACCCCTAGCGAGACTGTACGGTCAGTCTAAACTAGGTAATGCCGCGTCCGTACATGAATTTTCGCATCGGTCAGCTCCAAGAGCTGGCAGCCTCCATGGATCCAGCTGTCATCAGCCAAGTTCTCGACGAACTTGAACACCGCGATTCGGCTGGGGCGAAGGAGCTGCATGCTTCGATCGAACGTCGCTTGCGCGGTGCGAGCATCACGAACCAAATCGAGCCATCAGGACCCTTCTCGACTGACCCTAGGTCGAGTGGCGCTAGCTCAGTTGCCAAGGTGATCGCTGCCGCACGGCAGAAGCTCCTCGATCTCACGCGTAGGAACCGTCTGGTCCACTTCGGCCCTGGGAACCCAGACGAAGGTAAGACGACTGCCGATTCCCTCGTGCTTATGGGCAACGCTGGCGCGGCTTGGGACCAGCTTGTCACTGAGGAACGCACACGTGACATCCTCATCCTCACGGAACAGGAGCAGGCCGAGGCCATCGGCAGCCTTCGATCTGGGGACGTGGAAACCGAGATCGCTGGTCATGCGCTCAGCATTCGCACGAGACAGAGCGGTTCGAGCAAATCACGGTCGACCGACGACATCGCAAAGCGCTTGCAGACGTATATCGCCGAGGGTGGTCTAATCAGCCCGCTACCGCTGAAAGCCAGCACCGCCAAGCTGCTGACGATCTATCGCAAGCAGGAGACGCTCGAATCATCAACGGGGGACTCCTGTCTCTTCCTGGCAATCGGATTTTTGGACTGGGAAATCGAGGAAGGACCGTCGAGGATCAAAGTCCCCGTGCAGCAAGAACCCGAAGGACCAAAGCGGACTCGCGTGTGCAGCCCGCTGATCCTGGTGCACGTGAAATTGAAGCGGCTCACACCCCCTGGGGGCGGTGACTTAAAATTCACCATCGAGATGGATGCCGACGAGGCGCAGGGGAACCCGTGCCTGATTCAAAAATTCAAGTCCGATCAAAGGCTAACCCTCCCCGACTACGACTCAGAAAAGTACGAAACCTGGTCTGATTACATCGGTGCAATCACGCAAGCCGTGAGCCGCAAGCTCGGCTGCAAGATACATCCGACGATCAGCCTGGGTTTCTTTAATTTTTCGAGGTATCGCATGTGGCTGGATCTGGATCCAGCCAATTGGCCAGACCAGTCGGCTCTCTTCGAACATCCCGTCATCGCAGCCCTCGCTGAACGTCGCGCGTATTACGACCCGAATGAGCAATCCCCTATCCCTTCTGCCGAGGAGGTCGCCGAGCACCAAGCGCAGGAAGATCTGCCGATTCTGCTCCATGCCGATTCGAGCCAGTACGCCGCGCTGCTTGCCGCTCGCAACAACACGTCGATCACGATCATCGGTCCACCAGGCACAGGCAAATCGCAGACAATTACCAACCTGATAGCCACCGCTCTGCACGAAGGGAAACGAGTCCTATTCGTCGCTCAGAAGATGGCCGCTCTCAACGTGGTGTTCAGCAATTTGACCAAGGTTGGTGTGAGCGATTTCTGTCTTCCGCTCTACACCGACAAGTCGCGGCCAGTCGAGGTCCATCAACATTTTCAAAAGGCTGAGGACGCACGCACCAAGGCTCCCCGCTCGGCGGCCAGCAACTCCCATCTGACCGCCGCGGCGAAGCGGCTGAATACGGTCGCCAACGGACTCAGTGGCATCGGTGTCTACGGTGTCAACGCGACCGTCATCAGGTCGGCAAATGCCACGAGAGAACGGGCTCAGCAGATCTTGGGGTCGGAGTTCTCAGCTGAAAGTATTCAGCTCAGTCTCCCACCTACCCAGATCGCCGTCGATGCGTGGAAAGCGCAAGCTGACCATGCATTGCGTGAGTGGCGCCATCTGCTGGATAACACCAACGACACCTGGATTGGGTGGTCCCCGATCGACCTGATGGCGTCGCAAGTGCCCCAGGTCATGCGAAGCCTGCGCGTCTGTTTGGAAAAGGTTTCCGACCTGAAAACGGCGCTGGAACTTATCGATCCCAGTCTCAGCGAACAGTCGCTGGCGTCAGTAAAAAAGAGTCTGCTCGCAATTCGCGCCGTGCCCTTCATCGAACGTCCATCGCCATGGATCGTATCGAAGATCGCCGCGGCATCGGGCGGCGACGTGAAACAGGTAGCCACGCTCGAAGCGCTGGTGAAACAGTACGCGAGTCATGTGAGCAGCGCGACCCAGTCACTGCCGCTGCGAAACGAAAAGCCGGCAGAAATCGTTGAACGACTCGGTCCCGCCGTGCGCCAGCTAACGGGGGGCCTCGTGCCTGGCACCCGCCTGGCCGAAGCGGGATCGGCTCTCGACCACATCAACTCGGTCCACCTCGCACTGGAAACCCACCGTGCAATCGCAGGGGAACTGCCCGAAGGCGTGCAGGCGCTTGGTGGGCTCACGTGGGGAACCCTGCACGCTCTTACTGAGTTCCCACACGACGCGGTCCCTGCGATCCCAAGACAGCTCAACCAGCGTGTCGTCGCCTACCTCTTGGCGGGCGGCGACGCCTTCACTCGTATTGCTGAGCTGGTGTCCTCGCTGAGCAGCCTACGGGACCACCAGTTGGCCATTAGCACGAGCGGTATCGGCCTGGGAAATGTCGATGGTGCCGCTCAGGATTCGTTGGCGGAACGCTTAGCTTCACTGCCACGCGCCGCGCATACCGTGCAACTCTCTGCACTGGAAGAATTGGCTGTTTCTGTTGCCGATGTAGTTGCCGCCTGGCATGCGATCTCTGCACGCACATCCCCTATTCTTCCCCGCTTAGCTTCGCCGTCAGTGGGGGCTCTTTTGGCGCTCGCCCGTACGCCGTTCGTGTCACGCGCGTTGTCGCTCACCGAGATCGATCAGCCAACGGTGGCTGCTGTCTGCCAGGGCGTGCTTCCGCTAAAAAAGGTGCCAGAGCTGGCCTCTCAGCTCGCAGCCTTCCAGGCAATAGAAGTCAAATTCGCACAAATCCGTGGACGTCTAGCGGGCAATCTCGACGAACAGGACGAGGCAGTCGCGACGATCCGTGGGGGTCTTTCGACGGTACCGGCATGGGCTGATCGTCCACTCGATGACCTCCGTCGCGACCAGGAGGTGATGGCTCGCATCGAACAGGGTCGACGTGGAGCTGTTCAAGTCGCGGACCAGCTGCTGGCAGCATGGGGCCTCCCCGAAGCGACCAACCACGACCACGTAACAGGCGCCTTCGCCACGGTGGAAATCCTCCGCACGTTCCCGAGTCCTGTGATGCCGACGCAGTTGGGGCGCTGGGCAGAGCTTCCGATTCAAGCCACGATCGAGGTGATCGCTGAGACTGGGCGCCAGCTCGTGCAGGAGCGCGATCGTCTTGCATCCCACTTCCTTCTCTCTGAGGCACCAGACGCAGACGCTATTACCGCCCTGCGGAGGACATTCGCAACGCAGACGGGAATCTTCCGTTGGTTCAGCTCGTCGTGGCGTGCAGCGCGTGCGCGGCTCATGCGATTCTGTACCGCTGCCCTTCCTTCCACTCAGGAACTCATCACCCTGCTGGATCGATTGGTGGCTTGGAAGCGCGCCGTTGCCGCACTCGATCAGGATGGCATCGGTGCGATGGCGCTGGGCGCTCAATGGAAAGGCATCGATTCCAACTGGGCGCAAGCACAGCAGATCTTCGCCTGGGTTCGCACGTTGCCGAGGGAGGAAGCAGGCAGCATTCTACGGTGGTTCGCAACCACACAGGTTGCTGGACTGCCGTCAACTTCCACGCACATCGCTGCTTTGGTCAGCTGGAAGGCGTGGCAATCCTCGACGGGGAACTGCGAATCCTTGACGTTGCTTGAATCGCAGGCGTCGGCGATGTCCGCCGCAGCGTCTCGGCTTGGTCGCATCGTCACTGCACTCGATGGCCTGGGTGCACAAGCCGGTGTAACACCGAATCAGGCGCTGGAAGTAATCGGAGCGTACACTGACAGCCAATTTACCGCTGGTGGTCTAAAGCCATTCGCGGTCGTACTTGCTGGCCGCACCTGGAACCAAGTGCGTGTATCATCTATTGAAGAGGCTCGCCAGTGGACCTCCAATCTCATGGCAGCTGGATTCACACTGCAATCGTGCCTCGATTTGGTGGTTGGCGATGCACGCATGACCCTGCGGGCATGCCGTGATGCCGTTGCCGAAATCGAAGCTGCACATGCTCGGGTAGCAGCTAGAATCGGAATTGAGGATGCTCGTCAGGCCAGCGACGTCGTCGCCACCTTGGAAGCGATCCGCACCACAATGGTCGGCATGCGCACCACCATCGCCCTCCTGCACACGCAACGTGAAACGACACTCGGCACGGTTGCAGACGTTTTGCGCAGCGCGCAGCAGGTGCGAGCAATCACCACGACCATCGCACCCTGGTCGAAGGAACTGGGTCAGGGTTTCGGTTCCAGTGACCTGGATCCAGTCACCGTCAGCACCGAGTGGACGCGAGCGGTTCGCGCAAACGACGTCTCCGTTCCGCTTGTGCAGTGGATCGTTGCGGCGGATGCGGAACATCGCGCCACGTGGTGGAAGCGTCTCGCTTTCAGCGCGAACCAGGTAAAGGATACCATCGAGACCGCTCGCACGGTGGGTATGCTCAATATTGCCGACGCGACGACGGATAGTCCCGTTGCGACCTGGCACGATCACCTGCCTCGATCGCTTGCGGAATGGCGTTCATCGCTCGATCTGCTGTCTTCGGCCGCCTCAACACCTGTCCTGACGCTGTCCGACCTGACGCGTAGCTTGGAGTCCCACACCCAAGCGGCTGCGGTGGCCCGCGAGATGGCGACCTACGATGATCGAGTCGGATTCCGCACCACCGACCTCACGCCAACGATGATGCGCGATCATTGGCTTCTCGTGGCGCAGGCACGTGAGCTGCCGTCGAAGCTATGTGCGTGGTTGCTGGGATTGGGGACTCGCGCTGCCCTCGATCACCTTAAAGCACTTTCTGGCATTGCCGAGTCGCTGTTCAAAGCGACCGAAGAGCATGTCGCGCTCGCCGAACGATTTGGCAAGCAGACGTACGAAGGCCCGTGTGGAACATGCCTATTTTCTCAAACGGTTGTTCAGCGGCGAACAGCTTTGGCACAGCTCAGCGACGCTGAGGCATCTCTGCTGCCGTTCGCCGACCTGCTGCGGTTGGAGCGTCAGCTTGCAGATGACGGTCTGGCCCAGCTCCTCAACACCTTGCGCATTACGCGTCCCTCAGCCGAGGATATGCTAGCGGTGTTCGCCTCGCTCATCTTGTACCGTCAAGCCGAAATGGTTATCCAGGCGAATCCTGTGTTGGCTAATTTCACGGGGAGCCGCCATCAAGCCGAGCGCAAAGAATTCGCCGCCCATGACCTCTCGATGCTGGAAAAGAATCAGGCGCGTGTGATCGCTTCGGTGGCGAGTCGTCATGTGGAAGCAGGACGAAATAGTCGTGTTACTGCCGATATGACGCAGCGGGCATTGCTCGACAAGGAGCGCTCCAAACAGCGGAAGCATTTCCCAATTCGTAAGCTTGTCACCAGGGCAGGTAAGGCGATGCAGGACCTGTGTCCGTGCTGGCTGATGACCCCGCTCGCGGTCGCTCAATATCTGTCCCCTGGGGCCATTGAATTCGATTTGGTGGTAATGGACGAAGCCTCACAGCTCACTCCCGAAGATGCATTCGGGGCTATCGCTCGTGGTCGTGAAGTCGTCATCGTCGGTGATCCAGCACAGATGCCACCGAGCAACTTCTTCCAGTCAACCACGACCAATGACGTGGAAGAGGAGGACGAAGAAGCCGAGGCTGCGGCCGCCGAGAGCATCCTGGAACTCGCCAAGGCATCGCTTCCCGAGTCGGGTTTGATCTGGCACTACCGCAGCCAGCACCAAGAGCTCATAGCTCCTGCCAACGCATTCTCCTACAACCACCGACTCATCATTTTTCCGTCAGCCGTTGACCGTCGTGATGACCGAGGGATCAAGCACCACTACGTCCCAGACGGCTTTTTCCGTAATCAGGTCAATACCCCCGAAGCAGGTGCGGTAGTCGGGTACTTGGTAAAAACGCTTCGTTCCTATGCTGGAATTCCGCCTAAGAAGCGCGCCACCATCGGCGTATTGACGATGAACGCGCGTCATCAGGAGGCGATCAGCAATCTGCTCGATCAAGCTCGCCAGGGTGATGCCATCGTGGCCAAGATCCTAATGGAGGAGGAAAGCCGCGGCGTTGAGCCGCTCATCGTTCGCAACCTCGAAAATTTCCAAGGTGATCAACGGGACATCATCGTGATCGCATGCACGTACGGGCCAGAGTACCCAGGCACGGACAAGGTGCATCAGCGATTCAAATCGATCAACGGGATTGCAGGAAAGCGCCGTTTCAATGTAGCCATCACGCGTGCGAAGCAGCAGATGGTCGTTTTTTCTTCGATGCGCAGCGAACAAATTCTTATTGGCGAGGGAAAGAATGAAGGCGTGGTCGATTTTCACCGATTTCTTCGCTATTGCGAGACAGATCGACGTGTGGCGGTGCCAGACCTTGGCTCTCGTACGGGCCAGTCGATGGATTCGCCGTTCGAGGAGGCCGTGGCAGCGTTCCTACGTGCCGAGGGATACACGATCGAGCCGCAGGTCGGCGTGTGCGGCTACTTTGTCGATCTGGGCGTCCGCCACCCACGTGACTCTGGCCGCTTCGCGCTCGGCATCGAGTGCGATGGAGCGACCTACCACAGCAGCCGTGCGGCGCGTGATCGTGACCATCTACGGGAAGAAATCCTCAAAGAACGGGATTGGAACCTGCACCGCATCTGGTCGACTGATTGGTTCTACGGTCAGGTGAAGGCGAAGCAGGTGTTGTTGCATGCGGTGAAGCAGGCGTGCTCCTGAGAGGCGCCCTGCAGGTCCACGTGGGGAATTTATGCTGATCATTTCGTCAACTTATCCAAATTAAGAATCATTGAGCGCTTAGCCGAACCTATCCCCATGGGTTAATCGTTATGGCTGTTGGAGCCCCTCATCCATTTGGTTATGCCCAGTTTCCGGCTAACTTTCCCCACATTTTTGATATGCAAAAGCTTGGCCACCAACAGAGTCGCAGCGCGGTCTATGAGATCAAACTCCTCACGGGCCATCGGGAATGGCTCATTGCGGTCTGCCGAATTGATCCGACGTGCAATTTCATTCATGTGCTCGGACATCTTCCTCGCCAGTCCAATGGCGTCCGAGGAAATATTGCTCGGAGCGGATGTGTGCCGGGTGACCCGCACATCGGCATTTTTTAACCGGGAACCGAAATATTGAGACGCATTAAGGCCAGACGTCCTCATGCGTTCGCGTAGTAACGCTTGGCCTTCGGCCGTTAAATAAACGGTAATCTGAACGCGTGGGATAGTCATGAGTATGCCATTTGGAAAGTGTGATCACAAGCAAAGCGCAGTGGCACGGACATATCATAAAGCCCCAAGCGCCGTTCTCGACCAAAGGGAGAGACGGCAGCGAGTGGGACCGCGGTTATACAGTAAAACACCGTTTTAATGTATAACCTATATCTTGCATCGCTGTCTTCGTATGCGGTAGTCTTTTTGCCATTAGACCTTCAAAAGGACTCAGGCCAATTCTCGCCTTACAGCCCCAAGACGCTGAATCTCACTTTTCAGGCAATCCGAAAACTGCCGCGCAATCGCCATGAGATCAGCCGGAACCTCAGCGCAGGAGTTCAGCTTATCGAGACCTTTATTGGTCGCGATTAAAAGCTGTTGAACTGCCAGAAAATGCGATGGATCTGAAGTAATGGTGACATCTGTCACTATTTGATTATCGGTCGAGCTGAGGTGTCTCCGAACCGTTCTCAAGCTGCAACCAATCACCACCGCAAGGGCCGGCGCGAGTGATTTCTCTCCATCTTTCGGGCGGCCAGCAGTGTCTTTATAGCCAGCTTTCACTAAGCGCTTGGCTAGCTTTTTTACCTCCCGGGAAGTGTAGTTTCGGCGCTGCGCGTTCTCTGCGACCTCGATAGCCAATGCCTGCTGATGATCCGTATCCGCATTCAGATCCATGATACGGACCGGGATCATGCCATTAGGAAATCGCTCCACAAAAACGGTGGGCGATTCAGCCTTGAGCTGCTTGATCGCCTGCAGCCTATGCCCACCTGCCAACAAGCGGCCCGAACGGTCGACAACGATCGGCTCGATCAGGCCCAACGCAGCTATGCTTTCGCTCAAATGCTCAACATGGCTTGGCGTGAGCTTGCGGGTCTCCGCATGGCGGTCTTGGATTCCCTCCAACGAGATTGTCCGACGTCCCTGCATTTCCGCCCCATCGGCGTTCATGGCACTTTCTTGGCGTGATAAAGCACGCCCGGCATCCAGGGCATCCTGAGAGACGACGCGATTACGATCAGTGGTCATGTATCCATTCCTTTATGGAGATGAGGTCGTGGTAGCCACGGCATTCAGGTGCCGCTTTGGCGATGGGAATGCGGTCGGCAGATGCGGCAGCAAGCGCGGCATCCTGGCGAACGCTGAAAATCGGAATGTTGGGGAAAGCCTGAGCCAATTGCTGAACAAGCTCCCGATCGAAGCTGCGGCGGGCATCTATCCGTGATGCGATCAGGGCAAGCCTGTGTGGGCATTGCCTTCCCTTGAGCCTTCGGCTCGCGATGAGGTCCAGCACCCGCGCTGCACCGCTCACGGCGAATGGATGGGCATCTACGGTTACCAACGCAACATCAGCTGCCACGAGCGCTAAACGTTCGAGGTGCTCCTCCCCGGGAGGGCAATCAAAGATGATCACTGATTCATTTCGACCTCGAATTCGGTCATGGAGCTCTTCGACGTCGAGGCTCTCGATGAGGTAACTGGTCAAAGCCGGTCCGCCAGGAAAGACATGCAAATGAGGTGCAGCCCCTGTCGGCTCGACGGCTTTACCCGTGAGATATTCGGCAGTCCCCTGTGCAGTCGGATCAACGCCCAACGCGAAGGCGGCATTGCTCTGGGGGTCAAGGTCGAACAGCAACGTCTCGATGCCAACGGCAGCGAACGCTGATGCCAGGCCGGTCGCCAGCGTCGTCTTTCCGACTCCGCCCTTGCGTGCGGCGACGGCTATGCGGACTAGTGTCATGGCTGGGTCTCCATCTCTGGGACAGATGTGGTAACTTTTCTTTGCTCTGTGAACCTTCCCTTCAGAGCGCGTCTGCGGACCACCTCTTTTCGTGTCCAGGCGATCCATTCCTCCCGAGTCGAAAGACCGATCTCGCTACTGATCCCATGCCAGCACCAGCGCAGTTCACGATGCTGAGGATCCGTAATTCCCTCATCCAGCAATCGAACTGCGAGCCCGATGAGGCTATGGACCCCACCGTTCGCCTCCTTCCAAAACAGATATCCGAGAAAATTGCTCAATTGATCCTGAGTCCATCCGTTGTCGCATGCCCGCTGTAGCAATGCAGGGCGCAGGCTGGGCAATAGCTCGGTGAACGTATGAAAAATCTTTGGAACCGTACGCGGCGGGTTCTTCGGTATCGCTACTTGCGCCTCGACTGATTGCGCACTGAGCGCCAGCAGCGGGCCCGTCAAGAAAGGTAATTCTTCTTGAGTACCGATACGATGAGCGCGCTCCTGCTCGATTGTGGCAAACGTGATGAGGCTGCTCGGCCTGATAAATTCTCCGTTGAGTAGGTGATTGCGGGTTACATCGCTGAAGCGGATAACGCCGGAACCGGCCAAATGATCGATGGCCCGGCGAAGGCGGGATTTCTGATTGAAGGCGTTCCGATAAATCAATGGCCCATCAATTCCCGATCTATCTCCGAATTGCTCGTGGAGCGCCGTGACGCTGACTGAAAACTGCATCGTTTTCCAGTCGCGGTTTGCTGCAAAATAGAGGTACATTGCTCGGGAAAGACCCAACCGAAGGTTAGTGCGGGCAAGATGGGCATAGCACTCTATGTCGAAAATGGTCCAATCCTCCAAACTGGAGAGCACCTTAGTCCAGGCATCGCTGAGCTGCGCTTGCAAGATGACACGACGACCCGAGAGCTGTTCCTGGCACAGATTGCCTTCGGACAGAATCGTGAACCACGGTACGCGCGAGCGGTCATCACCATAGGCATACAGCGCGATCGCGGTACGACGTAGACGATCAATAGACCCGCGTATTTCTCGATAAGGAGAATGGTGCCTATTCGATGAATGGTAGCCCATCCAGGTCAACAGATCCTTCTGGAAGCATTCTAGATTCTTTGAGCGGTTTTCCGTCCAAGCCCGACTGAGGGCGACCGCGATATCCATGTCGAGCCAGCGCAGCAAGCCGCCCGGAGAGTGCCTTCCAGTTTGGCCAGCGATGTCGTTGTTGGTTTCGAGGATCATGCGCCGCGAAAAGCCATTATGCGGGTCGGTGGCCACGAAATCACGCCGGAAATGCGCGTGTTTGATTGCCCGTTCGGGCTCATGCCAAAGCGGTTGTTCGAGGAGCCATCGCGGTGCGATGGCGGGAACTCGTTCTTCGCTGGTAAACCAGCTCACCGCCTTGGCTACACGATGACCAGCCAGTGGGTTTGGCGATTCAAATGGACGGTCGCGCACGGCTATCTGCCCCTGTGGATTCTTCGGGTGCCGGATAAGCTGCGGGTGCAGCCATGGCCCCGAGTTCCCAAAGGATCTCGAGGGCCTTGGCGCGTCTGCGTTGCGCGTCTGGATGATCGCATTCTGAAGGATGGATTTCGAGTCGAGCATCGTTGGCTGCCTGAATCGCGCCCAATCGATTGCACTCGGCTCTGGAAATAGCCATAGCACATGAATCTATTGAAAATGCGCGGTATTTCTAAGCAATTTTAAGCTGTCCGATTTTCCGGACTGTCAACACCAGGGAAGATTACGAATCACTTTTATCTTAAGGCCTGACCAGATGATTATTTGCATCAACCGACTACCGCAGGCATACCGTCAAGACAAAAGGACCGGACAGAATAAGAACCCCTTTCCAGGTTCATGATGGAATGCCACAGTGCATGATAGGATTCAGTCCGTCTGACTTCACCTTCTCCGGGAGTATCCATGCACTGGGTCATCTACACGAGAGTGTCCACCGAGGATCAAGCTCGCGAGGGCGTTAGCTTGTCCTCTCAACTCGAGCGATGCAGGGCGCTTCTGCTCAGCAAAGGCGTGAACGATCCCATCCACGTAGAAGACGCGGGATTCAGCGCTAAGGATCTCATGAGGCCAGGAGCGAAGCGAGTCCTGGAGCTGGTCAAAACAGGAAGCGTGAAGGGTATCTGCGTCTGGAAGCTCGACCGCTTGAGTCGCTCAGTGAGCGACCTGTGTTCGCTGGTGAAATTGTGTAACCAAAACAATATTGAACTCGTTTCGGTAACCGAAAACTTGGATACGGAATCCGCGGTCGGCCGGATGTTCTTAGGGATTTTAGGAACTTTTGGCCAATATGAGCGCGAAGCGATCAGCGAACGGGTCGGAGCGTCTATGCGATTGCTTAAGTCGAAGGGAGCCTTCGTTGGTGGTCCGGTCCCCGCAGGGCTCGTTGTCATTGGGCCACCAGGCAACAAAAAGCTCATCGTTCATCCTGAACACGGACCGATCGTTGCCCAGGTCTGGCATCGCTGCCTCGAAGGAGAATCTTTGGCCGAACTGAGCGACTGGCTGCGCAGCAATGGTGTGCAATCTCCACGCAATCGTCCATGGAGCAGGCAAGCAGTAGCAAGATTGATCCGCCAACGTCGATATATCGGACAGCTCATCGATTTAGATACATTTGTACGCGCAGCCAAAGCGCTGGTCGACAGGCGTCCAAATGATCGTGCCGGCTTTGGTGAGGGAGCTCGGAAGAAGATCGGCCGCGGCACGAATCGTATCTGGGTTTTGGGAAGTGTTGGGCGTTGTGCCCTATGCGGTGGCCGCTTAGTCGGAGTAACATCATGCGGGCGACATGGGCAGGCGTATCCCTACTACCGTTGCTCCAGAAAAATCGCACATGCGGGATGCACGGCCAGAGACCTTCCTGCCGTAGCATGGGAAAGAGCCGCATTACAGGCACTTTCCTCTCTCGCGGGCACCGACGGACCACTCATGAAGATTTGGGCGCGTGAACGAGCGGCAAACGCCCTTCGCGGGGAACTGCTCATCGAGGAGCGGGCCAAGCACGCCCGACTGCGCGATGGATGCCAGGCACGAATCGCACGCATCATCGATCTCCTCGCCAAAGGAGACGCCCTAGCGACCGCCGCTCGGGGCGAAGTCGAAAGACTGAGCGAAGAGCAGGCTGTAGCCCAGAAAAACCTCGATCGCATCGAAGGCGCTCTAGCCCATGCACGCATCAAGGATGACGATCTGGAAATTCAGGCCGAACGGCTTCGCACAGGGCTTGATCGCCTGTTGGGCCGGCCAAATGACGAGCAACAGGCCGTGATAAGCGCCTTGTTAGCAGAAGTTCATTGCGGGTTTGATAGGCATATGACCCTAAAAGCGTGGCCCTCCCCCTTGCAGGGGAGGGCCATCACAGGTCAAAACGGCTGTTTTGTACAGCCGTCCTGGTTGGTTGGGGCACAGGGATTCGAACCCCGATAGGCAGAGCCAGAATCTGCAGTCCTACCGTTAGACGATGCCCCACCGTCAACAGGGCGGGCAACATAGGGCAAAGTGGCAGGCGTCAAGTCGTGGACGACCGCCCCTGGTCCCCGGCACTCGGCCCGGCCCCTGGACCCCGGCATCCCGCCCGGCCACTTATGCCATCGTCGCCAGCATGCTTTGCGGCACTGGGAATCGCGGCGCCTGGCCGCCGATCACGCTCAGGCATTCCTCGATCGCCAGGCGGCCCATGCGGCGGATCTCGCCGCTCGAGCTGCCTGCGAGGTGCGGCGTCAGCCAGACGTTGGGCAGGCGATAGAGGGGACTGTCGGCCACCGGTGGCTCGGGATGGGTGACATCGAGGTGCGCGTAGATGCGCCCGCGCTCGAGCTCGACGAGCATCGCTGCCTCATCGACCAGCCTGCCGCGGGCGGTGTTGATGAAGGTCGCCCCGTCGCGCATGGCGGCGAAGAAAGCGGCATCGCACATCCCGTGCGTGGCCGGGATGTCGGGCGCATGCAGGCTGAGGACATCGCAGCGGCGGGCGAGTTCGACGAGGTCGGCGACGCGCTCGGCGCCCGCCGGCAATTCCCGCACATGCGGGTCGTAGACCAGGACGTTGAGTTCCATGGCCATCAGCTTGGCCAGCACCAGGCGGGCGATCGCGCCATAGCCGATAAGACCGACCGTGGTTCCAAAATTGCCGACATGGGCGATTTCATGCTTGTAGGGCTGACGCATCACCGCCTGAGCGGTGAACCAGTTCTTGTTGGCGAGGGTGATCAGGGCGAGGGTGACCTCGGCCACCGGCACGGCATTGGCATGCATGGCCGTGGTGATCAGCACCCCCCGGGCGTAGGACTCGGGCGTGACGAAGCACTTCACCGAGCCAGCGGCATAGCACACCGCCCGCAAGCGCGGCGCTGCCGCCAGCAATTCCGTATCCAGACGCAACATGCCCCACGAACCGAGGAGGATGTCGACGTCCGCCAATTGCGGCAAGACCGCAGCACGCTCAGGGCCGACGATGCGGACCTCGGCGGCCTCATGGAGACGACGCAGATCGCCATCGGTGAAAAAACGTGGCAACTCTTGCGCATGATGGGTTATGGCGATGACGGTCATGCGGGGGTCTCTTTCTGTTCGGCGAGCGGGGCAAGGAGGTCAAGCTGGTGGAGTAAGTCGAGTAAAGTGGCGGCATCACGAGCCAGTTGCGCCGGCTCGTCAGCGCGCACGAATTCGAGCAGCGCAGCGCGGACCTTGCCGCTGGTGGCGGCGAGCTCCAGGTAGCGCCGCCAAGCGTCGGCCCCCTCCTGCAAGGGCAGGCGCTCGTGCTCACGCCAGTGAAAGACATGCAGTTGTTCGACCCAAGGCAGCGCGGCGGCAAGCTCGGCCAAGGCCGCCGCGGTGCTCAGTCCGACATTCGGCTGCCACACGGTCGCGAAATGCGGATGACCGACCGCGCTCAGAAAGTCGACGCCGCTGGCACTGGTGTCGGTCAGCGTCCCGCCATGCCATTCGCTGAGCACGCGGATGCCAACCGCCGCCGCGAGGTCGGCGATACGACGGGCATCGCTGATGATCGCCGTCCGCTGCCCGGGCGAGGTCGCTGCCGAGCCCTGATTGCCGGCCCAGACGCGGATCGCCGGGGCACCGATGGCCACCGCCGACGCCAGCACCTGGGCGAAACTCAGGCCCTGGCCCTCGCTCACGCCGAGGCGGTAATACGAGCCATAGGCGGCAACCGTCAGGCCGGCGGCGGCGGTCGCCGCTGCCACCGTCCGCGCGGTGGCCTCGTCACCGTGCGGGCAATGCACATCGCCGCCCCATTCGATGGCCTGCAGACCGGCGGTGCGCGCCAAGCCCAGAACCGCCGGCACCGGCAAGGTACGAAAACTGATGGAGACCAGACCAGGAGTCAGCATAGGCTAATCATATATGATATATAAATCGCAAAGGAAGCTCTGACACCGGCTACTGCACCGATGGTTGTGAGACGGGCTCCTCGTCGGGATTCCTGACCGGTGCACCGCTGCGTTGTCGCCAGCGGCGTTCGTCTTCGACGTCGTTGGCTAAGCGCGCCAGATCGGCGAGCTGCGCGGCGGTGCTCGGTCGCGGTTCGAGCTCGTAGGCGCGCATCAGCTGCCGACGCGCGTCCTCCATGCGCCCGGCGGCCTGCGCGAGCTCGCCCAGGCGCACCCGCGCCTCGGCATCCATGGGCTGCAGGGCGGCGTAGCGCGCCAGCAGACGTTCTTCGCCGGCGGCATCGCCCTTCAACCGCGCCAGCTGGGCACGCAGCTGGAGACTCGGCTCGTGGTCGGGATCGCGCTCCAGGGCCCGATCGCAGAAGCTGATCGCCTGCGCATGGTCGCCGCGCCGCGAAGCCACCACCGCCTGACCGTAGGCGCCCCACGGTCCGCGCGGCGCCAGGCGATCGATGTCCTCGAACAAGCTCGCGGCGGCGGCGTAGCGCTCACGAGCGAGATGGATCTGCGCCGCCAGAACGCGTGGCTCGACCCACGCGGGCGAGGCCTCGACGGCCTTCGCGCACCAGGGAATAGCACCATCGAGATCACCGGCCTGGCGCAGCAGCTGGGCCTTGAGCATGAACACCTGCGGATGACGGACGCCATCAGCCAGCAGGCCATCGACGGCTTCGCGGGCGCGATCGAACAGGCCATCGGTGTACAAATGCTGAGCGGCATCGACGCGCTCAGCATCAGCCAAGGCGGTGGTCGAGGAGGTGTGCGCTTCATTAAACACCCCCCGACCGGAATAGCCCTCATTGCGGGCACAGGCCGGCAGCAGCACGACCCCGCTCAGCAGCAGCGCACGCACCATATCAGCAGATTTCATAAAATTTCTCCGAGCGCCGCCGCCAGCGCCGAGGCCTTGGCGCGAACTTCGTCCCATTCGCTGTCCCCTTCCGAGTCGGCGACGATGCCCCCGCCGGCATGCACGGCAATGCGCTTGCCACTGATCAGTGCTGTGCGGATCGCGACGTTGAGCTGGCCGGCTCCGTCGTTGCCGATCCAGCCGAAGCTGCCGCAATATGCGCCGCGCGTGGCGACCTCATAACGGTCAATGAGCTCCATGGCCTTGCGCTTGGGCGCACCGGTGATCGAGCCTGCGGGAAAGATCGCGTCGATGACCTCGTGCCAGCGCGTACCCGGGCGCAGCTGCGCGATCACCTCCGCCGCCCGATGATGGACATAGGGCAGGTCGATGACGCGCTGGGCATCGCTGACGCGCACGCTGCCGGGCTGGGCGACGCGCCCGAGATCGTTGCGCACGAGATCGACGATCATGGTCAATTCGGCTGCGTCCTTGCCGCTCGCGAGGAGCTCGGCGCGACGTCCGCGAGGACGGGTGCCCTTGATCGGCGCGCTGGCGATGTTCCCGGCGGCACAGGCCACCAGGCATTCCGGACTATGGCTGACGATGGTCGACTGACCGGGGCGGCGGATGCAGCCGGCAAACGGCGCCGGACTGGTCGCGAGCAAGGCACGGAAGACCGCCAGATCATCACCCTGCGCCAAACTGCCGATAAACGGCAGGGTGAGGTTGATCTGATAGCAATCGCCGGCGGCGATGTGTTCACGGATGCGCGCCACGCGCTGGCCATGTCCCGCCCGATCCCAGGCCGGCTGCAAGGGACCGGCCAGACGCGGGCTGAGGGCAGCAACGGTCGGTGTCGGCGACGCGGGCAGACGCGCTCCGCCCAGCGTCGTGCACACGCCATCCGGACCCCACACCAGGGCCGAGCGTACCCGCACCACCTGCATCGCGCCGGCGTAATCAGCCTGCATCAACCAGCCACCGGAGAACCGGCTCCAGCCGAGACTGTCCGCTGCGCCCACGCCGGCGAGCGGTGGCAGGTCGGCGAGCGGTGGCAAGTCAGCGAGCGTGGCCGGCTCGACGTCCCAGGTCAGCATCGACCACGGGCCTGCCAGGCACCAGACCTCGGGCGCGTCGTGCACTGCCGCCAGGGCTTCGTCCAACCTCATCCGCCGGTCTCGTTCGCGGAGCGCGAAAGCGGCTGGCAACGCATCGAGAGGTCCAGCGAACGCACCGAATGCGTCAATTCGCCAGTGGAAATGCGCTCGACGCCGGATTCGGCAAAGGTCCGCACGGTCGCCAGAGTGATGCCGCCAGAGGCCTCCAGCAGCACCGGTCGCGACGCGGCGCAGGCATCACGGCGGGAGACGGCTTCGCGTAGCGTCGCCGGCGGCAGGTTGTCGAGGAGGATGATGTCGGCCCCCGCGTGGATACACGGCTCAAGATCCGCCAGGCTTTCGATTTCGACCTCGACGATCACCGTCGGGCCCAGGCGCTCACGACTGCGGCGCACGGCTTCGGCAGGGCCCGAGCCCAACGGACCGGGGGGCATCAGGGCGATGTGATTGTCCTTGATCAGCACTTGATCATAGAGCCCGATGCGATGGTTGCGGCCGCCGCCGGCGAGCACCGCTTGTTTCTGCAGCAGGCGCATGCCGGGGGTGGTCTTGCGGGTGTCGAGGATCTGTGCCCGCGTGCCCGCGATGGCCTCGACATAGTGCCGCGTGAGGGTCGCGGTACCCGAGAGACGCTGGCAGAAGTTGAGCGCCGTACGTTCGCCGATGAGCATCGCCGCCGCGTCGCCGTGCATGCGGATGACGATGTCGCCGGGCTTGACGACGGTACCGTCGGCGGCGACCTCGCTGACCTCGACCGTTCTCCCCAGTTGTGCGAAGACCTCGGCGAACAGCCACAGGCCGCAAACCACGCCGGGCTCCTTGGCGCGCACCCAACCGCTAAGCTGCGAACCCGGGGCGAGTGTCGCGCTGCACGTCACATCGCCGCCGAAGCGCAGGTCCTCGTGGAGGGCGAGGCGCACCAGCGCCGCCACATCCGGATGTTGGGCAAGCGGGATCATCCGGCGCGTCCTCCGTACAGAGCTTTGACCACTTCCTCGATCGAGGGTTCCTCGATGGCGATGTCGGCCACCGGCAGCAGGCCCAGGACCCGCTGCAAGGTCGCCGGACAATCGATGTCGCGCTCGAGCACGGCGACGACCTCGACCGGACTGCTCTGCGTCCAGACGATGCCCTGGCGGGGCAGATCGGCATGCTGGTCCAACTCGATCGCGCGGCTCAAGGTCAACCGCAGCAGCTTGCCTCCACCATAGCGATCGGTCAGCGAGGCGAGCGTGCCGTCATGCATGATCGCGCCGTGATCGATCACCACCACGCGGCTGGCGAGGGCTTCGATGTCCTGCATGTCGTGGGTGGTGAGAAGGATGGTCGTACCCTGCTCGCGATTGAGCTCGCGCAGGAATTCGCGCAGGCGGGTCTTGGTCACGACATCGACGCCAACGGTGGGCTCGTCGAGGAACAGCACCGAGGGATTGTGCAGCAGGGCAGCCGCGATGTCGGCCTTCATGCGCTGGCCCAACGAGAGTTTGCGCACCGGCGTGCGCAGGAACGGCGTGAGCTCAAGGACCTCGTCGAAGCGCTTCAGGCGCGTGGCGTAGTCGGCGGCCGAGACGTCGTAGAGATGGCGCAGCAACTCGAAGCTTTCGCCCACTGCCAGATCCCACCACAGCTGCGAGCGTTGGCCGAAGACCGCGCCCACGGTCTTGACGTACTGTCCGCGCTGGCGATGCGGATCGAAGCCGTTGACGCGCACGCTGCCGGAGGTCGGCGTGAGGATACCGGTGAGCATCTTGATGGTGGTGCTCTTACCGGCGCCGTTGGGGCCGATGTAGCCGATCGCCTGGCCCTGGGGGATGGTCAGGGAGATGTTGTCAACCGCCTTCAACTCGCGGTGCTGGCGATCGACGAGGTCGCGCAGCGAGCCCCAGAAGCCAGGGCGACGATCGTAGGTGCGGAAGATCTTGCTCAGGCTGTCGGCCTGGATCGCAGTCGCGGACATGGAAAAGAGAGACTACGTCGAAGCGCGCCAGGCGAAGGGCCAGCCTGCGGCGTGCGTCAGCCGTAGTAGCTTGTAGCGTGCCCGCATGGTAACCCTCAATCAGATCATCACGCGCACCGGCGACCAAGGCACCACCGGCCTCGGCGACGGCAGCCGCATCGCCAAGGATCACCCGCTGATCGCCGTCATCGGCAGCGTCGATGAGGCCAATTCGCTGTTGGGAGTGGTCCGGCTCGACGCACCGCTGGCCGAGTTGCCGCAGGTGCAGAACGACCTCTTCGATCTCGGCGCCGATCTCGCGACCCCGCCGGGCAGCCCCTGGGAAGCCAAGATCCCACGCATCACCGATGCCCAGGTCGCACGCCTCGAAGCCTGGGCGACGGCGGCCAATGCCGGCCTCGCCCCGCTCACCAGCTTCGTCCTGCCGGCTGGCAGCCGGGCCTCGGCGTGGCTGCACCTGGCGCGCACGGTGGTGCGCCGGGCCGAGCGCGACCTCGTCGCCGCCCAGCACGCCGATCCGGCCCGGGCGTGGAATCCGAATTGCCTGCGGTATCTCAATCGGCTTTCGGATCTGTGCTTTATCTGGGCGAGGAAGGAGAATGACGGGGGGAAGGCGGAGGTGTTGTGGATGCCTGGGGGCGAGGTGCGCTGAACGGCGGGAAGGGGATCAGGGGTGTTCTGGGAACTGGGAACTGGGACCAGGGACCAGGGGCCAGAGGCCAGAGACCAGGGACCAGGGACCAGGGGCCAGGGACCAGGGACCAGAGACCAGAGACCAGAGACCAGAGACCAGAGACCAGGGGCCAGGGACTAGGAGCCAGGGACCAGAGACCAGAGACCAGAGACCAAAAACCAGATTTCGAAGTACCGAAGCTTCGGTGCTTAGATGCTTCGGTGCTTCAGGCTTCGATATGCCGAGCTCCGAAACCTCTAATCCTTCCCCCTCGTCCTCCTCGATATCTCCCTTTCCACATCTCTCCCCTGCGCCCGTTTGATCAGGTCCTGTCGCTTGTCTCCATGCGTCTTGCCTTGGCAAAGGCAGATCACGACCTTGGCCTTGCCGCTGCGGAACAGCAGTTGTTCGGGAACCATGGTCAGTCCCTTGGTCGCCAACTTGGAGATGATCTTGTTGATCTCCTTGCGATGCATGAGCAGTTTGCGCGGCTGCTGCGGTTGGTGGCCCCATATCCCCGCCTGGCGGTACTCGCCGATATGCAGGCCATAGAGCCACAATTCCTCGCTGGGACTGGGGCGGGCATGGGCATCGCCCCACTGCACGTCGCCATTGCGCAGGCTCTTGACCTCGCTGCCCATCAACACGATGCCGGCTTCCCAGGTATCGAGGATCGCATAATCGTGGCGCAGTTTGCGATTATAGAGGATCTCCAAGGTGCCGCCCGGCTTGATGCCCTTGGCGGCGTCCTTCTTGACGCTTTTGTTCTCAGTCTTCGCGGGCGCGGTTTTTTTCGCCATGGGCCGAGAGTGTGTACACCGCGCGCGTCAGCCAATGACGAAGCGCCTGGCACTGCCGACAGCACCTTTTTCCCACTACCGCGATTTTCTTCCCGATATAGTTTGCCCAAGCCTTCACCACTTTACCAGGCCACGTCATGCGCATTTCAACTTCAATCCTGAGCACTTTCCTCGTGGCCTGCGGCAATGCTGCCTGCGGCACTGCCGCCTTCGCGGCTGACAACCTCAGTGATCCCTTCGTTCGCGTCTCAGCGGCGGCGTGGTACCAGCAGCCGACGGTCACCATCAAACCGCAAGGCGGGGGCTCGACCTCAGGCAGCAGCGTCGGCCTGGATGATGACCACACCAACGTCATGGTCGATGCCTATGTCGATCTGCCGGTGCCGCTGATTCCCGGCATCCATGCCGGCGCCTGGCAGTGGAAGGATGACGCAGACAATGGCGCGGATGCCAAAGTCACCGGCGGCTATGCCGTGGCCATGTGGGAACTGGAATTGATCGATCGGGTGGGCGTGGCGCTGGGCGCCGGCGTGCTCGCCCAAGACCTCGATCCCGCCACCGGCAACCGCGAGGATTTCCTGGTGCCTGCTGCCGCCGCGCGTGGCTGGGTCCGCCTCACCGATGGCTTGAGCCTTGAAGCCCGGCTCATGGGCGGAGCCTTGGATCGTGACGATGTGATTGACGGTGTCGCGGAGCTCAACTGGCGCCTCATCGGTCCACTGGCGCTCATCGGCGGCTGGCGTCAGGTCACCAGCACGCAGAAGCTCGACAACGGCGATACCTGGGACCTGACCATCGGCGGGCCGTTCCTCGGCGCCTCAGCTGCTTTTTGAGCGGCCCTCAACGAAGGAAGGCTTCGACGGTCGCGACCTGCGCGCAATCGGCCTCGACCAGACGACCGCGTTCAATCCCGTTCTCGAAGAACACCAGGGTGGGGATACGCGCGACACGCAGCAGCGGATGCAGACGATACGGGTGCGCCGGCTGATTCTTCCAGTCGGCGCGCTGGCCCACCGGGCATTCATACAGGACGAGATCTTTGCGCGTCGCGGCGATGGTCCGCCGCAACACCGGATCGGCGGTGACGCAGTCCGGGCACCAGCTCTCACCGGTCTGCGGATCTTCGGCGCCGAAGAACACGAACAGCGCCGAACCCTGGCTGGCAACTATTGCCTCAAGATACGCTGCGGCTTCGTCTGAGGTAGTGCAACGTGTAATGGGCATGGCTTTAGCATCCGCAGGTCGAGTCCGTTCGCCATGGACTTTCGCCATGGACTTTCGCCATGGACTTTCGCCATGGACTTTGGGGGGCTGGTCCATGTCTGACTCCCCTCGCATCGTCTGCATCACTATGACAGTTGACCGCCACTCCGGCACTTTGATCATGCTGCACCGAGTCCGATGGCTACCTTCACCTTCATCCTTCGTGCGTGTCCCGATGCAGTCAAACCTGCGATCGCTCAAATGCTCGGCCGGGCCTTCAGCCTGAAGGAAAGTACCTGCGCGTCGATCGCCGATTCGGCACCGATCGTGCTGCTCCCGGACATGACCAGCGAAGAAGCTGCCGTGATGCACCTGGCCCTCGCCGGCTTCACTCGCATCGGGGCCATAGTCGAGTTCGCCGACTACGCCCCTGAAGAGTTGCCAAAGATCGACTGGCCGCGTCGTCCGCAGGTATTCAAACGTGATATCAGCGATCACGTCGCCGACTGCAAACTGCCGGTGACCCTCCCCGACGGCAGCGTCACCACGGTGCTCGCCTTATTGCTCAATACCGTGCACAGCAGCGGACTGATAAGCGGTGCGCAACCTGCGATCGCTCCCGTACCGCAGGCGCCGCTGGCGCGCAGCAACGAATTCCGTGGCATCCAACTGCCCGAGATCACGCCTTTCGGTGGTGTTCCGACCTTGCCTTCGGGACCTGCCCCGCGTCCGTCGACCGCCAGCAATCCTCCCACCACATCGAGCTGGAATTCGGCTCGCCCGTCCGCATCCAACGATGATGCCTTGTCGCGCTTGAACGAGCTGTTTCCGGAAGACGAATCCAGCGGCTTCATCCCCAACAATCAAGACATCACCTCGATCCTCAATCGGCTCCTGCCCGATGAAGATTCCGGGAGCAACGGCAGCAGTAGCGTGTTGCAGCCCTCGGGTTCGGGTCATCGGCCAAGCGTTGGCGGCGAAGGTCAGGCGGCTTCGGGATGGGCGGTCTTCCTGGCCAAGATCGGCGACGAAGGCCGGCGCCAGAAGGCCCTGCCACTGATCGTCGAAATGGCCAAGATCACCCCCGAAGAAGCCGAAGTGCTGTCCAAGAAGGTCATCATACCGGTGCTCAAGGGTGCGACCCAGGCCGATGCCGAAGCCGCCAAGCAGCGCTTCGCGAAGATCGGCATCCTGGCGCGCATCAAGGGCCCGGAATAAACGACCCATCGCCTGTGCGCCCCGTGGCGCTGACGTGAGCCCGCCGTGCCCCTGCCCCCCTCGTCTCCACCGCTGACGCCTGTTCCGCTGAATGTCTTCGGACTGACCAGCGACGAGCTTTCCGCAGCTGCGCAATTCGCCATGCCCGTCGGCCACGGCATCGCCCATACGCTCTATCCGCAGGTGATGCGCGAGGGACGCTATGCGCCGGAAAGTTTTCCCATCAGCGCCGCCACCGCCGCCACCTGGCACCAGCACTTCCAGGCGCCATTGCTGAAGGTCATCACCCATCTCGACGAAGAGACAACCTCAGGGATCACCGCCAAAGCGGTGTTCGCCACTCATGACGGCTACGAGATCGAAGCCGTACGCATCCCCATGCATGTCGCCGAAGACGGGACCATGGAGCACACCATCTGCATCTCCTCGCAGGTCGGCTGCAAGATGGGCTGCACCTTTTGCGAGACCGGGCGCATGGGCCTGCTGCGTCATCTGACTGCCGGCGAGATCGTCGCCCAGGTGATCACTGCCCGCACCGTGCTCGGATGGACCCCGAAAAACATCGTCTTCATGGGCATGGGCGAAGCGCTCGACAATTGCGACAACGTCATCCAGGCCCTGCAGGTGCTGACCGATCGCCGCGGTCTGCACTACAGCCAGGAGCGCATCACCATCTGCACCAGCGGCCATGCCGAAGGCATCGCGCGCATCGCCGCCCTCGGTTGGAAGCGACTCAACCTCTCGCTCAGCCTCAATGGCGCCACCGACGAGCTGCGCTCGCGGATCATGCCGGTCAACCGCAAGACCCCGCTGGCGGAATTACAGCGGATCCTGGCGGCTTATCCTCAGCGCCGCAATTTCACCCTCGGAGTCAATTACTGCCTGCTGCCGGGGCTCAATGACACCCGCGCCGATGCCGCGCACGTCGCCGCCTTTTGCCAGCCGTTGGGCCGGGTGCTGCTCAATCTGATCCCCTACAATCCCGGCAATGCGCCCTTGACGAGAGCGCCCAGCGAGGTCGAGGTCGACACCTTCCTCGGCTGGCTGCGCGATGAAGGACTGCCGGTCCGCAGACGGATCACCAAAGGGCGGACAATCATGGCCGCGTGTGGACAGTTGGGGAATGTGGATTTGAGATTGAAGAGGGTGGGGGGAAGAGGGACTTCGGTTTAGGGATTTTGCTAGGAGTCTGTCGGGAATAGATTCGGTCGGCTGACTCGGTCTCGTACGGCAGCTCCGGCGTTGGCAAAACGGTCAGATAGCTCTCGCTATCCGCCCGCCTTGCCGCCTTGGATCTGCCGCACGATCCCTTCGCCATCCTCGGTCATCTATTCCCGACAGGCTCCTAGTGGATTTTTGAGTCGGGGGTGAGTGGGAGATAGAGACAGGGATTAGGAACCAGGTGCCAGGGATTAGGAACCAGGGGCCAGGGGCCAGGGGCCAGGGGCCAGAGACCAGAGTCCAGGGACCAGGGACCAGGGACCAGGGACCAGGGACCAGGGACCAGGGACCAGGGACCAGGGACCAGGAACCAGCGACCAGCGACCAGCGACCAGCTTTCGAGATCGACGAACGAAGCTCAAAGTCCAGCAACCCAGTATACCGTAGTCGAGCGTCAGTATTTGAACATGGAGCTTCCTATGCTTCCTGGTCCCTGGTCTCTGGTCTCTGGCCCCTGGTCTCTGGTTCCTAGCACCTGATCCCTGATCCCTGGCCCCTGATCCCTGATCCCAGGTCAGCTCCTACATCCGATAGCAATACCCCCAAATCCCTGAATACTGCGGCGATCATGCGTATTGCCGTCCTCGGCCTTGGTCTCATCGGTTCGATCTGGGCTCGTCATCTGCATTCCGATGGCCATCAGGTCCGGGCCTGGAACCGTAGCCCCAAGCCTGACCAACCCGGCTGGACTGCCGACGCCAGCGATGCCGTCCGTGATGCCGAACTCGTCCTGGTGGTCGTCGCCGATGGCGCGGCCGTGCTCTCCGTGCTGGAAGCGGTGCGTTCCGCGCTACCGCCGCGGGCGCTCGTCTGTCAGCACAGCACCATCGGCTACGATGAGACCCTCGCCGCCGCACAGCTGGTGCGCAGCGCCGGGGCGCGCTTTCTCGATATGCCCTTCACCGGCAGCAAGCCAGCGGCCGAACAGCGGCAGAATGTGTTTTTCGTCGCCGGCGAAGATAGCGATGCCGCCGAGGTCCAGCCGCTTTACGCACGTCTCGCCAAGGCCCAGGTCCTGGCCGGTGCCGTCGGTCAGGCGACGGCCATGAAGCTCTCCTTCAACCTGCTGCTCGCCGACCTCAATCAGGCGATGTGCGAAGCCCAGGAATTGGCGCGTCGCGCCGGTATCCCTCCGGAGGCGTGGTTCGCGGCCCTCGATCTCAACGTCGGCAAGTCGCCATACGCTGACCTGAAAAAGCCCAAGTGGCTGAACAGCGATTACAGCCCGCAATTCGCCATCAAGCACATGGCCAAGGATGTCCGCCTAGCCCAACGCCTGGCGGCCGCGCATGCCCTGGCCATGCCCTTGACCGACACCGCCACCGAAACGCTGACCGCGGCCGAAACCCACGGGCTCGGCGATCTCGATTTCAGCGCCATCCTCACCCTGATCCGCGAACCACGTCGATGAGCATCTACCGCACGGTCTTCCGTCCCGCCCTGTTCGCCATGGATGCCGAGCACGCCCATGACCTGGCCCTCGCCAGCATGCGCCTGGGTTCGCGCTGCCCGAGTCTCTGCCGTGAGCTGCGCAGCTGGCTGGAGGTCGCCGATCCACGCCTGAGCCAGACGGTCTTCGGTCGACGCTTCGGCAATCCCGTAGGCCTTGCCGCCGGCCTGGACAAGAACGGCGTGGCCATCGAAGCCCTCGCCGCCGTCGGCTTTTCGCATCTTGAGATCGGCACCGTCACCGGCCGCGCGCAACCCGGTAATCCTCAGCCGCGTCTCTTTCGCCTGCGCGAGGATGAAGCCATCATCAATCGCATGGGCTTCAACAACCGCGGTGCGGAGACGCTGGCGGCCAATCTCTCCGCGGAGTTCTCGCCCGTCGGCGGTCCGCGCCGTCCGCCCTGCGTGCTCGGCATCAATCTCGGCAAATCGAAGATCGTCGACAATGCTGAAGCCCTCGCCGATTACGAAGCCTCGATCCGCGCCGTCGGGCGCTATGCCGACTATCTGGTGGTCAACGTCTCCAGCCCCAACACGCCCGGGCTGCGCGATCTGCAATCGGAAGCCGCCTTGCGGCCGCTGCTCGCCGGGGTGCGCGCGTGCGTCGATCGCGCCGCCGCCGGCACGCCGTTGCTGCTCAAGATCGCCCCCGATCTCAGCGATGCCGGCATCGATGCCGCCGTCGATGTCGCCCTCGAGACCGGCTGTGATGGGCTGATCACCACCAACACCACCATCGGGCGCACCGGCCTCGCCGAAAACCCGGCACGGGTGGCAGGCATCGGCGCCGGTGGCCTGTCCGGACGGCCGGTACGCGAACGCTCGACCTACGTCCTCGCCCGCGTCGCACGGCGCATCCGCGCCCAAGGCCGGGCCCTGCCGGTGATCGGCGTCGGCGGCATCGATTCTCCCGCCAGCGCCTGGGAGAAAATCACCCACGGCGCCAGCTTGGTACAGGTCTATTCGGCGTTGATCTATCATGGCCCGCTGCTGGTCCGCGATATCAATCAGGGCTTGCTGACCTGCTTGGCCAAGGCCGGGCTGAGCTCCATAACGGAAGCGGTGGGTCGCGATCTTTAAGGAGGCCAGGGGCGATTTTCAGCATGCATCGGGGGGAGCCGGCGCTTAGTCTCCGTGCATGCCCGGACTCCACACCTATCGCCCCACTCACCCCATCTACCGCAAGCTGGCGGTGCTTACCGAAGGCACCTGCGACATCTATCGCAACAAGACCGCCATGGGCCTTTTGCGCTTCCGCCCAGAAGATGTGCGGTGCGTGCTTGACTCCAAGCATGTCGGCACCGATCTCTCGTCGATGCCCGGCATCGACACGAACATTCCGGTGGTGAGCACGATCCGCGAAGTCCTCGATCTCGGCGTCGAGTGGCTAGTCATCGGCGTCAACACCCCCGGTGGTTCGCTGCCGGATTCGATCCGACCGCTGATCTACGAGGCCATCCGCAACCGTATCGGGATCATCAGCGGCCTGCACGAAAGCGTCAACGGCGACCCCAACCTGGTCTCGCTCGCAGCCCGCTACGCGGTCGAACTCGTCAACCTCCGCGCGACTCCCGATGATCGCATCGTCTCGACCGGCAAGGCGCGTTCGACCAAGGCCTTCCGCGTGCTGACCGTGGGCACCGATGCCAACATTGGCAAGACCACCGTCGCCCTGATGCTCGAACGCTACCTCAACAGCGTCAAAAAATACCACGTCGCGGCGCGTTTCGTCTCGACCAGCCAGGATGGCATCCTCATCACCGGCCGGGGCGTGGCGGTCGATCGGATGATCTCCGATTTCACCGGCGGCATGGTCGAGCAGTTGGTACTGTCGAATGATCGCGGTCACGACGTGCTGCTGATCGAGGGCCAGAATTCGATCCTCTCGCCGTGCTATAGCGGCACGGCCATGAGCTTGGTGCACGGCTCCTGCCCGGATGCCATGATCCTCTGCCATAATCCGCGCCGGACGCTGTTGCGGCACACCGATGCGCCGGTCCCGCCTTTGGCCACCTACATTGATCTCTATGAGCGCGTGCTGGCCCCGGTGCATCCTGGCAAGGTCGTGGGCATTGCCCTCAACACCCTCGAACTGACCGATGATGAAGCGGCGGCTGCTATCGCCGCCGCCAACAAAGAGACCGGTCTGCCGGTGGCCGACGTCATCCGCGAAGGTGCCGACGGCTGCAAGCGTCTGGCCGACGCGGTGCTCGCGGCCCGCGCCGCCAAACGCGCCCAGCGCAAGACCAGCGCCAAGCCCGCGGTGACGATCAAAGCGAAAAGCCCGACCAAGAAAAGTCTGAACAGGAAAAGCCCGGCCAAGATAACCAGCATCGAAAAAAGCCTGAAAAAAAAGGAAAAAACCGCGCCCAAAAAGGCCGTTAAAGCGCTCACCAAAGGATCCCGCTGATGTCCTGGCGCATCGCGCTCCTGAGTGTGGCGCTGGCAACCGTCTGCGTCCAGGCGGCTGAGCACGATGCGCCACCCAGCCCCAAGGTCCTGCCCGAGGCGACCCGCGATCTCCTGCATGGCTTTCCGCAACTCCCCAAGCCCGTGGTCCAACCCGCGGCCGATCTGGGGACTCTCGAAGAGCTCGCCCCCGGGGTGCAGATCGTCAAAGGTAAATGCGTGGTCCTGGCCGGGGCCATCAATATGGACCAGGGTCCCGTCGATGGCTTAGAAGTGCTGGCCTGCCTAAAGGACGGCAAAAGCCATGAGGCCCTCATCCGCCTCGAGACCACGCTCGGCCAACTGGTGAAGGCCGCGAGCATCGCCGCCCTCGGCCTCGGCGATGGCCAGCCCGCCGATGAAGGCAGCGGCCATCCCGCTCGCGGCACGCCGGTGACGCTCACCGTGCGCTGGCAGAATGCCGCCAAGCAATGGCTGGAGATTCCCGCCAGTTCCCTGATCCGTGACCGGGTCGTCGATCAGCCCTATCCGGCCCTGCCCTTCGTCTATGTCGGCAGCCGCTTCCAGACCGTGTACACCAATGGCGCCGATGGCAAAGCCCAGGCCCGCGAGATCTTCATGCTCGATGCCACGCGCTCGGTGGCGGTGGTCTTCGACGAGCCCGATGCCTTGCTCGCCAGTCCGTTTCCCGGAGCCAACTTTGATCAACGCTTCGAAGCCTACAGCGGCGCCTGTCCGCCCGCCGGCACGCCGGTGCAACTGGTCATCGGTGTCGCGACCCTGCCGCTGACCGTGGCCCTGGCCGCCGATGGCAGCTTGTCCGCGGGCGGCAGTTTGTCCGCTGGCGGCAAGGTCCTCGATGACGCGGCCCTGCGCACCGTGCTGGCGAGCACCTTCGCCACTGCCCCGCTGCATGCCGTCGGCGTCACCGTCGCCGCGAGTACCGCCCGCACCCGCGACGTCGCCGCCCGTGCCCGGATCATGACTGCCGCCGCCGCCGCCGGCGTCTGGGCCGCTCCGGTATTCATCCTCGCCCCTTAGAGCGCCTCGACCCCGGGAACGCGTGTCTGCCGATGCGACGGCGGTACCACTTACGTACGGTTTCATGCATCAGACCCCGGCATCCCGGGGGTGACTGACGACAACCGGGCGGTGGTTCCGCATGCAGGGATTTTACCGAGCCGGAAAGCCCGCCCATCACTGGACTGCCTCGGACCGCGATCTACCCTGCGCACCCCCCTTCGAGGTGACCATGACCGAATCCGCTCCTGCACTGCACGCTGTTCCCGACGTGATGAAGAAACTTGTCGCCTTGTGCAAGAACCGCGGCTTCGTGTTCCAGTCCTCGGAAATCTACGGCGGCCTGAAGAGCGCCTACGATTACGGCCCGCTGGGCGCCGAGCTCAAGCGCAACCTCATGGGCGAGTGGTGGAAGGACATGGTCACCACGCGCGAAAACGTAGTCGGCATCGACGCCTCGATCATCATGCACCCCAATGTCTGGCGGGCCTCCGGCCATGCTGCCGGGTTCGCCGATCCGCTGGTGGATTGCCAGGTCTCGAAGGAGCGCTTCCGCGCCGACAAGGCCCCGCGTCCGAGCGTGCCCGGCGCCTTGCCGATCACCTGCGTCGACAAGGGCATCGCCAAGACCTACGCCGAGATCATCGAGAAGAACTTCGGCGTCGCCCTCGAACGCGACGGCAACGTCCTCACCGGCCTGCACGCGCTGAGCGCCACCGAGTTCGGCTTCATCCCCAAGGGCGCGACCGCGCCGACGCAGACCTGGGCTTGGCGTGGCTATGTCAGCCCGTTGATCGGCTGCCCGTTCTTGACCGCTGAAAAGCAGTTCAATCTGATGTTCCGCACCCCACTCGGTGCGGTCGATCCGATGCAGGACGTGGCCGAGGTCACCGCCAAGCTGACCCTCGAACCCGATCTCACCGCCGCCATCAAGGCCCACTTCGGCAAACTCGCCGAGAGCGGCGCCCTGGCAAAAGCCATCGAGTCCGGCGAGCGCGCCAAGATGCTGCGGGCGGTCGCCGAACAGGTCACCAACACCGCCATGGTCTACCTGCGTCCGGAAACCGCACAGGCGATGTTCGTGCAGTTCAAGAACGTCATGAACTCGATGAGCCTCAAGCCGCCGTTCGGCATCGCCCAGATGGGCAAGTCGTTCCGCAATGAAGTCACCGTCGAGCACTTCATCTTCCGCTCCTGCGAATTCGAGCAGATGGAGATGGAGTTCTTCTGCGAACCGGGGACCCAGGGCGAGTGGATGGACTACTGGAAGGCCCAGCGCATGGCCTGGTGGCAGCGCTACGCCAACTATCCGCAGAAGTTCAAATTCCGCCCGCACGAAAAGGACGAACTCGCGCACTACGCCGATCAGTGCTTCGACGTCGAGTACGAATACCCCTGGGGCTGGGGCGAGCTCGAAGGCATCGCCTCGCGAACCGACCACGACCTGCATGCGCATCAGGATGCGTCCGGCGAAAACCTTGAGTACATCGACGTCGACAACGTCAATCCCAAGACCGGCGCCAAACCCTGGCGCTACCTGCCCTATGTCATCGAGCCTGCCGCCGGTGCCACCCGCGCCCTGCTGTGCTTCCTGCTCGATGCCTACCACGAGGAGGAGCGCAAGGACAAGGACGGCAAGCCGGTCACGCGCACGGTGCTCAAGCTGCACCCCAAGCTCGCCCCGATCAAATGCGCGGTGCTGCCGTTGATGAAGAAGGACGGCCTCCCGGAAAAGGCCCGCGAGATTATCGCCGCCCTGCTGCAGGCCGGCATCAATGCCAAATACGACGACAAGGGCGCGATCGGCAAACGCTACGCCAAGCACGATGAGATCGGCACCCCGTTGTGCATCACCATCGACTACGATTCGCTCACCGATGGCCAGGTCACCATCCGTGACCGCGACACTACCGAGCAGGTCCGCATCCCCATCGCCGAGGCGGTGGCACAGGTACGCACGCGCATCGAGGGCTGAGACCCGGTGATTGGGGGCTGGTCGCTGGTCGCTGGCCCCTGGCCCCTGGTCCCTGGCCTCTGGTCCCCGGCCTCTGGCCTCTGGTCTCTGGTCCCTGGTCCCTGGTCCCTGGCCACTGGCCCCTGGTCACTGGCCCCTGACGGCTGAAAGCTGGCAGCTGCCTTCCCCAATCATTTCCCGATGACGGTGACCCCAGCGCGAGCCATCTCACTCTGGGCTTCGTCGAGGTCGGTGGTCATTCCGCCAGCGAGATACAGCCACCGCGGATAGAGATCGAGCCCGGCCGAGCGCAACAGGTCGAGGGTGAAGTCATGGCAATTGTGATAGACCGACCATGTGTGTTGGGCCGGGTACAACGTCGAGGGCGTACCGATCTCTCGGGGCATGATCTCGCCTTCGAACCAATTCTTTTTGAGATTGACCACCACCGCATCCATGCCCTCCTGATTCACCGGAAAATTCCACATCCGCAGCTTGCCGAGTTCGAGGCCGGGGACATCGACCAGACCGGGGCGGGTATGATCCGACTGCACCACGCCCTCACCGGGAATGATGACCAGGCCGAGGGCATGCCACATGGAGTTGTCGTAGCCCGCGGTCCATTTCAACTCGCCGAAATGTAGGGTCTGCTGCGGCCACGAGGCCGGCTCATCGCCACCTTGCGGGTCGAGGGTCACCGGCAGCGCCGCCTTGTCGAGGACCACGCCGCTGTGGAAACCATCGGTGAACACCGTCAGTTGATGCGCCGGCGTGAGACCCGGCGGAGGCATGGTGCGAACCACCGACGAGCATCCGCAGGCCAGCAGCAGCACGCACAGCAGCGGGACCCCTCGCAGCAACACCACTCGCAGCAACACCACTCGCAGCAACACCACTCGCAGCAACAACAGCCGCATCTCAGCGACGGGCGACGCTGATCACCTGGGTCAGGTGATGGGTGAAGGCCGGCGGCACCACGACCGTGCTGTCAGCGGTGTTGGCGGCTTCGACGCAGACCATAGCTGGCCATTCATCATCGCCGAAATCGACCATCGCCTGGGCTTTTTCGATCCACGGATTCCACACCACGGTCGCGCCGCTACCGGATTTGCTGACGGTGATGGTCCGCGCTAGGCCCGGATCATCGATGACCACGGTATCGTTGGCAGAGAGATAAACGCGATCGGTCTGAGCGCTGATCGCCAAGGGTTCGGGACCCTGCACCTTGCGCGCACCGCCGTCGACCTTGTCGAGGAAGGTCACGCCGGCGAGGCCGGTGAGGCGGATGGTGCGCACATCCGAAACGCTGAAATAGGTATGCAGCGCTTCGCCGAGCAGGAACGGCGCCACGCCGGTATTGCGCAGCGACAGTTCCATGGTCAACGAGGCCCCGACCACCACGCTCAAGGTGGCGGCGAACGGATGCGGCCAGAGCGCGTGCATGGCGGCGTCGCTAGTCAGCGACAAGACCACCTCGGTCCGCCCATCGGCGAGCTCGCGGCTGCTGAGCTGGCTCCAGCGGCGCTGACGCAGCAGGCCGTGCGCAGGCAGGGTCGCGACCGTGGCATGCGGACCGAACCACGGACCGCACACCGGCACCCCGCCACGGATCGGCTTGCCGTCGACGAAATAACTTGAGCCGCTCATCCACAGCACCGGCTGATGGCCGCGCGGCTGGAAGTGCACGAGGTGCGCCCCATGCAGATGGATCAGGGCTTCGCCGAGCTCGTTGGCGATGCGCAGTACGGGCAGCTCATGATCGGTGATGGCGGTGATGGTCATGGTCATCCTAGGGTGAAGCAGGTACGGCGGTCGCTGACGAAGCGGTGAGCGCGGCGATCGAGACTCGTTGCGCGACGCGCTCGGCGATGGCCACGAAGGCCCGTGACGAGACCGAATCGGGATGGGCGATGATCACCGGCGTGCCGGCATCACCGGCCTCGCGCACGCCGATCTCCAGGGGCACGCGGCCGAGGAAGGGCAAGTGCATGGCGGCGGCCTCGCGCTCGGCGCCGCCGACGCCGAAGATCGGCTCGACATGGCCGCAGCGCGGACACACGAACTCGCTCATGTTCTCGACCACGCCGAAAACCTTGACCCCGACTTTCTCGAACATCGACACCGAGCGGCGGACATCCGCCAAGGCCACCGCCTGCGGCGTGGAGACGATGACCACGCCCGCCAAGGGCGCGTTCTGGGCCAGAGTCAGCTGCACATCACCGGTGCCGGGCGGCAGATCGACGAGCAGGTAATCAAGCTCGCCCCAGGCGACGTCGGAGAGGAACTGCTTCAAGGCCCCGACCAGCATCGGCCCACGCCACACGATCGCCTGCCGCTCCTCGATGAGGAAACCGATAGAGATAAGCTTGATGCCGTGAGCCTCGACCGGGACCAGCTTGCGCTCGACCACCGTCGGCTGGCGATTGACGCCCATCATGGTCGGGATCGAAGGCCCATAGATGTCGGCATCGAGGATGCCGACGCGGGCACCGGTCTTGGCCAGGGCCAGGGCGAGATTGACGGTGACAGTGCTCTTGCCGACGCCGCCCTTGCCCGAGCCCACGCCGATCAGCTTACGCACGCCGGGGAGGACGTTCTTGCCGTCGGCGCCCTTGGGGACCTCGGCACTGACTGCGATCTCGGCGCGGGTCACGCCAGCCACCGAGAGCGCCGCCGCCCGGCACTGGTCCTCAAGCTGCTGCTTCACCGGACAGGCACCGGTGGTGAGCACCAGATCGAAGCGGGCGATGCCGTCCTCGATGCGCAGATTGCGGATCATGTTGAGGGTCACCAGGTCCTGGTGCAGGTCAGGATCCTGCACCAGCGACAAGGCGGCGCGCACCGCCGTAACAGAGTCAGTCATCGCGACTGACTCTAAGCCGCTTGTCCTCATTGCCACCTGCGATGGCGTCGACCTCAGCCGAGGAATGTCGCCGCGTTGGCGATATCGAGATGGATCTGCGCGACCAGTTCCGAGAACCCGGAAAAGCGCCGTTCAGCGCGCAAACGCGCGACGAATTCGAGGGCCAGCGGAGCCTCGTAGAGATCTCCCTGCCAGCCAAGCAGATGGGCTTCGACGGTCAACGGCCGGTCCTCGCCGGCGGTCGGTACGCGGCCGACATTGACCACCGCCGGCAAGCGCTGCCCGCCGACGATCGCCCAGGCGGCGTAGACCCCGGTACCGGGCTCCTGATTAGCACGCTCGCCGAGATTGGCAGTGGGGATGCCGATCTGCCGACCCCGGCCGTCGCCACGGACGACCCGCCCGAGCAGTCGATGGCGGCGGCCAAGCAGGGCCTCGACCGCGATCACGTCGCCGGCGTCCAGGGCGCTACGCACGCGGGTACTCGACACTGGGCCCTCGGCATCGGCGATCTGGCTCACCGCCAGCACCGTTAGACCCGCCTCGACCCCGGCGCGGGTGAAGGCCGCGACATCGGCCTGACGGCCGCGACCACCACGGAAGTTCTCGCCCACGACCACGGCGGTGGCACCGAGGCGGGATTGCAGCAGACGGATGAAACCCAGGGCATCGAGCGGCTGGATGTCGGCAAAGGGCAGGTCGAGCTCACCCGGCGTACCCGGCCAGGTCGCCAGGATGCGCGTCCGATCGAGCGGCGCCGTCAGCGGTAGTCGCGGCTGCCAGCCGAGGATCTTGGCCATGCCTGCAAAACTCAGCAGCTGCACCGGCCCGCCATGGGCTGCCGCGCGCTCTGCCAGGGCCCGATGACCGCGATGCAGGGCGTCGAATTTTCCCAGACACAAGACGCTCATCCGGGTTCGTCGAGCCAATGGATGCGTGAATTGCTGGCGGCGGACTTCCATCCCGGACGCTGTAGGTGGCGCAGGGCCTCGCTCCAGTTGCGGGCGAGGATCGCCTGCGCGGTCTTCTCGGCGGTATCGCTGTCGGGAGCGAGATCGTAGCAATACTGCGCGGCCTTGCGGCGCAGGCGGCCTTCGTTGCGCTCGACGCTGTCGAGGGTGACCTTGTGCTGGCCGACCTCGTAGGGATTGGCGGCCGGCGCATTCGCCCAGGCGATCACCACATCCCAGGCCTGCAGGGAATCGACGTAGCGCTTGAGGGCTTCGAGATGACGGCTCTGGTTGCGCTTGAGATTGCCATCGCTCTCCAGAGCCAGGGGCACCATGCGCCGCACGAACTGCGCCGAGAGCCGGCCCTGGCCATCGAGGGAGCCGTCGCCGAGGGCGATGCACGCCTGGTAGAGCCGCGCCGAGATGGAGAAGTTGCTGGTGCCGATACCCTCCTCAAGCAAGGCCACCTGGTACCCGGGTTTGACCCGGGCATTGACCTCTTTGAGCAGCGGATTGAGCCGCGAGGCCCAGGCCAGGGCTTCGATCTTATCGTGGAACAGATCACCCTTGTGATGGAACATCCACGCCAAGTGGCGCAGCAGGCGTTCGCTCTGCGGATTGCGCGTGACGCCGCGAACGTTGGTGTCGATGCCGGCGATGATCCACGACCACTTGGCGTCGCGATCCTCGACCTCGTGGCTGAGGTTGTAGGCGAGATCCCAAGACATGAACTGCCAGGGCTGCTCGAAGCGCGGCTGGATGCGGCTGATGGCCTCGAACAACGCCACCGATTCGTAGAAGCGGCCGTTTTCCTTCGCCGAATCGGCGCGCAACCACAGCAGATCGCAGGCCAGGCCGCGGAAACCGCCGAGCATCAAGGTGCCTGCCAATTCGCCCGGGGTCAGCGCTTCGTAGACGTCGCGATTGGGGGTCAGTTCGCCGCGTTGCGGCGTACACCACCAGGTCGAAACCGCCTGGGCCGCGAGCAGACAGCCGACGCCCAGCAACAGACATGTGCGTGATCTCATCTCACAGTTCCTTGCGCACGAGGGCGACCCATCCCATGCCCAGAAAGACCCCGGTATAGACCCCGAAATACAACCAGGCGTGGAGCACCGCGTTCCAGCTGATCGCCTGCCCGGCAGCGAGATTGGCGGCAACCTGGAAGCGCTCGAAGTCGGGCAGCAGGAACTGCGCCAACTGCAGGACTCGTTGCGCCGGCAGCGACAGCTTTTCGTAGACCAGGGTATCCTGGATCGTCCACAGCGCGCTGCCGGCGAAGAACATCGTCAGACCGGCAAGGAGCGTGACGCCGAGGTTCGAGAGCGTGCCGATGAACAGGGTCCACGCCGTGAGCATCGCCGCCGAGGCAAGCAGCACCAGACCGCCGCGCATGAGGTTCGCGGCCAGGCTGCCGCCTGGACGGGTGACCTTGAGCGAGTCGGTGCGGGTGACGATGAGTTGGGCCCGCGAATCGAGGCGCGTGATCTGCACCACCGAGGTACCGTCGGCGCTGACGCTGTCGCGGACCAGCTTCATGCGTACGTAGTCGGCGGTGTAATCGTTGCGCATCTGCTCGCGATGGCGGACGACGACCTGCCCTTCGCCGGCCAGCCCCTCTTCGGTGCCCTGGCCATAGGGCGAATCCGCCGCCAGCTGCAACAGACGCGGAACGGCCGGGGCGGACGCGGGCGTCGGACTCGGACCCGGCGTCGCCGAGAGCTGTACTAGGCACTCTTCGATGTTGAGTCCGTAATCGACGCTGCGCACCTGGCAGCGCAGTAAGAGATCGAGCCCGCCGTTGGCGTAGGCCTCGTCATCCGTGGGCAGGCCGCGAAGCGTCCAACGCACGCCATTGCCGGGCTGGCCGGAGAGCATCTTGCGATTGCTGCCGTCACTGATCGGCAGGGTTTCGCCGAGGGCGCTGAGCTCGACCCATTCACTGGGCGCGGTCACCGCATAGATCGCCGGCACCTGCTTGAAGGTCACCCAGATCATGCCGGTGCCGACCAGCGACAGGCCGACGATGCCGGTGAGCAAAATAAGCTGCACCCCGCTCCAGCGCCCGAGGAGGTACGACAGGCGCGGCATGGGCTTGGCGAAGAGCAGGAAGGCGACGCGGGCATCGAGGTCGCGACGGACCTGCCCAGAACCGACCAGCACCGCCAGGAGCACGACCACGAAGCTGATCGCGGCGGTGATCGCGACCACCGCCAATTTTAATTTGTTGGCGCTGTCCACCGCCTGCAGACTGAGGCCGACGATCATAACCGCCGCCGCCGCGACCGCGAACAACAGCCACAGACGCTGCCGCAGGGCTTCGCGCAACGACAGGCCGACGATCGCCAACCAACTCGAGAACGGCGTCATGCGTCGCGACCCGACTGCAGACGGTTGGCGGGGGCAGTCCCGGCATCGGCCTTGCGGGCGTCGGCGATGATGCGGCGGAAATGCGCTTCGAGGCGTTCGCGTGGCGGAGCCACCGAGATCAAATGCTCGCCGGCGGCGGCAGAGACCGCACGCAGGATCTCCGGCGTCGGCGCGCGCAGCTCGACCAGTTGCCGATCATCGGCGCGCAGCAGTTCCTCGACGGTACCCATTTCGCGTAGCACGCCCTGATGGAGGATGGCGATGCGATCGCAGACATCTTCGACGTCCGCCAGCAGGTGGCTGCAGAGCAGCACGGTCTTGCCGGCCTGCTTCAGACGCACGATGAGATCCTTGACCTCGGCAGCGCCGATGGGATCGAGGCCAGAGGTCGGCTCATCGAGAACCACCAGCTGCGGGTCGTTGATCAACGCCTGGGCCAACCCGAGGCGGCGGGCCATGCCCTTGGAATATTCGCCGAGGCGGCGCTTCCGCGCATGATCGAGGCCCACGAGGCTGATCAGCTCCTCGCTGCGGGCGCGGATCACCGCCGACGGCAGGTCGAAGAGACGTCCGAAGAAAGCTAGCGTCTCTTCGGCGGTGAGAAATTTATAGAGGTAGGTCTCTTCTGGCAGGTAGCCTATCAACTGCTTCGCCGCCCGATCCCCCGGATCGCGGCCGAAGACAAAGGCATCGCCGCGGGTCGGGCGCAACAGGCCGAGCAGGAGCTTAATGGTGGTGGTCTTACCACTGCCGTTGGGACCGAGGAGCCCAAAGACCTCACCGGGACGTACCTCGAGGGTCAGATCGGTTAAGGCGGTGACCCGCGGCCGCCCCCAGAAGTCGGTGTAGGTCTTGGTCAAACCGACGGTTTTCAAAACGAGATCGGTCGTGCGCTGTAAGTCGGCCTGCATGGGCGGTCACGCTACTCCCCGCCGCTGGCGCGGAAAGCCCGAGGAAGCTGCGAGGAAGCTGGGAGGAAGCTGGGAGGAAGCTGGGAGAGGGCTGCTCGCACAAAAAAAACGCAACCTCGCCCACGTGGGTGCAACGCAGGCTCGACCTCGGGCTGATTCTGGTTGCCTGGACGCAGGTCAGGGCTTTTCATTCCGCCATGCGAGCCGCTGTCCTTACCTTCGCCGTTATGACCTCCTTCGTTCTTGGCGGTTGCGCAAACAACGCGTATTTCCAGACGCGCTACCTGCCGACGTCGAGCGAAGAAACCTACAGTTCGAGCCAACGCCTGTTCTGGAGCGAAGATACCCAGGTCTACGACCTGCCGTCGAAGCCGCCAGCCTTGGCCTCTGAAGTCGGCGCCGATGATGACCACCGCGCGCGCATCGACTGCGCCAAGCCCGGCCCGGAATGGAAGGCGGATCGCGTGGCCACCGGCAATGGCACGGCCATCCAGGGACGCAGCCAGGTCGATGGCCTGCCCCTGGTCGGCATCCATGAAGAACGTGGCGGCGTGCCGCTGCCGCCGGAGCGCCTGGCGCCGACCGGTGCCTGGCATGACGAACGCGTCCTCGGGGCGCGCGATACCCGCGCCCATGAGCCGATCAGTGGCTACGATCAGCGGCCCCTACCGGTTCCCGGCGAAGGCATCAACCGCAATAACCATGGTCTCGTCGCTGGCATGCGTGACGACGAGGGCTGGTGCCCGCCGACGAAACGCTGAAACGGTACTCCAGGGACTGGCGACCAGAGGTCAGGGATTAGAGACCAGGGGCCAGAGGCCAGGGACCAGGGACCAGGGGCCAGAGACCAGAGGCCAGAGGCCAGGGGCCAGGGGCCAGGGACCAGGGACCAGAGGCCAGGGACCAGAGACCAGAGGCCAGAGACCAGAGACCAGAGACCAGAGACCAGGGACCAGAGACCAGAGACCAGGGACCAGAGACCAGAGACCAGGGGCCAGGGACCACGACCAGCGACCAGTGACTGGCTCCTATCTCAATCCCAGCTGGCGGACCTTGTAGCGGATCTGCCGGAAGGAGATGCCGAGCAGGGTCGCTGCCTCGGTGAGATTGTCCTTGGTCACGTTCAAGGCGTCTTCGACCAGGATCCGTTCATAGCGCTGCAATTCGGCTTCGAGATCGATCGGCTGGCGGGCCCCGACCTTCTGCCGTAAGGCGCCTGCCGAGGCCGTCGGTGTCGGCGCCGCCGCAACTCCGGACAGTAGCGGACGCGGGTGCTGGATTTCACCGAACAGAGCCTGGGCGGGAATGTCTCCGGCGGTGGTCAAGGCCACCCCGCGCTGGATACGGTTATCGAGTTCACGGACATTGCCCGGCCACGGATAGCGCTGCATGGCTTCAAGGGCATCGGCCTGGAAACCGGTGATGCCGCGGCGCAGCTTCACCGCATGCCGAGCCAGCAGATGTCCGGCGATGAGCGCGATATCATCGATACGGTCGCGCAACGGCGGCAGATGCACGGGGATCACCGCCAGGCGGAAATAGAGATCCTCGCGGAAGGTTCCCGCCTGCACCATCTGTTCGAGGTCGCGGTTGGTCGCCGCCACCACGCGCACATTGCAGGTCAGGACCTCGCGTCCGCCTACCGGCAGGTATTCGCCGTTTTCGAGGACGCGCAGTAATTTGACCTGGGTCTCGGTGGCGAGCTCGCCGACCTCATCGAGGAACAAGGTCCCGCCATCGGCGAGACTGAAGAGCCCCTGACGGTCTTCGATGGCGCCGGTGAAGGCGCCTTTGACGTGCCCGAACAATTCACTCTCAAGCAGCGACGGCGTCAGCGCCCCGGAGTTCACCCGCACCAGAGGTCCGTCCGAGCGCAACGATGCGTAATGGATAGCGCGCGCGACGAGTTCCTTGCCGGTACCGCTTTCGCCACTGACCAGCACCGTCGAATCAGTCGTCGAGACCTGCTCGATCAAGGTCTGCACCGCCTGGATCACGGCGCTGGAACCGATCAGATGCACTGGTGGGGCCTGCTCACCGGCGGCCTTCGAGGCCATGCGGTGCTCGCGAGCCGCCAGGGCCCGCCCCACGAGCGTCTTGGCGACCTGATTGTCGAACGGCTTGCGCAGAAAATTATAGGCCCCCAGACGCATCGCCTGCACCGCCGTGTTCCATTCCGCGAAAGCGGTCATGATCACCACGAAGGTATCAGGATGGCGTTTGCGGATCTCGCCCAGCAAGGTCAACCCATCCACGGGCGCCATGCGCAGATCCGACAAGACCAGTTCGATCTCGGGATGCTTGGCCAGGCAGGCGAGCGCGCTCGCGCCATCGCCACATCCGTGAACCGTGTGGCCATCGCGGCGGAGCACGACTTCCAACATCTGGCGAAGGCCAGGCTCATCATCGACGACCAGAATCGCACCCATAGAGGTGGCCAGTCTCGCAGCAAAGGCAGTCCTGAAAACGACAATCCCGGCGACGGCATAAGCACGAAAAAAAAACCGCGCCCCGGCAGCTGCCGAGACGCGGTTGTGATCAGCCGAGAAATCAACAGCGGCTTATGGGGCGCGCCACTCGATACCGACGGTGAAGGCCAGTTCGCCGGCATCCTGACCGAGCGCCTTGCGGTAGTCGCGGTCCTCGGACTGCAGCCAGTACGACCAATCGACGGCGGCATAGGCCCACCATTCGTTCCAGGCCATCGGCGAACGGATCTTGGCGCCGATCTGGCTGGTGGTCAGGCCGGTGTGCTCGGTATTGGTGAAGTAACCGTGGTAGGAACGGTTGCCGAGGTTGACGTACTGCCACATCAGCAATTCGTATGGGGCGTACTGCTTCAGCTCGCGGAAGCCGATCGACGAACGCAGGGCTGGGTCGGAGATGTTGTAGTCGATGCTGCCACCGAAATCGACGCCGGCGAGCTCTTCAAACGGAGCCGACAACCACAAATCGGTGCCCAGCCAGACCTGATCATCCTTGACGGTGTTCGGTGGCTGATTGGGGTAGGTGACGAATTCGAGATGCGGATCGAGCTGCAGAAAGGGCACGCCTTCGCCGTAGACGCCGTCGATCTGCATCAAGTAGTCGAACTTGGCATTCAACTGGATGGTCTCGCCGAACTGGATCGGACGCGAGGCATACTGGTTGGGATCGGTGTTGGCGACGTAGGTCGCGCTGCGATCCTGGCCGAGGGCGAGGGCGACGTCGATGGTGGCGCCGAGGCCCCAATAACGAACCGTGCCGCCGGTCTGGAAGACGGCGTCTTGGCTACGCGCCCAGCCTTGATCCATCTGTTTGTTGGCGAGGCCGCCATGCCAATTCAAGGAATAATCCTTGGCCGTGTCGTTGCCGAAGACCAGACCGCCGCTTTGCGGCTCGATCTCCAGGGCGCTGAGGGTGGTACTGGCGAGGACGGCCATGAAGGCAGTCAGGGATGCGAGACGAGTCATGCGTCTTCTTCCTTGGGGGAACGGGCAAAAAGGGCGTCCATCGCCGTACGGACAGGAGTCTGCTGCCAGATGATGGCACAGACTTGCGCAGCGATCGGCAGATCAACTCCGTAACGTTGAGCGAGTTCGACTGCCGCACGGCTGGTCGCTGCACCCTCGGCCACGGTTTGCTGCTGACGCAGGAACATGAGGGGGTTCACGCCACTTGCAATAACCTTGCCCAGAGCGCGATTGCGTCCGTGCGGAGCATAGCACGTGGTTAAAAGGTCGCCAATACCCGCCATCCCGGAAAAAGTGGCATCTTGGGCCCCGAGCGCCCGGCCGAGCCGACGCATCTCAGCCAAGCCACGGGTAATAAGGGCAGCCTTCAAATTGTCGCCAACCTCGAGTCCATCGCAGATGCCGGCGGCAATCGCCACGACATTTTTCAAGGCGCCGCCGATTTCGACCCCGATGCGATCGTTGCTGGTGTAGATGCGGCATCGTGGCCCGTGCAGGCGCTCACGCAGGACGGAGGTCACTGCCTCGGGGCCGGCGGCAACCAGGCACACCGGCTTGCCGGCGACGATCTCCACGGCGTGGCTGGGGCCCGACAGCACCGCGCACGGACGCGGCCCGAAGATCGCAACCAGCAGCTCACAGGGCGTCTGCAGGGTGCCTACTTCAAAACCCTTGGCCAAGGACACCAGCGGCACCAGCGGTGGCAGATACGGTACCAGCTGTTGCGCCCAGGCCCGCGAATGCTGCGTCGGTACCGCCCACAGCACCAGATCGGCCTGGCTGAGGATCTGCGGATCGGCAGTGAGTCCGATTTCTGCGGGTAGCGCGACATCGCCTAGTTGCGGGTGACGTCGGCTATCGCGCAGGGCCGCGACCTTGTCGGCAGAGCGGCCCAGCAATGTCACCGGCTGCTGATTGGCAGCGAGCAGGAATGCCGCCGCCGTACCCCAGGTACCCGTCCCCACGATCACCGTGTGCATGAAGCAGCGAGCCTCAGACGCCGGGCTTGGGCTCGGGCAGTGGCGGCCGTTGTTCGAGCGTCGCCGGCGTCGGCATGGCGCCGCCATCGGTGTCAGTCTCGCGGGCTTTGCGAATCAGATCATGCATCGTCTGGCGCTTGAGCTCGGCATCGTCATAGACGAATTCCAAACGCGGCAGCATGCGCGTCTTGACCACGTCGGCATAGCGCCCCTGGATGAAACCACGGGCGTGGAGCAGGGCTTGCGCGGCCAAGCGCCGTTTTTTCTCTTCGCCCAAGACGGTGTAATAGGCCTTACACTCGCTGAAATCATCACTGAGGACGACGCGGATGATGGTCACGAAACCAATGCGCGGGTCTTTCAGTTCTTGTTGGACGCAAATCGCAATCTCTTGTAAGAGCACCGATTCGAGTTTGGCTTTTCGACTATTGGTCGGCATGTGCAAATCTCCATTTTCCAAGTGTAAAAAATCAATGCCCCGGTCCGCGCGACGCGCGAACCGAGGCATCATGCGCCGTCAGCTTACAGCTTACGGGCAATCTTTTCCTGGGTATAGAACTCGAACACGTCACCGGTCTTGATGTCCTGGAAGTCTTCGACGGTCAAGCCGCATTCGTAGTCGCGGGCGACTTCACGAACGTCTTCCTTGAAGCGCCGCAGGGTCCCGACCTTGCCGGTGTGCAGGATGCGATGGTCGCGGGTGATGCGCATGAAGGCATCGCGACGCACCAGACCATCGGTGATGAACAGACCGGCGACCACCCCGACCTTGGTGATGTTGAAGGTCTGACGTACATCGGCGTGACCGATGACGGTTTCGCGGGTCTCGGGCTCGAGCAACCCAGACATCGCCCCGCGCAGATCATCTAACAACTCGTAGATGATCGTATAGGTGCGGATATCCAGCTTCATGTCGCTGGCCATGGCCCGCGCCTTGCTGTCGGCGATCACGTGGAAGCCCACGATCATCGCCTTCGAGGCTTCGGCGAGAGTCACGTCGCTGGCATTCACGGCGCCGACGGCGCTGTGGATGATGGTGACGCGGACATCGTCGGTGGCGAGATCGTTGACCGTCTTGTTGATGACTTCGATCGAACCGGCGGCGTCAGCTTTGACCACCAGGCGGATTTCCTTCTTCTTCGAGTGCGCGATGTCACTGAACAAGCTGGCGGCGGTGGTGGTCTTCTGGCGGGCAGCGAGTTCCTTTTCGCGACGAACGATGAGACGTTCTTCGGCGATGTCAGCGGCGTCCTTGAGACCCTCGGTGACCTGGAACTTATCGCCGGCGCGCGGGATATCCGACAAGCCGGTGATTTCGACCGCGTGGCTTGGGCCAGCGATATCAACGCGCTCGCCCTTCCAGTTGGTCATGCTGCGGATGCGGCCGTAACCGGTACCGGCGAGAACGATGTCGCCGACGGCGAGGCTGCCGCGACGAACCAGGAAGGTGGCGCTGACGCCCTGGCCTTCCTGACGCTTGGCTTCGATCACCGTGCCGCTGGCCTTGGCGAAGTGGTTCGACTTCAGTTCCAGCAGTTCGGTTTCGAGGGCCAGACGCTCGAGGAGCTCATCCAGGCCCTGGCCGCTCTTGGCGCTGACGCGGACGACGGCGATCTCGCCGCCCCATTCCTCAGCCTGCAAGCCGTTCTCGGCGAGCTGACGGATGATGGTCTCCTGATTAGCTGCGGTCGCCTCGGGCTTATCGATCTTGTTCATGGCCACGACGATGGCCACGCCGGCGGCCTTGGCATGATTGATGGCTTCGACGGTCTGCGGCATGACGCCGTCATCGGCGGCAACCACGATCACCGCTACGTCGGTGATCTGCGCACCACGGGCACGCATCTCGGTGAACGCCTGATGGCCGGGAGTATCGATGAAGGTGACGTCGACGCCGCCCTTGGTCGACACCGTGTAGGCGCCGATGTGCTGGGTGATGCCGCCGGCTTCGCCAGCGACAACGTTCGACGACTTGATCGCATCGAGCAGGCTGGTCTTGCCGTGATCGACGTGACCCATGATGGTGACGATCGGCGGACGCGGCGCGAGGTCTTCGGGCTTGTCGTCTTCGACCGACATCTCTTCGACGACTTCCTCGACCGATTGCGCGGTCTTGATGGTCACCGTCTTCTTGAATTCCTGAGCGAGCAGTTCGACCGCGTCCTTGTCGAGGACCGAGTTGATGTTCGACATCACCCCAGCCATGAACAACTTGGCGATGACCACCGAGCTCTTGACACCCGAGGCTTCGCTGAATTCGCGCACCGTACAAGGCAGGACGATGGCGAACTCGGTGACGCCGGAGATGTCTTCGTCGAGCGTCGAACGGAAACGACGGCTGCCGGATTTACCTTCGTCGCCGGCTTCGTCAGGACGCGCGTCGCGGGTATCGCGACGACCGCCACGGCCGAGCGGCGGACGAGCTGGGCCGCCTGGACGCGGTGGGCCACCCGGACGAGCGGGGCCACCTGGACGGGCTGGGCCCGCCGGGCCGCCAGGGGTCTTGGTGCGATCGATCGGACGGAAGCCGGGCTTGCGGGCCGCAGTCTTGGCCTGCTGGACCTTCTTCGCCATCTCGAGATTGCGCGCGATGTTGGCCTGGATCAGGCGGCGGCGATCTTCGGGGGTGAGCTCGGCCTGGGGGCCGGTGGGCAGGGGCACGACCGGAGCTTCGACCTTGGGCACGATGGCCTTGATCGAGTGATCGGCCTTCTCATGCGTGCCTTTGGCGAGGGCCGCGAGCTTGCTGCCGAGGCCCGAGGTGGCCTTGATGACGGTGGCGGCGACGACCACGGCGGGCTGATCTTTTAGCGCCTCTTTGCTGTTGCCGTTTTCGTGCAGATGCTGACCGATCTTGCTGTCGGCGAGAGTGCGCACGACCGGCGCCGATTCCGTCAATGAAACCGGACCAGGCACGGCGTCGCTGGGCTTGGAATCTTCGATGGCAACTTCGGGGGTCTTGCCCTCAGAGACGCTGCTCTTGAGGACACTGCTCTCGGAGACGCTGCTCTCGGTGGCGCCAGGAACCGACTCGGGAGCGCCGGCAGCCGCCACCAGGGCGGCGGCTTCGACCGGTGTCGCCGGCGTCAGCGTTGGCGTAGCCACGGGGGCATTGCTTTCACGACGTGGCGCCTGGGAGGCGGATTGCTGTAAGGCGGTCTGACTACGCATAGCGGCGAACTCGGCGGACATGCGTTTACGTTCATCCTCGCGTTTGCGCAGCTCGTCTTCGGCCTGCAGGCGCGACATCTCGACTTCACGTACCGCCAGCTGATCGGCTTCGCGGCGGCGCTGGGCTTCGGCCTCGAGCGCGGCGCGATGGGCTTCTTCGGTATGGCGCCGGGTCAGCTCCGCGGAGTGCTTCTGACGCTCGACGTCGCGCTTGACGACATCCTCAACTTTTTTCTGCTCTTCGACTTCGTCGAGCTTTTTCTTGCGCGTCTCAGCGGCTTTTTTTGCGGCGATCGAGCGCTTGTGCTTGTCTTCGAACTCCTTCGCGATGATCGGAGTGAACTCCTTGCCATCTGCAGTTTCCAGTCCGTCACAGGCGAGGATTCGTGCGATCTGCTCATCTTTGAGCACAGTGTCGACGCCCTTGGGCAGTTTGATGCCCAAGTCGTCATCCACGACCTCTTTGAGGAGGTTGAGGTCAAGGTTGTGTTCTTCAGCGAGCTCGCGGAGCTTCATACAGGCATTTTTCCAGGGCGGGCGGGCGTCATTCGCCAAACCAGAGTCAAGGGAGGGAACAGCGTTACGTGGCGGAGCCGGAATCAAGCGTTGCGACCAAAGGCCTCGCCGGTGAGGGCCTGGACTTCGGAAATGGCCTGCTGCTCGGCATCGGCCATGGCGCGGGCCTCTTCCTCTTGGGCACGCCGCTCGGATTCGAGACGACGGGCGATGATCTCGTCGCGCTGGACCCGCTGCTCATCGCTGAGCAGGGTATTGGCGGCCGAGATGAGCTTCGCGGCGCGCTCCGGATCCAACTTCACTTCTTCAAGCACCTCAATGAGATGCGCCGGCTCTTGAGCGGCTAGTACCGCTAGTCCGTCGAGGTGGTTGTCGATGAAGGTTTCGCGCAGGAAGTCGTCCATGACGCCGGCGTCGATGAGCTTCTGGAGCTCTTCCGAACCGGCCTGGCGGGCCTTGGCGGCGTTCTCTTCGGACATCACGTCGATCTTGTAGCGCGTCAGACGCGCCGACAGGCGGACGTTCTGACCGGCCTTGCCGATGGCCAACGGCAGCTGGTCCTGACCGACCACGACCCGGGCGCGGTCACGGAAATGATCGTAGCTGATGCGCAGGATGCGCGCCGGCTTGAGCGAGTTCTCGATGAACTGCGCGGGATCCTCGGCCCAGGGGATGATGTCGATCTTTTCGCCACCGAGCTCATCGGTGACCTTGGTGATACGGCTGCCGCGTACGCCAACGCACGACCCCACCGGATCGATGCGCGCGTCGCTGGAGGCAACCGCGATCTTGGTGCGGCGGCCGGGCTCGCGCACGATGCCCTTGATCTCGATCAGGCCGTCGGCGACCTCGGGGATCTCTTGCTTGAAGAGCTCCTTGACGAAGTCGGCGTGGGTCCGGGTGAGGACGATGCGCACGCGCTGGCCCTTCTTCTCGACGCGCAGCACGAAGGCCCGGATGACGGCCCCGACGCGGTAGATTTCGCCGGGAATCTGCTCTTCTTTGGGCAAAATAGCCTCGGCGCGGCCCATGGTCACGAGGATCATGCCACGCTCTTCGCGGGCGATCGTGCCATTGACGATGGTGCGCGCACGGGGAGCGAGCTCCTCGTAGACCATATCGCGCTCGGTTTCCTTGAGCGCCTGCACCAGGACCTGCTTGGCGACGTTGGCGACGATGCGCCCGAGCTCTTCGAGATTGACTGGCTTGTCGTCTTCGAAGGCGCGGATCTCGCCCGATTCGCGATCGATGGTAAGAGTGAACTCACCTTCGGCATTGAAGCGCTTTTGCGCCGCCTGGATCAAGGCCTTCTCGAGCTGGTCGAGGATCAGGTCCTTGTCCATGCCGCGTTCACGGGCGAGCTGGTCAATACGCTGCAGGAGCATGGAGCCGTTAATCATGATATGGCCTGGAGTCCTTCTGGGGCGGTCAAAAAAAGTACACTGGACGAAAAAAGCGTGAGCCGCCCGGCCCACGCTTTCGGAAAACCGGAAGAGTGAAGGGCGGATGTTAGGGACACTGCGGGCGTTGCAAGTTTTGAATTGGTGGGTTCGTCGCGACGGCCAGCTTCTGGCGTGGGAATGTTTATCTGGAACTCCCACTGGAATTCCCACTGGAACTCCCACTGGAACTCCCACTGGAACTCCCACTGGAAAAAGCCGCGAAAGCCCCAGCCTTCCCCACCCATGGTTCTCGATCGCCTTCGCCGCTCCACTCCCACCAAAGATCCCAAAAAGATCCCCGATGGCCTGTGGATCAAATGCCCCTCCTGCGTGAAGACCGTGTTCAAGCGGCTGGTCGAAGAGCGCATGGATACCTGCCCCGAGTGCAATCATCACTTCCGCATGCCCGCCAGCCGACGCATCGCCAGCCTGATCGATGAAGGCACCTGGAGCGAATGGGACGCCGACCTGGTCAGCGGCGATCCCCTCGGCTTCATCGACGGCAAACCCTATCCCGAGCGCATCGCCCAGCAGCAGGCCAAGACCGGCATGAAGGACGCCGTGCTCACCGGCACCGGCAAGATCAGCGGCCAGGCTGTTGGCCTCGGCGTCATGGACTTCGACTTCAACGGCGGCTCGATGGGTTCGGTGGTCGGCGAAAAGCTCACGCGCATGATCGAGAAATCGACCGCCGCGCGCATGCCGGCGATCATCGTCAACGCCTCGGGCGGAGCGCGCATGCAGGAAGGCGCGATCTCCCTGATGCAGATGACCAAGACCAGCGCCGCGCTCGCCCGCCATGCGGAAAAGCGCCTGCCCTACTTCAGCATCCTGACCAATCCGACCATGGCCGGGGTCATGGCCAGCTTCGCCAGCCTCGGCGACGTGATCATCGCCGAGCCCAAGGCCCTCATCGGCTTCACCGGCGCGCGCGTCATCCAGGAGACCATCAAGCAGGAACTGCCAGAGGGCTTCCAGACCTCGGAATTCCTGCTCAAGCACGGCCAGCTCGATCTCATCGTCACCCGCCAGGACATGAAGGCCGAAATCGCGCGCTTGATCGGCTACCTGATGCAGCACATCGCCTGACGCCCATGCCCCCGCGCCATCCGCCCACCCTCGAGCTGTGGCGCACCGCCAAGGCGGTATGCTTCGATGTCGATTCCACCGTCATCCAAGACGAGGGCATCGACGTGCTTGCCGCCCACAGCGGGCTCGGCACGCAGGTCGCCCAGCTCACCGCCAGCGCCATGGGCGGCAAGGTCCCGTTCGAATTCGCCCTCTCGCAGCGTTTGAATCTGATCCGACCCTCGCGGGCCATGGTCAGTCAATGCCTGGCCAAGCACCCCCCACGCCTGACCCCCGGCGTCGGCGAACTGATCCGCTGCCTGCATGCGCGCGGCACCCACGTCTACCTCGTCAGCGGCGGCTTCCGGCAAATGATCGGACCGGTGGCCAAACTGGTCGGAATCGCCAGCGAGCGCATCATTGCCAACGTCCTGCAATTCCACGGCGATGGCACCTATCGTGGCTTCGACACCACGCAGCCGACCTCGGCCAGCGGCGGCAAGGCCAAGGCCCTGGCCCAACTGAAGACCCGTTTCGGCTATCAACCGCTGATCATGGTCGGCGACGGCGTCACCGATCTCGAAGCCCGCCCCCCTGCCGATGCCTTCATCGGCTTTGGCGGCGTCGTACAACGGCCCAAGGTCGTCGCCGGCGCCGATTGGTTCGTCACCGATTTTCGCGAGCTGAACGATGCCCTCTAAGAAAGGTCCCGGACGCTGCTGGCTGATGAAATCCGAACCAGACAGCTTCGCTATCCAAGATCTGCAGAAGGTCAGCCAGGAGCCCTGGAGCGGTGTGCGCAATTACCAGGCGCGCAATTTCATGCGCGATGAAATGCAGGTCGGCGACCGGGTGCTCTTCTACCACAGCAACGCCAAGCCCAGCGGCGTCGCCGGGCTGGCGACGGTGGCCTCCAAGGCCTACCCCGATCCGACCCAGTTCGACGTGCACAGCGAGTACTTCGATCCCCAGGCGACCACCAGCGGACCACGCTGGTTTCTCGTCGACGTGCGTTTCGTGCGCGCCTTCACCCAGGTCCTGGCGCTGGAAGAAATGCGTAAAGCATCGACGCTCTCGGGCATGCTCCTGTTCCAGGCCTCGCGACTGTCGGTGCAGCCGGTGTCTGCCGAGCATTACGACGCGATCGTTGCGCTCGCCCGCTGAACAACCGAAAAATAGGTTTGTACGGACTTATTAGCGATCTAGCCTGACATAGTGGATTCCACACCCGATCAGCAACGCTTCGCCACCGGCGCGTGGCACTCCGGTCGCGGCACGGCGCGCAACCCCGCCAATCGTTTTGAACGCACGCACACCGCGCGTGATCCCGATGATGCCGAGCAATGGAACCCGCAGGAACAAAGCGCACCCAGCACGACCTTCACCGACGACCGCACGCGTTCGGTGATCACCTACAACGACTCGCCCGACATCCCCTTCAACGCCAGCCTCAATCCCTACCGCGGCTGCGAGCACGGCTGCAGTTACTGCTATGCGCGGCCTTATCACGAATACCTGGGACTGTCGGCGGGCCTAGATTTCGAGAGCCGGATCCTGGTCAAACGTGAGGCCCCAGACCTGCTGCGAGCCGAACTTTCGTCACCCGGTTGGAAGCCGCAGGTACTCAATCTCAGCGGCGTCACCGACTGCTATCAGCCCGCCGAGCGCACTTTTCGCGTCACCCGTGCCTGCCTGGAGGTGCTCGCTGAATTCCGCAATCCGGTAGCCATCATCACCAAGAACCGCCTGGTTACCCGCGATATCGACGTCCTTCAGGATCTCGCGCGCGACCACGCCGCCGCCGTCACCATCTCGCTGACCTCCCTCAAGCAGGACCTTGCCGCCGCCCTCGAGCCGCGCGCCAGCATGCCCCGGGCACGACTGGCGGCGATCCGGGCCTTGGCCGATGCCGGCATTCCCGTGACCGTCAACGTCGCCCCGTTGATCCCCGGCCTCAACGACCATGAAATGCCGGCCATCCTGCAAGCCGCCGCCGACCACGGCGCGTGCGCCGCCGCCTATTCGATCGTGCGCCTGCCGCACGCCGTGGAGGACCTCTTCAGCGACTGGCTCGATCGCCACGCGCCGGCGGCCAAGAACAAGATCATGAGCGCGATTGCCAGCTGCCATGACGGCAAGCTCAGTGGCGGAGGTGCTGGCCAGCGCATGCGCGGCAGCGGCCCCCTGGCGCAGCTCATCGGAGACCAGTTCCGGCTGTACCGCACCCGCCACGGCCTGACCGATGGTTGGCCGACGTTCTCGACGGCGGCCTTCCGCTCGCCGCATGGCCGGCAGCAGAGCATCTTCGACTTCCTTGGCGCGAATGATGCGTAGGCTGCATCACGGATAGCAGACGCTTTGAAAAACAGTTCATGTGGGGGCGACCAGGTTTCGACGGGCATGCACCGGCGCTTTGCCGCGCGTCGTGGTGCGGGAGGCCACGTAAATAACCCGCAAAAACACACGTGCCGACGATCATGTCGAGTACGCTCTCGCTGCTTAATTAATTAAGTAACGAGTTGGAGACCCGGGGGTGCTGATGCTCCCGGCAATTTCCATAATAATTATCAGCTGGCTGACGGAGCCGTCCGATTACCGTCAGCGAGGAAAAGCCGGACTGCTCCATGAACCAGGCTGGCAGCCGTCGTGTTCATGGATGACGACAAATGACTGCCTACACGCGTAGACGCGGTGTACGAACATGTTCGGACGAGGGTTCGATTCCCTCCGCCTCCACCAATGAAGATGACCAGGCGAACCCATGTCCGCCGGAGGAAACCCCTCCGGTTGGCATGGGTTCCTTGGTTTGCGGTGTCCCTTTGGACCCGGCCAAGGCCATCAGATCCGGCATCCACATGGCTAAGCCGATTGGCTTCCCAAGGCCAATCTGCACCTCCACCAGGAGGCTGTGCAGGACCAGCTTCTGCTCTTCCGGGGTGCGGCTCTCCAGTCCCACCGACCCGGCCTGCATCTGCTCCAGGAGCATCTGCACGCTGTCGCCGTCGATGTGCGCGGCTGACGACAGCCCTTCCATCTCGGCAACCTTCAGGTCCAGGGTAGCCGACTCCTTCTCCAGTTCCTTGAGTCGATCGGCGATCCCCTTGATCGGGACATCGCCAGCTTCTGCGAGGCTCACCAGTCGGGCGATGCGTGCCTGTACCCCATCGCGCTCCTTGATCATCACGTCCAGGTCAACCTGACGGGTGCTAGCTCGGCGCTGAAGCTCAACGGTCGTCGCATTGAGACGCTCAGCATACGGCCCCTGGTCGACCAACACCATCTGCACCGCCTTGCAGATGGCAGCCTCCCAAACCGGAGCCGCAAGGTCTGGGGCCTTGCACAGGTTCTTGGTCTTGTTGGTGCAGCGGAGGTAGAAGTAGCGGACTCCTTTGCCGCTCACGGCCGAGTGCCCAAACATAGAACCGCCGCAGTGGGCGCAGCGGGCCAAGTTGGCCAGTGGCCAGATGCGTTCAGACCGCGACTGACTGGAGAGGCGAGCACCGCCATTGGGACGAGCCGGGCAGCTCCGAGACCGAAGCACAGCATGAGCCGCATTGAAGGTCTCATCGGACACCAGCAACCCGATGAGACGAATCTGCTTCAAGAGCGAATGGACGGTTGCTGGACGCCACCCCATCTTGCGCGGTGGTTCAATGCCACCCTCGGTCAGGTACACGGCGACGTCGTTGAGCGTTGCTCCATTCGCCACCATGGACCAGATCTGACTGACGATGGGCGCGGTCGTCGGGTCGACCTCCAACATTTTCCCGCCTGCTTCTTCTACTACTTTGCAGCCAGCAGGCGTTGGCCCACCGGTCCAACCACCATCCTGAATGCGCTGGCGAACGCCCATGCGGATTCGTTCAGCGATCGTCTCGCGTTCCCATTGCGCAACGGTCCCAAGGATGGCCAACATCATGCGCCCTGCCGGAGTATCGGTGGCGATCTGCTCACAGACCGAGACAAGTGCCGTATTTGTTTCCGAAATCAACTCGACCAAATCAAGCAAATCACGGAGGTTGCGCGTCAAGCGGTCGAGCCGCCAAATCATGATGCCACCGATCTGCCCGGCGCGGACCATCTCCAACAAACGCTGAACTTGTGGGCGATCGAGATTCTTTGCGCTCTGGCCTGAGTCGCACAACACATGACCAATGGGAAGGCCACGACCTTCGCACGTCGCGCGGCATGCTTTTTCCTGAGCCGCGAGGCTGTGACCTTTTTCAGCCTGCTCTTCGGTTGAAACCCGGGTGTAGATCACATATGGTTTCGTGGTTGTCGTGATTGGTATTGGTTTCATGTTCAGCTCGCCAACGCCGAAACAGGTTCATTCAACGACCGAGCGGCGATTGCCTCACGCCCCCACTGCCGCAGCAGCATCACCCCTTCGGCAATGCGCCGAGAAACCTGAACATCTCCAGTCGAACGGAATTCGACCGCGACCGAGCCAGGGCGGTGAAAATCTGGCGGCGCATGCTTTACGACACCACGCGTGCTTTTAGACGATCGAGCAATGCGAGGAGATGGCCGGACATTCGATGAATCTTCATGACGCCATTCAGGTTGAACTCCGAGGAAGGAGGTCACCGGATGGCGATAAAAATCCGCCATAGGCGGATCGGAAACGATCTGCATGGCAGTTTCTTTCGTGAAATAGGTTTTGAAATTTACGCCAACAATCAGGTTTTTCGTGGATGTGTTCATGACACCACCCCCGTGTTCACTGACGCCGGACGAGACAAGAAATGCAACACGTCCCCAACAAGGAAGCGACGCGCACCGCCAGGGCCGTGTTGATACGTTTTCAGGCCGTTCGCAAGATACCGATAGATGGTTGAACGTGCGATTTTGGTATAGGCGCAGATCTCATCCATGGTCATCAACCCCTCTCGTGGGATCGCTGCCTGTCGAACAGGAACGATCCCACGACGGGATTTCAGTGTTTTAGATGTGCGGGGACCGACCTTCTGGTGGGTGGTCGTGTGAAATTTAGCCTTCGTGCGCGACGAAGTTGCCAAAAGGGCGTGGCCTTTGGGTTTTACAGCCATGATGTACTCGCAAGCAAGAGCCCGCGACGTTTGCCACGTCGCTTCGAAGACTTTGCGCACGCCGATACAACACCGGCATGAACGCTAGGCTGCCGGGTACAGTTGAGTTTTGCGAGTACGGTTGGGCCTGAAAAAAGGCCGGTAAAACAAGTACAGTGCTCGGCAGGCAGGGCTGAGGTATGAGAACTTTACCGTCCCAAATTGTTTTTCCAAGTGCCAATTTGTACCATCAAGATTCGCCGATTTTTTTTTACGGCCTGCGCCGAGCCAACCAAGCCAGCAGCGCGGTCAGCGCCACCAGAAGGCCCTCGATCCACTGTAACCGACACGGATCTTTATTATTATTCGCCATGTGTGACGCCTCCCACTTGTGCGGTGGCCGCGCAATTTCGGCGATGCTGATTCCTGGAGTGTGACGCTAACGAAACGATCACGTTTACCGGGGGAGCATCACTCTGGTAAATTCCCGGCGCTACCGGTGGTCGTTCCCTGGTTGTTGATGGATGGTCAAGGCGGTTCATCGAAACAGTTCCGGTGCATTGCGTCTCAGTGATACAAACCGTCCACCGTCGCCGATGATAACGTGATCGAGTAATGGCACGTCAACGCTTCGACCTGCGCTCACGAGTCGCACGGTTACCGCATGGTCTGACGGTGAAGGCGCGGGATCACCAGTCGGATGATTGTGAACAGCGATCGCGGATGTGGCGTGAGCGAGCAATGCTTGGCGTGTAAACGTGCGCGTGCCAGCGTCCGTACCGTCCACGTCGCCGCGACTGACAATGCGGGGGTAACCGATGAGTTGCTTACGGGAATCCAACGGCAAGCACCAAAACTCTTCATGGGAAATTGCGGCAAGGGTCGGGGCCATTACCGCGCAGACCTCTTCTGGATTCATCAGACTTACGCGAGCAGGACGACTGCCTACAGCAAGCCGCCGCGCCAGCTCAACAATTGCCGTGAAGCGTGCGGCCATTGCTGGCGGCAAGTCTGCAATCGTCATGAGTGCAATGGGATCAAGGCTAGTCATCGTCAACAGCCCAACCCCATCAACGGCGCTGGAGATTTGTTCGCGAAGCCGCTGCCTTCGATGGCCAAAAACCGCTTTTACCAAGTCGGCGTCGCTCATCTTCGCGTGATCAACTAGCAGTGGATTGATGACCGGCGGCGTTTGGCACGGAGGTCCGACCGTGAAGTCGTTGGAGGTCTCCATTCAATTCACCGACGGCGTGGCAGCCGACAGCCGCTGCCAATCGCTTTTGGGCAACTCGACCAACTTGCCACCGATCCGCTCCAACTCGGTAGCTCGGTCGTAGCTGCCCACGTCCTGGCTAAATCGCGTGACGGCCGAACAGAGACCCCAATGGGACAAGTCTCCGCCCCGAATCAGATGGGCCAGGACGCCGGCACCTTCCTCATCAGTCAGGCCGAAGCGCTTGGCGGTGACCTCCACCACACGTTCGATGTTGTTGGAATTGATCGGGGTGCCGGCCGCGATCTTTAGGCGCTCCACCTGCCGACGGAATGCGCCTTCGTCGAGGGCCGCCTTTGCCACGTCGCGGACCTTGAGGAAAAAGGCACGGTCGTCGGCAGAGCGGGTCTCGTCGCTGAGGAGATGACGGATGTCGCTATCACCAGGGTCGCCATGGCGACGGCCGACATGGTGCTGGCGGAGGCTGGAATCTTCGACCACCAGCCCATTCGTGCACCGCAGGGTGTAGACCAGCGGCTGGATTCCGAGGGCACCGAAGCCGACCTCCGAATTCGAGACGATGATCCCTGCCATCACCGTTTCGCCGACCTTCACCTCACCGGTGATCCGCTCGCTGACCGCCTTGAGGTACAACCTCTTCTCGGTCAGCTCGCAGGATTCGATGCGAATGCCCTGTTCGTGCAGGAGCGGAAGCACGGCCTCCATCAACTGAAAATGATCGAGGGGGCGGTACCGATCGCTCAGGAAGGCCCTGGCGATGGGCTGCTCCTGATCGTTGAGCGCGGTGCGAACGAGGCGGCGGCCATCACCCTTCTGTAGCCAAGTGTTGGCATTGGATGCCAGCAAATCCGGCGTTTCCGCCAGCATGCGGCGATAGTACGGGGTCGGAATCCCCGCGTAGTCTGCGAGTTGGTCGTGGACGAGATCGCTGATGCCAAAGGAGAGAGCCCCCGTGCCGTCATCGAGCACGAGTGCGGGCGGTTTGTCGCTGACAGCGGAGATGCGCACCTGTGCCGGCTTGGCGAGGAAGTCGCGCGCTGATCGGCGGACATGATCGACGCGCTGGGCAACGGACGTGAGAGAAGAGCCAATCTTCATGAAATGAATCCTCTGTGTAATGGGTGTTAGAGATTTGCGAAATTGCCGTGGAAGATGCGGACAGCTTGCTCGGTCCGCCAGAAGTCGTGAATGATGGTCAAGGCATCCGAATCAGGCTGCCGGTCTCGGCGACTGCTGGGTCTGGATGAAACCGATGGGCTGACGTTGGTTCTGGTCGAACCGTGTGTTCATCGCGCTGTGCACCGCATCAGCAATGATGTCAGTGATCGGTCGACCAGTTTCCTGTGCCACCTGATAGACCTCAAACATGACATCCTTCGATATTTTCGAGGATGGCCAAGAATAGCGGCGCTTGAGTTTGGACATGGGGTTTCTCCAGAAACGAAAACGCCCCGGCTGAAAAGCCAGTGCTGGTGGTGATTGCCGTGCGCAACGAGCGCATAGTTCTTCGGTGAATCAGTGATTAGCTTATCGTACAACGACCACGTAATGGATCATGCACGATCATTGGCAATGTGGTTGGTGGCCGAAGCCAACAACGTTCTAAGACTGGCTGATACGTTCCGCTTCTTTCTGTATGTATTTCAACCATCTCATCGCATCGGATCCATGTATCGGCACGGTCGTCCGACTTGCGGTATTCATCTGCCTGCGGTCGCTCTTCCGTCGCCAACGCCACCAACATCGAACAGCGCACCTGCCTCGCTATAATACTCAACGCACGCCACTGCTCAGCGTCGTGCACCATGCGCTCAACACCCGTGATGACCAGAAGGCCGATTGAAAATGGTAGATCAGGCTTCGACTGAGCTAAAGCCCATTTGATCGTCAACGACGAGAGATCGGACATTTTCAGATGTCGATCAACCGCCACCGTAATCGGCAGCGCACTGAGTTCCATTAGGCGAGTTGCGATGTCATTAGCCGTTGCAGCATTCATGGCTAATCGTGAATGCGATAACTCAGGCATACCCACATGAACCAGCCCGATGCGCTGCACGACATCTATTTCGGCATCGCGCAAATCGACAACGAGCACGTGTCCGCCGGCATGCGCCACGGCGAGTGCGGTGGCGAGAGTCACATCAGCTGCCAACAGACGGGGCGCTTGGACAACGGTGAGCGAATTGGGCTTCATGACTCCCGTCAAGCCAATGAACGGGCCAATGGTCGTGCGTTTCCTCCATGCGCCCTCGTCCGCCCACCATGCGCAATCGTCCGCGTCAGTGGGCTGTATGCGTACGATAAGGTTGTCGATGCACTCATCGAATGGGATCAACCGCGTTGGCGTCTTGGATGCGTCAGTCATCAAAACCTCCTATATCAGGCAGCGCGTTGGTGCATGGATTCGCGAAGCCAATGCGGTGGCGCAATGGAGTCAGCATCACGATGATCCGACCAGTCATTGCGCACAGTGCGATCAACGATGTCCGCCAATGCCGACTCGACTTCGGATTGGCCGATCTCAAGGAATTCATCGGTCAGGTCGATCACGCGGCAACGATAAAATGGCTCCGCCTTCTCAACTAAAATAAATGAGAACGGCAACCACTTGCCACACGCCTCATGTACAATCCAGCGGTAGAGTGCGGCTTGCCGGTGATAGCCATAATTGACAACGGATTTGCCGAAGTCATTGAGGTCGGTCGTCGTCTTGAGATCAGCGAGGTGGTCCCATCGGTGTAGAAGATCTGTCCGGCCTTGGAGCTGAATAGGGCCATGCGCCATGCGAAATCCAGTTTCATGTTCTGCCCCGTGTAGCAGCGACGCTGCCACGGGATTCGAGCGCACGCTGTCTGCCATGCGATGGAGCGCGTCCCAATCATCTTTCGGCAGCAAGGCAATGCCTTCGTCCTTCGCAGCGGCTTCAGCTGTTTTCCAGATGGTCGTGCGTCGATCGGCGTCAGGACCACAGCGATGGTGTTGGTCAAAGCCAGATCCGGGATCAAGTAGTTGATGGAAATACGTTCCGGTGCGCATCGCTGCTGTCTCTGGCTCTTTGTAAGCGCCAGTTTTGATCGCGTGGGCCAATCTGGGCGAAGCCAAGAATTTTGAGATCAAACTACTGCCCCACGCGCCGGACGCCCGATATACCTCAGCCGTTTCCGTGCCTGGCGGAATGATGGTGACGTTCGTCATGCCCGCACCGCGCGTGCGCGCAGCTCGTCGATCAACGAGCTCGCCGCTGCTGCTGACAACTGATCTAAACCGCCAATCTCATGATGCGCCAAGATGGCTGGCAGCGACGTGTTGGTGTCCGTGATCAGTGTCTGAAGAAAGCGCATTTGCGCTGGTGTGATCGCACTGCGGCGCTGGTTTCCAGTGCGATAGGGGCGAGAAGCAGTTGTCACCTCGGGACGTGCGCCTGGGGCAGCAGCATGCGATGACGCGTGCGTGTTCGCCGGTTGTGGCGGGGCAATCGCTGTCTGAACCTGGGGAGCGAGGCCAAGAAACTGATCTACGGCCTGAACGGCTTGGGCCTGAAGCCGCGCTGCCTCAATCACGGGATCTTGGCCGATGGCTAATTCGCCTTCGATAGAAACCGACGATTGGGTGGACGAATAGTCCTGCGGACCAGGAATTTTCTTGGAAATGGTGACGATCAATTTCATGGCCATGGTAAGTGCCTTTGGTGCGAAGAAGATGGATAAGAATAACCCCGCCGAGAAATCGGCGGGGTAACGTGATGAGGCAGATTCTGTGCGCACACGGTCACGCGGCAGGTACGGGTGCGTCCTCCGTAGTTTTATCATCAAGCGCCAGTTGCTGGCTGAACAAGTCGATCGCCGTCTCGCCAACTTTAGCGGTATCATGCCACGCATAGCCCGCCACCGCGACGGCACCCGCAAGCGGGATCCACCGCGCAATGGTTTTACCGATGACTTTTTGCGTGATCCGAACGCCAACCTGGGCGAGCATCTTTTGCATAAAGCGCAGCCCAGCACGACGAATAACGACACGTTCGCCCACACGCATGAGGACATCGCGAGCAAGGCTGGCGACACCGTGGCGGAACAGACAATACAACATCGCCTCCTGCTTCAGCTCGGTGGTCTTGCCATAGAGAGCCGCAATATCGGCGACGAGCTGCGCCTGAGTTTTCCAGATCATGATTATATCTGGAACAATGGTGATCATTCCAAATGGCCCCGGCGGCAACGCCAAACTGCCCGCGATGGCAGAAGCCTGTGCTTTGGCACGAGACACCAGCTTGCTGGCTTCCTGCTTAGGATTCGATGAGGTTGTACAACTCGGCGTCGGCACCGACCCCACGATGTCCATCAACGCGTTTTGAATGCGCTGCGCGGTGGTGGCGGTATGGGTGCTGACGTCGTTGCTCATCTGATTTCCCTGGTTCCTGAAATAACTTCCGTGCTATTCCAAAGAGGAACGCGCTTGCGAGTTATTGATCCGCGACATGCGTCCGGTGATCGGCTTCGTGCGCCGATCCAACAGCGTGGTCTCGTCAGGATCGACAATGCTCTGATCCAGAATTTTTTCGACGCGATCGAGTTCAGCGTTGAGAGCCGCCTCGACCAAGCCAGCCAATGTCAAATATAACGGTTTACCTGCGCCATCGCGGCACACCCGCTTCAGACGTTGGATCTGTTTGATCGTAAGGCGTACTGAGAGTACTCGTCGGTCCGGTGGTCGTGATTCTGCCATAGCTAACAGCCCATCGTGCGCAGTGGCTTGCGGGTTCTCAAGATGACAGCCATGCAGATGTTGGCTGGCATGGCTTGCCATGGTCGGCAGTGAGACAGTCGCTGATGCGAGTCGGTGAAAACTCGCACCGTGATGGCGACCAACTCAGGCCGCGCGGCGTCTGGGCAACGGCTGCGACGCAGCACTTGGTTTAGGCAGATTCCGTCCAGGGCCACGATCCAGAAATCGCGACACCGCGCTGGGCCAGTCGCGTGGTAGTTGATGGTGGCGACGTTCGAAGTAGCTGGCGGCGACACCGCCACTCGCCTCCCGACTGTTCAGGCGCATGGATGAAAGCTGCTGTTCGTGGATCGTGATCATGGGTCTGCCCTCGGTGCTGGGGATGAACCCGGCAGCCAACATGGCCACCGGTGATGAGGTGGCCGCAGAGTTGCGGCGCGCCGACGATGTTTTGATCGCCAGATACCTTATCTCCTGAAATGGCCGCATTTTATAGGGTGTTCTTGCATATTTATGATTGACGCTCATAGTGTTTTCAGAGGACGGCGGCTGTCACCGCCACAGCTGGCAACAGCTTCCTCAGCCGAGCGAGCGATCAGGCTCCTCGTCAACGACGCATCCATCCCGGTCACGTACGCGTGTCGGGGGGCACATATCGGAATCACGGCTTCGTCCGCGCTTCCGAATCTATCGGAACCACGGCTTTGCCCGCGCTTCCGACCCGAGCCCCTCACTGCTACCGGATGTACGATGCGTCACCCTCGCGCTAAATCGAAGTTGATGCCTATGCCCCAGGGATTCCCTTGGGCCGGTCGTTGTGTGGTTCTCGGGCTTTGCTTTTTCGGCACCCATGTGCCGTCAATCCAGACCAAGGACGCACTTCCATGAATTCCTCAACACCCACCACCTTCTCTCCCTCTGATGTCAAAGGAGAGATCGACCCCACCGCCAGTCAGCCATGCGCCGTAGCAAAAAAGCGCAAGCCCAGCATGCGCATTGATGAGAAATCTACTGTGGTGGCAGATCCACAAGACAACCTACACGACAATGACTCGCGCCCAGACGGTTCCTTCATTACCGGCTTGGCCCAGATTCCCGGTCTGCCCATTCCCGAAACTTGCGGGCCGCACTATGAGGCTGAAAAGGCGTACGTGCAGAAATTTGGGCTCCCTCGTCCAATCCTCGTGGATTCAAAGGGTGTCGTGTGGTCTGGCGGCACGCTGATGAATATTTGTAATGAATTGCAGATCAAGCCCACCACTCAGGTGGTGGAAGATGGTCCAGCGGCTGCATTTCAGGAGCTTGCCACCCGTGAACTTTCCCTGCTGGAGCGTGCTGACTTGGTATTGGCCGCATACGAAAATGTGGGCACAAATTTTGTGCTCGGCGAATCGAAAAAGCGTTCCCATGCGGTCCACGTGTGGTTTCGTGAGGTCCTTGGGAAAGATCGTGGATTCAGCCAAAGTCAGGTCGAGCAATATGTTCACGTTGCTCGCAGTGGCACGCATTGTCGTGCGTTAGTTGCGAAAGAGACGTCCCTCCATCAGGCAATTCGCATCATCAATGAATATAAATCTTCTGCGACTCCCACGGCACAGCCAAGCGTCTCCGAGGAGAGCCCCAGCGATAATGAAAAGAATGCTCTGACAGCCGTAAATTCTTTGACGACTTCGATGAAAGAAGTGAAGTCATGGACCACTGTCAGCCTCATTGCTCTGCGTTCCCTGCGGGATGACATCAACATTGCCTTGCGTGCTCGTCGCTCCGTGGCGAAAGAGATCGCAGCGTAAATTGCAGGACAATAACTGAAGCAATGGCCAGCTTCCGGCTTTCCGGAAGCTGGCTTTTTTTTACTGCGCCCCGGCCGTCTATGACGATTCATCATGGTGACCTCCTATCACAATCGCCTCATTTCACCCATCGTCCAACCCACGAGACTATGAAATACCAGTGTCGGAGGTGTCAAAACAGGTGTTATTTGGCCGAATCCATTTCCTGGCATATCGTTATGACTCGAACTGGCACCTCGACACCAATGGCCCTCGCGCTTTGCGGCATAGGGCTAGATGTGTACATCCGCATTATGGTTTTTTACTTGGGAAAGATGGCCTGAAGTCAGAGTCCACAACCACTTTTCCACTGACACAATTATTCTCTCAGAGTCTCTAAAAGAGGTGTCGAGGTGTCGAAGGTGTCGACTGAGGAGATAAAGAGCTGTATTTACAAGACCTACAAGAGACGACACCTCAGGAACACCTTGTCGACACCTAGGAAGGTTGTGGTGACCCGTAATCGCAACTCGGGCAGTTTGCTCTCGCCGGAACAATGAGCTGCCTTTGTTGGCGCTATTCGCTGCCGGAAATCATCACCAGACAGCCTTTTCCCGGATAGATTTCGCGAAGCGAAATCTATCCGGGAAAAGGCTGTCTGGCTACCTCTTTCAAGCGTTGGCAATCGGCCATCACCGGACGGTGCTTGGTGGCGATGCCTCAAGAACATTTTTGAAAAAAAAACATCCTCAAAAAAAAACCTGCGCATGAAATCGCTGGTTGGCGTACACAAAATAATGCAGCCGATTCCGGTTGAAATTCACCATCACAAAGTGCCATCGAACGCAGCCGGAACTGAACGTGACTTCGCAGCGGTAGCGCCTCGAAATGAAGTCCAACTCCATTGCACCTAATCACGATCTGGCGTGCGTGGCCCCGAGCCTCCCGATGACTCAGTACCAGCTCGACAAAGTGCCTTCCAATTGGGGCTTGCCGTAGGTCCTCGAAGCCCCCTGGTTTGAACGCTTTGTAGGGTTTGACTAACCCCACCATGCCATAGGGTGGCCACATGCCGTCCGCCCCCGAGTTCATGTTGGTCAGCGAAGCCGCAAAGTGCCTCGGAGTTACGGCTGGAACCGTGCGCAATTGGGTGATTGCTGGCCTGCTACGCGCCAAGCGCCATCCGGTAAACGGCTACCGGATGCTGCTGAAGGCGGACATCGACGCCCTGGCCCGTGACATCCACTCCATTCCAGCGGCGCTGAAAAAGCCCCTGCCCGTCAAGAAGGGCCGCTCGTGACCCCTATTATTATGACCATGATCGGAGCGTCCGTGCCCGGATGCCCGCACATGCGGCGATACGTGGTCGCGTCATGAAGATCATCGACAACATCAACGATCTCCTGGGCGACGACCTTAAGCAGACGATACGCGCCGGCAGCAAGGTGCAGATCGCCGCCTCATGTTTTTCGATGTACGCCTATGAGGTACTCAGACAGGCGCTGCAAAAAGTCGATGGCCTGGAGTTCATCTTCACCGCGCCGACCTTCTTGCCCGATGAGCACGCCGATCATGTGCGCAAAGAACATCGCGAGTTCTTCATCCCCAAGCTCGACCGCGAACGCAGTCTGTATGGAACCGAGTTCGAGATTCACCTGCGCAACCAGATGACCCAAAAGGCCATTGCCCGCGAGTGCGCTGACTGGATCCGTCGCAAGGCCGCGTTCCGCTCCAACAACACCAAAGCCCCGATGCAGCAATTCGCCTGCGTCAGCGCCAAGGATGACCGCACCTGCTATCTGCCGATTCATGGCTTCAGTGCCGTCGATCTCGGTTACCAGAAGGGCAACGCCGTCTCCAATGTGGTTACCCGCATGGATACGGCGGAAAACGCGCAAACCTTCGTTGCGCTCTTCAATCAGATTTGGGCTGATACCAGCAAGCTTCAGGACGTCACCGAAGAGCTCTGCCGTCACATCGAGACGGTATACCAGGAAAATCCGCCTGAACGGGTCTACTTCCACCTGTTGTACAACATCTTCAAAGAGTTCCTCGACGACATCAACGAGGACGTCCTGCCCAACGACCGTACCGGCTACCTGGACACCCTGATCTGGAAAAAATTATTTAATTTCCAGCGCGATGCCGCCACCGGCATCATTAATAAACTGGAAACTTATAACGGTTGCATTCTCGCTGACAGCGTCGGCCTTGGCAAAACATTCACCGCCTTGGCAGTCATCAAGTACTATGAACTGCGCAATAAGTCCGTTCTGGTCCTGTGCCCGAAAAAGCTCTCCGACAACTGGCTCAATTTCAATCGCAATCTCACCACCAACATCTTCGCGGCTGACCGCTTCAGCTACGATGTCCTCTGCCACACGGATTTGTCGCGCACCAGCGGCACCTCCAACGGCATGCCGCTGAATCGCGTGAATTGGGGTAACTACGATCTCGTGGTGATCGACGAATCGCACAACTTCCGCAACAATGATGCCGTCAAGGATCGAGAAACACGGTATCAACTGCTGATGAACAAGGTCATCAGGTCCGGCGTCAAAACCAAAGTGCTGATGCTTTCAGCCACCCCGGTCAACAACCGCTTTAACGACCTCAAGAATCAGATCGCCTTGGCCTATGAGGGCGATGAAGCCAAGCTCAGTGCCAAGCTGCGCACCCACACGACCGTCGATGAGATCTTCCGCTCAGCCCAGCGGGCGTTTAATGAATGGTCGGCGCTAGAGCCAGCCCAGCGCACCACGCAGGCCATCCTCGATCGTCTCAACTTCGATTTCTTCGAGTTGCTCGACAGCGTCACCATCGCGCGTTCGCGCAAGCACATCACGCAGTTCTACGACACCACCGACATCGGTCAGTTCCCCGAGCGGCTGAAGCCCAAGTCGTACCACTGCCCGCTGACGCATCGCACGGATGTCTTGGGATTCAACGAGATCTTCGACCATCTCTCGCAAATGAAAATGGCGGTCTATGCACCGCTCACCTACATCCTGCCCAGCCGACTAGCGAAGTACCAAGACCTCTACGACACTGAGGTCGCGGGTGGTCGCAAGTTCCATCAGCTGGATCGTGAACGCAGCCTTCAGGCGCTGATGACCACGAATCTCCTCAAGCGTCTGGAAAGCTCGGTAGAAGCATTTCGCCTGACCCTGCACGCCTTGAATCAGCGTATTGTGACCAGCGTTAGCGCCATCGAAGCGCATCACCGCCACCCTCGATCCGGGGCTGGTGACACCATGATCCCTGATCTCACCGCCGGGCTCGATGACCTGGATGCCGATGACGACGAAGTCGATTTATCCATTGGCAGCAAGGTGAAGATCGCGCTCTCGGACATGGACACCATGACCTGGCTGGCCGATCTCCAGGCCGACAACGCCGCCATCGCCACCCTGTTGGCCTCGGTCGACCTAATTGCCCCGGCAGACGACGCCAAGCTTCAGCACTTGATCGGCCAGATCACCGCCAAGATCGATAACCCGATCAACCCCGGCAACCGCAAAATTATTATCTTCACGGCCTTCACGGATACCGCCGATTACCTGTACCTGCACCTCGTCCCCATCATCAGCAAGCGCTACAACCTGCACTGCGCCAAGGTAACCGGATCCAGCGCCCCCAAGACCACACTCGGCACGGGATACGATCTGCACAGCGTGCTCACCCTGTTTGCACCACGGGCCAAAGAACGCGCCGTCGCCATGCCTGGAGTACTACATGACATTGATGTGCTGATCGCCACTGATTGCATTTCAGAAGGTCAAAACCTTCAGGACTGCGACTACCTCATCAATTACGACATCCACTGGAACCCGGTTCGCATCATCCAGCGCTTTGGTCGCATCGATCGCATTGGCTCACCCAATGCCCGTATCCAGTTGGTTAATTTCTGGCCCGACATCACCCTCGACGAATACATCAACCTCAAAGAGCGGGTTGAAAACCGCATGATCATCGCCGATGTCACCGCCACGGGCGATGACAATGTGCTGACGGCAAAAAGCAGCGATGTCGCCTACCGCAAAGAGCAGCTCAAACGCTTGCAAGACGACGTGGTCGAGATGGAAGACCTCAAAACTGGCGTGGCCATCACCGATCTGGGCCTGAACAATTTCCGTATGGACCTGCTTGCCCTAGTCCGGCAATACGGCGAGCCCACCAACCAGCCCAACGGCATGCATGCCGTCGTGCCTGCTGATCCAGCCAAGGGACTCAGCCCCGGCATTTTCTTCGCCCTGCGCAACCGCGCCGACCACCTGCGAAGCAACCTGCGCAATCGTCTGCATCCGTTCTACCTCATCTACCTGGGCAACGATGGCCGAGTGATCGCCAACCACACCGAGGTGAAGCGCCTCTTGGATCTCGCCCGCACCGCCTGCAAAGGGCGCTCGACGCCGCTGGATGCGCTGTGCGCTCGCTTCAACGCCGCGACCGATGACGGGCGCGACATGCACCATCCCAGTGGCTTGTTGGTCGAGGCCATCAGCGCCATGGTCAGCGCCAAGGACGAGAGCGATCTCGACAGCCTGTTCTCGCCGGGTCAGTCGTCTTTTCTGGGCAGTCGCATCGGCGGCCTGGATGAATTCGAACTGCTCTGTTTTATCGTCGTCTTGGGCGATGCCCCCGCCGCATTGCCCAATGCGAATGGGCCGCAAAGTGCGGATACAAGCCAGCGAGCCCCCAGTAAGTCCGTGGGCGACTAGCCGTGCTGTTCGCCTTCCCTCGCCAAGCGGCCGTCAATCGCGTGATCCCCAAGACCAAGCTCTATGAGCATGGGGATGCTAACGCGGCCTTACGCGGCCTGTTCGTTGATCAGGTCACCAAAGTGACCCTGACGCATGTACTGAACCACGACAGCACCAACCTGCCGTCGGCTGGCGGCATCGACGAGATCGATATTTTCCGCATCGATGCCCGTCTGTCGCGCCCCCAGGATCTCGATCAGCGCGTGTTGCGTTGCTGCGACCGCGTCATCCCTAGACCCACGCTGTTTGAGATCCACGCCGACAGCGGCGTGCAGCTCACCGCCCAGCTCAAATTCGCCCAGGCCAAGCTGCCTCCGTCCGCTGCTGCTTCTGGTCAGGATCCCACACGAACCAAAGTCAGCACAGGCACGACGGTCGCCAGCTATTTGTGGAGCCCCGTCATTCCGACCGAAGCACCGCGACAACCCCTGCCGTTGGTCACTACCCTGCTGGCTCTCTACGAACGACTGCTCGAATCCCTGTTGGACCTAGAGCGGCACGCCCAGGAATCGATCACCGACACTGTGCGTCGTCGCCACGATCTGGGCCGTCTCGATCAGCGCATCGCCACGCTGCGCAAGCGCATGAACGCCGAGCTCCAGTTCAACCGGCGGGTTGATCTGAATGCTGAACTGCGCGATCTTGAATCTCAACGACACTCCTTCATTGCAAAGCCCACCTGAGGATCCCATGGATAAGTTAAAGATGCATTCCCCGGACTTGAGCCAGCAGAACGTTGCCCGCATACGAGACCTGTTCCCTGGCTGCGTGACCGAGGCTATGGGTGAGGACGGCAAGCTGCGACTTGCTGTGGATTTTGACCAGCTGCGACAGGAGTTATCTGGTGAGATTGTTGAAGGGCCGCAGGAACGGTTTCACCTGAATTGGCCTGGAAAAAAAGCCGCATTGCTTGCAGCGAATGCGCCCATTGCAAAATCGCTTAGGCCGTGCCTCGAAGAAAGTGTAAATTTTGACACGACTAAGAATTTATATATTAAAGGGGACAATTTGGAGGCTTTGAAATTACTTCAGGAAAGCTGCCTCGGGAAAGTTAAAATGATCTATATTGATCCGCCCTACAATACCGGCAATGACTTTATTTATGATGATGACTTCGCCGAGAGCACTGAATCGTATTTGTATCGGTCAAATCAGGAAGATGAAAAAAGAAATAAGCTGATTGCCAACGCGTCCGCAAATGGTCGGTTCCACTCCGATTGGCTGACCATGATGTATTCCAGAATTCGCTTAGCGAGCAGGCTACTTTCAGACGACGGCGTACTCTTCGTAAGCATTGACGACAACGAGGCTCATAATTTGATCGCTATATGCCAAGAAATATTAGGCGGAGAAAATTTTATCGCTCAGCTTGGCGTTCAACTGAACCCCAGAGGAAGGCATCTCGATCGCTTCGTAGCCAAAACTCACGAGGCTGTTTTAGTATTCGTTAAAGACGGATTAAATATTGCATCAATTCACGGACTTGAAAAAGAAGGGCGAATGGTCGATGAGTACAATAAAAAAGACGCTAAAGGCCCTTATCGGCTACTTGGCCTACGAAACAGAAATCAAGCATTCAATCCAGATACACGCCGGAATCTATATTATCCATTATATCTCAACGAGGCGACATCAGAAATTTCTCTCACTAAAAACGAAGCACATCAAATAGAGGTTTGGCCAGATGCGCCGAACGGAATCAAAACTTGCTGGACTTGGGGGAAAGACAAGGTTGCTAAGGATCAAAATCTTCTTTGTGCCGAGAGAACAGGAGACGAATGGCGCATTTACCGTAAGGATTACCTGCACAGCGACGATGGCGAGGTAGCAAAAACACTCGTCAAGTCATTATGGATGGATAAGGAGATAACCAATGACTACGGACGAAAGGCAATTAAAGATCTCTTTGGCGCGGCTATAATGGATTTCCCAAAGTCTCCTGAACTCTTATCCAAACTTGTTAAAATTGGAACCCATTCTGATTCAGTAATTGTCGACTTTTTCTCGGGGTCAGCGTCTACCGCCGAGGCGGTTATGGCAGTAAACGCTGAGGATGGCGGCTGCAGGAATTTTATTATGATTCAGTTGCCAGAACAGCTAGAAGCTGATTCTGCCGCTTTTAAGACAGGCTTATCCACGATAGCAGACATTGGAATGGAGCGTATCCGCCGTGCAGGAAAAAAGATTTTAGAAGGGCAATGCCACGATGAGTGGAACAAAGATATTGGATTTCGCGTACTTAAAGTCGATTCTTCAAACATGGCTGAGGTCCACTACGCCCCAGACAACACGACTCAAAAACAGGGCTCCTCGCTGTTTGGTGTGGGTACATAAACTCGCACTGGTATAGTCAGTTCGGGGTTGCGGGGGCCTATTTGATTGCCGGCAACGGGAGTCTGCCGGCAATGAGATAGACCATGGCGATGAGGT
>JBIILZ010000062.1:0-24010 GCA_044338255.1 Planctomycetota bacterium | reverse complement strand
GAGCCCATGTGGCCTATTTCCACCCCAATAAGGGAACCCGATGACCGGAGAGCCGTATGCGGGAAAACCGCCCGTACGGTTCGGAGGGAGGGGCGGCCCGCAAGGGCCGTCCCTACCCCTATCCAGGTGTAAGCGGATATCGACCGGTGGTGGTACGAAATTCGCGGGATGTTTGCGGTGAGCGCCGGGTACCAGCCCGGCTGCGGGCCGCTCAGCATGGGGGCGTGAGCCAGCCCTCGGCCATCCCGACAGGCTCCTAGTTCCGCCCGAGATGGCGCAGCCAAGCGACGTGGGCGGCGATGCCCACCGACAGCGAACGGTGTTCTCTATAGGGAAGCCCATGTTCACGGCAGGTGGCTTCGACCAGCGGCGACAAAGCCGGATAATGAACGTGGCTGATATGCGGGAGCAGGTGGTGCTCGATCTGGAAATTCAGCCCGCCGAGCAACCACGTGAGCACGGTGTTCGAGCGCGAGAAATCGGCGGCGGTCATCACCTGATGTTCGGCCCAGCTATGCGGCATCAGCCCCGAGGCCTCCGGCGCCTGGGGAAAGTCGACCAGAGCAGTGTTGTGCGCGAGCTGGAAGACCACGGCGAGAGTGATGCCGAGGGTGGCGGAGGCGATGAGATAGCCGATCAGCACGCACCACAGCGGCTGGAAGAGGAGCGGGACGAAAAATACCAACGAGAAGAAGAGCAGTTTTCCGAACCCGAAGATGGCGAGCTCGATGCCCCGTGGGCGGGGGATGCGATGCGGGCCGATGGCACCTTTGAGGACTTCGCGGAAGTCATCGTAGCATTGCCAGCGGATGGTCATCAGGCCGTACAGCGGCCAGATGTAGAGGTATTGCCAACGATGAAAGAACTCCCGGGGTTGCTGGGGTTCCAGGCGCACCAGCCGGCCAACGCTGATATCCGTGTCATGGCCGGCAACATTGGCGCGCCCATGATGGAAGACGGCATGCTTCCAATGCCAGAGGTAGGAGCTGCCACCGATCAGGTCGAGGGTCGCGGCGGCGAGGCGATTGCGCCAGCGCACCGGGCTGTATGCGCGATGACCGCCATCATGTTGGACATTGAAGCCGATGAGTGCTGCTAGGAAGCCGAGGGCCGCGGCCAAGGGCACGGCCTGCCACCAGCTCGAGGCCAGCAGGAGCAATCCATAGCAACCGCCACTGGCGCCGAGAATCAGCGCCGTCTTCAGGCGCAGCGCGGCATTTCCTTGCCGTTGACGCGGCGCGACGCTCGCGAAATGGTCATTCACCCTCCGCAGCAGTGCTTGTTGGAAGCCTCGGTCAGGCGGAAAATGCAGGGCGTTGAGCGATGTGGGCGAATGGTCTATGGTCATCTGCGCGGGCTCGCCGCCGTCCTTATGCGTCGTGGGTGCTGGTCACGGCCGGCACCAGATTAGGGATTTTCAAGTAGATCGGATGTGGATCCGACGAGCGCTGGGCGGTGTCCGACAGGTTCCTAGACTGTGCCGGCTAGGCCGGGCACGAACAAAACCTCGTCGAGCCAGGTATCGCGGCCATTGGCGACCAGCAGCAGGCGCTGGGGGCCGGCATGGGGCCCGATCGGTGCCAGTATCCTTCCACCGGGATTCAGACGCGCGATCAGACCTTCGGGGCGGGTGGTGCAAGCGGCGGCAATGTGGATGACGTCGAAGGTGCCATCGCTCAGTGCCAGTCCATCGCCATGGCGCAGCTCGACGGTGGGCGCGAAGTACGCCAGACGTGCCTGGGTAGCGGTGATGAGATCTCCTTGGCGCTCGATCGCGAGGACTGCGGTGGGCGTCGCCAAACGGGCCAGGAGGGCGGCGGTATACCCCGAGCCCGCACCGACATCGAGAACCCGTTCGCCCGGACGGACCGCCAGGGCGGCGAGCATCGCCGCGATCAGACGTGGTTGGCTGATGGTCTGTCCGGCGCCGATCGCACGCGCGCAATCATCATAGGCCCCGGCACGCAGGCCGGCGGGCAGAAAGGCATGACGGGGAAGTTCCCCCATGGCCGCACGCACAGCGGCGTCAGGGCAGCCAGCCAGCTGATCGCGCACCATGCGCTGCCGACGACGTTGATCTGCCGGCAAATCGGCAACGAACGGTGTCGACATGCGTAGCTTCCCTGCTCGTCGTTGCTGAAAAGCCCAGCTGTTGTCCAGCTGCAAGTCGCCCAAGGCGACGGGCTGTCGAGTCTCGAGTCCATACGCCGCTGAAAAGCGTATCTGTGGTCCAGCTGCAAGTCGCCCAAGGCGACGGGCTGTCGAGTCTCAAGTCTCGAGTCCATACACTGCTGAAAAGCGTAGATGTGGCCCAGCTGCAAGGCGCACGAGGCGATGGCATGGCAGACGCCATGTCGAGTCTCGTGCAACGCCGCAGATGGGCTACATCTACGCTTTTCAGTCTTTGGAGGCGGTGCGGGGGGCGTTGACCTTGGTGTGGATGTGGTCCACGAGCAGGCCGATGGTTTCGAGGCCGGCGCTGCCGGGCAGGGCTTCCTCGAAGTTGATGCCGAAGGCATCCTCGAGATCCATGCTGACTTCCGCGATGTCGAGATGATTGTTGGTGATATCGGGAATCAGGCGCTGATTGTCGTAGTCGAAGCCATCGTCCTCTTCGGGCGACAGGGGCGGCGGCGGCAACTGATGCAGCTTGTTGGCGAGGATTTCGATCACTTCGTCGTGAATGCGCTTGCGATCCATGGGGTCAGTTCCTCAGCCAGTAAATTTCTTGAAGATGAGCGAGGCATTGTGCCCACCGAAGCCGAGATTATTCGACAGCGCGTAGTGCACCTGCTGGCTACGGGCGGTGTTCGGCACGTAGTCGAGATCGCACTCGGGATCAGCGGTAAGCTGATTGATCGTCGGTGGCAGCACGCCATCGCGCAGGGCGAGGACGCTGGCGACGGCCTCGATGCCGCCGGCGGCGCCGAGGGTGTGGCCGGTCATGCCCTTGGTGCTCGAGATCGCGAGCTTGCGCGCGTGGTCCCCGAAAACCTGCTTGATGATGGTGGTCTCACCGCGGTCATTGAGGCTGGTCGAGGTGCCATGGGCGTTGATGTAGCCGATGTCTTCGCGGCTGATGCCGGCGTCGTTCAAGGCCATGCGCATGCATGCCGTGCCGCCGGCGCCGGTGGGATCGGGAGCCGTCTCGTGATAGGCGTCACCGGTGCAGCCATAGCCGACGATCTCGCCGTAGATGACCGCGCCGCGGCGCTTCGCATGTTCGAGCTCTTCGAGGACCAGGATGCCGGCGCCTTCGGCGATGACGAAGCCATCGCGGTCCTTGTCGAACGGACGGCTGGCGGTTTCCGGACTGTCATTGCGCTCGGAGAGGGCTCCGATGGCGTTGAATCCCGAAATCCCGAGGTTGGTGATCGGGGCTTCGGCGCCGCCGCTGATGGCGATGTCGCACTGGCCGTGGCGGATGTGGTGGAACGCCGCCCCGATGCAGTGGCTGCCGGTGGCGCAGGCGGTGGTGATCGAGTAGTTGGGACCCTTGGCGCCATAGGCGATCGAGATGTCGCCGGCGGCGCTATCGACGATCATCTTCGGGACCAGGAACGGACTGACCCGGTGTGGACCGCGATCGGTCATGACCTTGAGCTCGTCTTCGATGGTCTGCAGGCCACCGATGCCCGAGCCGACGATGGTCGCGACGCGGAAGGGGTCGGCCCAGTTCTTAAAATCGAGGCCGCTCGACTTCATGGCTTCGGCGGCGGCGGTCAGCGCCAGCAGCACGAAACGATCCTTGCGGCGGGCGCCCTTGGGGTCGCCGAGGGCCGTCGCCAGATCGAGGTTGTTGATGTTTACCTGGCCGCCGAACTTGGTTTTGTGTTTTTCGACATTGATGTGCGTCAGCTCACTGATGCCGTGATGGCCGGACTTCAGGGCCTCCCAAAAGCTGGCTGTATCGCGGCCGTTGCAGGCCAAAACGCCCATACCGGTGACGACGACGCGACGAGCCATGTGGGAAATTCCTGATAAAGATGAATCCAGATAGCAGCGCGAAGCTACCCCGGAAATAGTAAAAAGCCGTCGTCCGGTAGGAACCGAGACGACGGCATCAGTGGCGGCTAACCGCTTATTTCTTGGTCTTGGCTTCGATCACTTTGATGACGTCGCCAATGGTCTTGACTTCCTGATCGTCTTCCAGCTTGACGCCGAAGGCATCTTCGAGATCCATCATGATCTCTGCGATGTCGAGGCTGTCAGCGCCGAGATCGGCGACGATGTTGCTGGCTTCGGTGATCGTTGCTTTGTCGCGGCTCAGCCGGTCGGCAATGATATCGATAACCTTGTTCTTAATCTCGCTCACGATCGCTCCGGTCTAGTCGACAAGGGTGCTTATTGGGAGGGCGGAGTGTGTCGCCCACTGGAGCGGGGTCAATCGTCCGACCGGGGACCGGGCTGAGGATGGACTCGCTGATGCCGGGGCCACCATCCGCAGCCATGCAACGGCTTGCTTTTCTCGTCGCCCTGACAGGCCTGCTTACCGGTTGCGGGGTCCAGGAAGAGGCTCAGGAGCCGGGCGTGCGCGGGCCGGTGGTCCTGCGCCTGTGGGCTCGCCAAGCCCGCCAGCAGGGTCTGCCGCCGACCGTCGTACGGACTGCCGCCGTGCACCAGGTCGATTCCGCCTTCCAAGATATGCAGATGGTCCCGGTGCAGATCCGCCATCCGTTACGTGATGGCGAGCTGTGGATCTATTCCCCCACCGGTCATTTCCATGCCAGCGGCGAAAGCGACAAGCAACCGCAGGTGAGCCTGCAGGGCCCGGTCTACGTTACCGGCGTCATGCGCGGCCTGCCGGTAAGCGGCAGCGCCGCCACTGCCGACGTACCCCCTGGTCGTTCGGTGATCATCCTCACCGATGTGCGCCTGGTGCGCGGGGGAATGCTGATGACCACGCCTACGGCCGAGATCAGCGAAGGCCAAGTGCTCGCGCACGGCCCGGTCTCATTAGCCCCCGGCGCCCCGGCGATCACCGCCGTCCTCGGCGCCATTCCCTGAAAAAGCGCAGCTGCGCCCCATCTGCGGCGTTGCACGAGACTCGACATGGCGTCTGCCATGCCGTCGCCTCGTGCGCCTTGCAGCTGGGGCACAGCTGCGCTTTTTCAGGCGAGGAGAGCTAGACCAGCTGTTTCCTGAGAAAAAGCGCAGCTGTGGCCCGCCTGCGGCGTGCGGCGTTGCACGAGACTCGACATGGCGTCTGCCATGCCGTCGCCTCGTGCGCCTTGCAGCTGGGCTACACCTGCGCTTTTTCAGGAGAGGAGAGCTAGGCCGGCGGCGGCTTTGAGCATGGCGCCGTCGGCCCACAGCTGAGCCTGGAATTGCATGCCGACTGGCAGGCCCTGTTCGTCGTGGCCGAAGGGCACGCTGATGCCGGGGACGCCGGCCAGGTTGGTGGCAATGGTGAAGATGTCCGAGAGGTACATCTGCAGCGGATCGGCAGTCTTTTCACCGGATTTGAAGGCGGTGGTCGGACTCACCGGCCCGAGCAGCACGTCGCAGCTGCCGAAGGCGGCGGCGTAGTCGTTGCAGATCTTCCGGCGGACCTGTTGGGCCTTCTTGTAGTAGGCGTCGTAATATCCGGTCGAGAGCACGTAGGTGCCGAGCATGATGCGGCGCTGGACTTCGTCGCCGAAGCCTTCGGCGCGCGACTTGCCGTAGACCTCGGCCAGCGATTGCGGGCTCGGCGTACGATAGCCGTAGCGGACGCCATCGAAACGCGAGAGGTTCGACGAGGCCTCACCGGTGGCGAGGATGTAGTAGACGGCGATCGCGTAGCGTTCGTGCGGCAGAGTCACCGGCACGAGGGTCGCGCCGGCGGCGGTCAGGCGCTGCTTGGCGAGATCGAGGCGGGCTTTCACGCCCGCCGCCAGCCCGGCTTCATGAGCGGCGACATAGCCGACGCGCAGGCCCTTGAGGGCGGCGAGGGGCTCGTCAAAGGCCACCGCCAGCCCGGCGTGATCGCGCTGCGCGGTGGTCGAATCCTGGGCGTCATGCCCGGCCATCAGGCGCAGCGTGAGGGCGGCATCGGCGACGGTGGTGGTCAGCGGACCGATCTGATCGAGGCTCGAGCCGAAGGCGATCAGGCCGTAGCGGCTGACCGTGCCATAGGTTGGCTTAAGGCCGACGACCCCGCACAGGCTTGCCGGTTGGCGGATCGAGCCGCCGGTATCCGAGCCGAGGGCCACGGGCACGATGCCGGCGGCGACGGCGGCGGCGCTGCCGCCCGAACTGCCGCCGGGAATGCGCGTCGGATCGACGGGATTTTTCACCGGGCCGTGCGCCGAGGTCTCGTTCGACGAGCCCATAGCGAACTCGTCCATGTTGGTGGTCGCGACGATGATCGCGCCGGCGGCTTCCAGGCGGCCGACGGCGGTGCCGGTATAGGGCGAGACGAAGCCGCGGAGCATGCGCGAGCAGGCCGTCGCCGGCAGACCTTCGGCGAGGAGGTTGTCCTTGATGGCGATGGGCACGCCGGCCAGGGGCAGGCGCTCACCGGCTTTGACGCGGGCATCGACGCGGGCGGCGGCGGCCAGGGCGCGGGCCTCGTGCACGCCGATGATGGCATTGAGGGTGTCGGCCTTGGCTTTGGTCAGCGCCGCCTGCACAGCGACGGTGGCGGATTCGCCGGCATTCACGGCAGCGGCGATCTCGATGGCAGTACGATTGGTAGTCATCTCAGCGCTCCACGACTTTCGGCACCAGGATGGCGACTTCATTTTTCTGCGGGGCATTCCCGAGCACCTGCGGACTGGTCAGCATGACCCCGGCGGCATCCGCACGGGTGACATTGACCAAGCCCGAGACATTGGCGATGGGCTCGACGCCATTGGTATCGACCTCGCTCAACTGCTCGACGTAGCCGACGATTGCCGCCAATTGTCCGCGCATGCGCGTCAGCGCCGCTTCATCGAGCGACAGGTTTGCGAGCTTCGCCAAATGGCGCACATCAGTATCCGAAATAGCCATGGGCGGCAGAGTGTGGAGCGGTCGCCGAGTGGGCAAGGAGCGCCGAGTTCGCTCTCAAGTGCTTTGTCGGCTGCACACTGAGTCCTTATGTAAAATTATACAATTAATCATAAATATGTCGCATTGATTATGTGTGCGTAGGTTATAGGCTCATGACATGCGCACCACGATGGATCTACCCGATCATCTCATGGTCCTCGCCAAGCAGCGGGCGGCGGCGGAGCATACCTCGCTGCGCGAAGTCCTGGCCGAGGCCCTGGCGCGGTACCTGCAGGCCGGACCCGTGGCACCAGCGCGTTTCCAGGTGCCCGTCGATCGACAGGCGCGGGGCGGGTTGCTGCCGGGAATCGATCCCTGCGATTCCAGCGCCTTGCTGGAAATCGAATGAGGCGGCGGGTCGGCGAGGTACCGGGAGCCTACACCCACTCGGGGCCGGTGGTCCTGGTCGACGTCAATGTCCTGGTCGCCGCCACCCGCCCCGAGCATGTCCATCATGGCACGGCCCATGCCGCGCTGCAGCAGCGCTTCGACGCCAACGAAACCTTCGGCGTGGCCACGCACCTGCTGGCGGCCTTCGTCCGCATCTGCACCAACCCGAAGATCTTCGCTGAGCCGACCACGCCGGCGCTGGCGTTCGAAGTCGCCGAATATTATCGCAGCTACGCCCATGCCGTGCGCATCGAGCCCGGTGCCGATCACTGGCGGATCTTCCGCTCGCTGGTCCTGAATTCAGGTCTCAGCGGAGCCGCTACCAGCGATGCCTGGCATGCGGCCCTGGCGATCGAACATGGCTGCGAATGGTGGACCTTCGATCGCGATTTCTCGCCGCAACGATTTCCCGGATTGCGGTTGCGATTGCTGAACGGCTGAGGAGCGCCTGCTGGTGATCTGGTGATCTGGTGATCTGGTGATCTGGTCACTGGTCACTGGTCACTGGTCACTGGTCACTGGTCACTGGCCACTGGCCACTGGTCACCGGTCACCGGTCACCGGTCACCGGTCACCGGTCACCGGCCACTGGTCACCGGCCACTGGTTCCTGGGCCCTGCGCATGGTCTTGCCAGCGTGAGGCATCCAGGCCGCACGGTCAGCGAGCGGTCCGTTCTTCTGCGCCCCTCGCCCGCAGCAGCGCCTCCGCAAGCAGCAGATCATCCGGCGTCGTCAGCTTGAGGTTGCAGGCATCGCCGGTGACCAGGGTCACCGCCAGGCCCAGTCGTTCGAGCAGCTGCACGTCATCCGTGCCTTGAAAGCCGTCGCGCTGGGCGGCGGCGAAGGCTAGGCAGGCGGCTTGGCGTTGGAATCCTTGCGGGGTCTGCGCTAGCCACAGGTGTTCACGCGGCACCGTGGTCTCTACCAGCTTATGGGCGGCGCGTTTGATGGTCGCTGCACACGGCACCGCCACCACCGCTCCCGGAGTCACCTCCAGGGCTGCTAGGCAATCGCTGATGCAGCGGCGCGGTACCAAGGGGCGTACGGCGTCATGGACCAGGACACGGTCGTAGTCGCTGTCGACGGCGGCGAGGGCCGCCGCGACGCTGTCCTGTCGGGTCGCTCCGCCGGCGACCACCGTGCATGGAAACGGTGCGGTCGAGGCGATGGCAACAACCTCGTCACGCCAGGCCGGATTCACCGCTAGCCAGGCGCGATCGACCAAGCCAGCGAAGGCCGCCAGGGTGTGCGCGAGTACCGTTCGACCGGCAAGGAGTTGAAACTGCTTGGGGCGCTCGCCGCCAAAACGACTGCCGCTGCCGGCGGCGGGAATGATCAGCGCCACCCGGCCTGGGTTGCTGGTCACGGACGGCGTCGCTCGAGGGCTTGTCCAGGGGCATCGGCACTGGCGCTGGGCAGCATCGTCTGATCGGCGGCCGAAGTCCCGACCTGGGTCGGCTGGCGCACGCCGGGTTTCACCGAAGGTAAGGGCGTGCGAACCGCGAGGGCTCCGGTTTTTTGCGGCGGCGCCGGGGTATAGATGATTTCCGCGGTCTCATCTTTGGCGTTGGGCTCGGGCCGGGGCGTCGGGCGCGCCGGCTGACGCGGGATCGGCGCCGGCGTCCGGGTAGGGCTGCGAGTCGGCGCCGCGGCGGGGGGCACGGAAGCTTTGACGGCGCGTGCCCGGGGAGTCGTGGGGCTGCCGGTGCGTCGCGCCGGAGCTTGGCGGAAGCTCAGACCGAAGAACGCTAGCGGTAGCAAGAACAGCGCGCTCCACAGCGCCAGGTGCAGGGGGGCACGATTGGCCATGCCGCTCAGGCCATGGCCGCCGGTCTTGGCCTGACCGTAGCTTCCGATCACCAAGCCCCAGGCCGGGATATTCAGAGCGTCCCAGTGGATGCTTTGCCAGCCAGCGGCATAGGCCTGTTCGGGCGAGCGCTCGGCGGCCAGACCGAGGTGGAAATGGCGGGCAGTGAAATCCACGAGATCGCCCGCCGTGAAATAGGCGGCTTGCGCAGAATCGAGGGATTTTTCGCGATTTTCACCGGTGCTGTCGTCAGCGAGATGGCGATAGGCATGACCGATGTAGCGCCAAGTGGCGCCTTGCGCGGCCGCGTCATCGAGATGCTCGACGGCGCCTTCCAGCAGACGCACCGCCATCAGCCAATGGCGCGAGCGATAGGCGCCCATGCCGAGGGTGATCTGCTCGCCGGGAGTGGTGGCGGTGAAGTTCGCCAGCAGCGCTTGGGCTTCGGCATTTTTTCCGGTCTGCTGCAAGGCGATGGCGAGATTGAAGAGCAGGCTGCGGTCTTTGGCGCCGAGTTCCTTGGCGCGTTGCAGCGAGGTCGCTGCTTCCGTCCATTGTTCGAGCCGCAGCTGGGCATCGCCGAGGACGACATAGGTCTCGGCGATGTTGGGAGCGAGGGCCAAGGCTAGGTTGAGCTGGACGATGGCTGCGCGCAGTTTGCCGCCGGCCTGATCATTTTCGTGCTCGGCAAAACGGGTGATGCCTTCGGCGAGCAGGGCCCGGCCGAGGCCTAGGTGTCCATGGGGATCTTTGGGCAAGGCCTTGCACACCGTCGTGAAGGCGGCGTTGGCCTTGCTGATCCAGGCGGTGGCCTGGGTGCGGTCCTGGTCGGCGAGGACCAGACGCACCCGTCCGAGCTCATACCAGCCATCCCAGGAGTTGGGCTGCTGAGTGGTGGCGCTGACCAGGGCCAATTCGGCCCGCGCGAAGTCGCGGGTGAGCAGGGCCACCCGCGATTCGAGGAACAGAAATTCGCTGGGGATCTTGCTGCCGACGCGGCTCTTGGCCTCGGTGAGGAAGATCTCGGCTTTGGCCGCATCGGCGAAGCCCACCGCCGCTAATCCCGCCTCATAGCGGATCCAGCCGGCAGGATCATTGGTCGAGGTCGAGTCGACCAGCGTGTAGAGTTCGGCCTTGCGTCCGAGGTCGGCGAGGGCACGCACCTGGATACGCCGGGCGGGCACATTCGTCGGCGCCAACTGGCTGGCGCGTTTGGCGGCGACCAGGGCCTCGGCGGCCTTGCCTTGTTCGAGCAGATATCCGGCCAGGGCATTGGTGCCGTCGACCCAGGTCGGATAGCGCCTTTCGAGCGCCAAGAGCTGCGTTTGCGCAGTCGGGGCATGGTCGGCCACTGCTTGGCGGATGGGTTCCCACTCCTCGGCGCTGGGGGCGGCGGGCGTTTGTGGCAACGGCTTGGTCTCGGCCGTGAAGCCACTATTGCCGAGAACCAGGACGCTGAACAGGCCCACGAAAAGAATGCGCATAGGTCGGATCATCAGGGGCTGGTGGATTGCTGACTAGTGGATTGCTGACTAGTGGATTGCTGACTAGCGGATTGCTGACTAGCGGATTGCTGACTAGCGGATTGCCCAGAAGAGACGCTGGTGTAACCAGCGCTGAGGGCTTCACGGTCGAGTTCGGCTCGCGTACGGGCTGTAATCGGCTTCAAATCCAGCCGGTATTCCGTGCGCACCACGAGGGCCGTAGGCGTGAGGTCGGTGGCCATGTCACAAGGGAAGCGTTGCCACCACGGCAGCTCCGTGCGCACGTCGGCTTGGTCACGGCTGATGAGGCCTTCGGCATCGCGTTGCCAGGCGGTGACCAGGACTTCTTGCGGCAGGGGGCCGGACTGCACGGTGCTTGGTGGCGGCCCCGGAGGAGTCGGAAAGCTCTGCGCCCCGATGATGGTATTGCCGTCGACCTCCCCGCTCGTCGTCGACCCGACCGCTGGCGGTGCGGTGACACGCGCTTCATGGGTCAGGCAGCTGCTTAGGCCGAGGCCGGCAGCGACCAGCGCCAGGATTCCGGGTAAACGGTATAAGCCCATGTTCCAGCAACCTTAAAGTGCGGCAGGAGCAGCGGAAGGAGCAGCCGAAGGAGAAGGCGACGTCAATGTCGGTCGGCGGAGCAGGGCCACCGAGCCACTGATCAGCACCGTCAGGGCCAAGACCGTCTCGATGCCGTGCCAGCGTTCTGAGGCCTGGTGCAGGACGGCGAAGCGCTGTTCCAGTTCATTGCGCCGGACTGCGGCATTGCCCGCCTCGCTGGTGCGAAGTGCGCGGATGTCGGCCGCCGCTTGATTGGCTTCGGCAACCGTCTGATGGTTGACCGAATGTACGCCCCAGAGGATCGCCATGGCTGCGACCAACCAGGCCGCGCGCGCGCGTTGGCCGAGGCGCCAAGCGCTGCCCGCCAGCCAACCCAGGCTGACCATGATCACCAGCAACGGCAATTGGACCAATCCCGACCAGAGGCCGAAGCCGGCCCCGAGCGCGCCACCCAGGCCCTCGCGGGAGATCTCGGCGGCATTGGCGCGTTGCCATTGGAAGGCGGCGATCGCCGCCGCCGCGACGGCGGCATTGCCGGTCGTCCACACTGTTCCGGCAACGGTCAGGGCCCAGGGAATTATGCGCACAGATGCTCCAACAGTGAAATGGCCACCAAGCGGTGACGGGGAATAGCAACCTGCACGCGGTTGACGCGGATGCCGATCTTCTTGGTCTCGATGGCGTAGACTTCTTTGGTCGAGTTTGCCTCGCGGTGATCGTGCAGATCGGCGTCGGTGAAGACCAGCGCGTCGGCGGCGACGGCCTGCAGCGTGCCGAGGACCATGAAGAACTCATCGAGGTCGGCGACCACGATTTTGCCGACATAGGGAGTGAGCCAATCCGTCATCACGCGCTCCCTTCAGGTCGACAGTTCGAATTCATCGGGATCGGCCGGACGCGGTGCCGCCAGATGGCTGACCAGGGTCCGGCTGAAGCGCCGCCGCCGCGCCGGCGACATGCGCGCGAAGAGATGATCGACCAGCAGTGGCACGGTGTCGGCGACGCTGACGTCGTCATCCAAGGGCACCTCGGCCCGGCCCATGGTGCGATGTCCGCCGGCCGAGCCGAGCTTGGCGAAGGCCAAGGTCGCGCGCCGTCCGACGTCCTGCTGAAAACCATCGCCACGGAAGACCACGACCAGCCGCCGGCCTCCCTTATCGGCGGGCTTGGAAATAACCCCCGCGCAGACGATCCAGGTTATGCCATAGGTCAGCAGCAGCAGGTCGGCGACCTGCACCAGGACGTCGGCGGTGGGTACGGCGCCGAAATGTACCACCGCCAGATCACGATAGACCACGCGATGGCTGATGCCCCAGGCGATATGATCGAGCACCGCCGGCGGGATCTGGCTTTTTTCGAGGCGCGACAGGAAGGTCCGATCGGCGCGCTGATGCAGGGCTTCGAAGGCGGCGATATCGGCGGCATGGGTATGGCGCTTGAGGTCGTCGGTATCGGTGGCGATGCCATAGATCAGGGCGGTGGCCAGCTTGCGGTCGATGGGAACTTCGGCATCGAGCAGGTACTCGGTGACCATGCTCGAAGTCGCGCCATATTCCGGCCGCAGGTCGACGAAGTCGCAGCCGCGGGTGCCGTCTTTTTCGGGATGGTGGTCGATGATGACCCGCGCCGGTGGCCGATCTTCGTGCCAGAAGCCGGGCTGGGCATCGACCACCGCGATGAGGTCGGATTCGGCCTGTTCATCGTCATGCAGGCGGACGATGCCCTTTTTGAGATAGGTCAGCAGCAGCTTGTTCTGATAGCGCTGGACTTCGCCGGTATAGCGGATCTGGCAATCGACGCCGGCGCGTTTCCACAACGTCGCCAAGCCGAGGGCGGCGCCGATGGCATCGGGATCGGGATCGCCATAGAGCAGGATCAATGGTTTGCTGGCGGTACGGGCCAGGGCGCACAGGCGATCGAGCAGGGCCAGCGACGCCAGGCGGCGCATGATCACTGGACGGTCCTCATGATCCAGGCCGGGCAGGGTCAGGAAGCCGGGCGGATGCTTGCGTGCCCGGTTGGTGCCGCGGACCAGGAATTGCGACCAGGTTTCTGGCAGCCAACTGCCGATGCGCTCGCTATCGGCGACGGTGTCGACGGTGATGACATACGGCGGCGGCGGCAGATCGCGCGGCGCCTGGGCATAGACGTCGGTGATGAGCGTGGTCGTGACCCCGGGATAGGGCGCGAGCTGCATTTCGAGATTGGGATTGGTGGTATAGACCCGCACCGGCAGGCCGGTACCGACGAAGAGACCGACGGTCTCGAGCGTACGGCTGTTGTGGCCGATGACGGTGATGTGCTCGGGGCGGGGCAGTACCGTCGGCCGACGGCGGGCGGTGTCGCGGCCGGTCGCACGCCGCCGGCGCGGCTTGCGCGCGGGGCTGCCGTTCCGTTGACCCTCAGGGAGACTGTTCAGACTGGAAGCGGCCTCGTTGGCCATGGGCCGGACACGATACGGCTCCGGAGTCTCTTACAACCTTCCCTGGCACGTGTTCATCGCCTGCTTCCCCGCCTTGGCCCCGCCACGCACCGTGCAGGCCCAACTTACGAGCCCCTTATGACTGATTCACTGCCGTTCGCCCCTGATCTTTTCGACTTATTGGTCTGCCCGGAATCGCGGAAACCCTTGAAGCTGGTGGGTAAACGGTTGGTCTCGACCTGCCCGACCACGCGTCGGGTCTATCGCATCGACGATGGCATCCCGGTGATGCTGCTCGAAGAATCCGAGGTCGTCGAGTCCGCTGAGTGGCAGCGGCTGATGGCTGGCGATGGTCCGGTAGGGGCTGGCGTCGCGGCAGTTCAAGCCCGTCATCGTTGAACGATGCCGCGCCATCATGCAACGTTGGTGCGTCACCGTGGCTATGGTCCGACCCATTACGACCTGATTGTCGCCGCCGGCCCGCGCTGCCCGACGTGGCGCATGGCCCATGAGCGCGGCCGCTGGCAGTGGTCACCGGCCGCCGCCCATCGTCGGTACTATCTGAACTTTTCAGGCCCGGTCCGTGGTAACCGCGGCACGGTCAAGCCGGTTTGGCGTGGGATGTTGACTTGGTCACGTTCAACGTGGAAATTTGGCCATTGGGCGTTTCGTCGTTGCGGGTTGCGGGTTGTACCTCTCTTCAACATCGGGAGGCTGTCTGGCTAATTCATGCTCGACGCAAATACTACATCGCTAAGCGAAGGTCTCGATACGACCACGGCGGTGCTCACCGCCGGTGAAATCCTCAGCAAACGCCGCGTCCATCAGGCGGCGTTCGAGGCCACGCTGAAGGAAGTCTTCCTCGCTCAGCACATCCGTCTGACCGATCCGCTCGCGAAACCGAGCAAGGAGACGGTCGTTTATGCCGGTCTGTACCATGGCGAAGACGTCGCCGTGAAGATCTTCGCGCCGGCGGTGGCCGACATCAACGATGCCGTCGCCGCCTTCGGGGCGTTCAAAGTTGAATGCGAGAAGACCATGATCCTCTCGCGCCGCTCGAAGGCGATCCTGCAGGTCATTGAATACGGTGATGCTGAATTGCCCGACGATCTCGCCGACGAGCTGCGCGAATTCTTCCCGCTGACCTTGCTGCCGTTCATGATCACCGAGCGCGCCCGTTTCGGCTCGCTCGATCAGGTCATGCGCGCTAAGCGCCCGCTGCCCGGGCTGGATCGCGTCGGCATGCTCGAGGCCGTGGCCAACGCCACCGAAGGTATCAAGGAAGCCCACGACCACTTTGTCGCCCATCGCGACATCAAACCGCAGAACATCCTGATTTTCGGGCCCGGCCAGGGCAAGATCGCCGACTTCGGCATCGCCCGCTGGCGTTCGCGGCGCTCGACGCGTGAAAACGTCTTGCTGACGCCCAAGTATGCCAGCCCGGAACAGGCTTTCTTCGCCCTCACCGGTGAGAAGGAAACGCTCGTGGATACCCGCGGCGATGTCTATTCATGGGCGATGATGGTCTTCGAAGTGGTGACCGGGCGGCATCCGTTCGCCTGGGCGATCACCGGTCTCAAGGATCCCTTGGCCAGCCAGCGGGCCTTGCTGAAGGCCATCGCCGCCAACGACCGCCGCGGTTTCCAGACCACCGGCGACATCACCTTCGACAGCCTGATCTACAATTCGACCTGTGACCTCAAGCACCGCGTCGCCGACATCAGCCTCGCCAATCGCGTCCTGCGCCAGTTCATCCAGCGCCTGCGCATGCAGGGCGCCGATGCCTCCGAATTCGGTCCTGGGCACGCGATCTGAGGGCTGCTGACCTCTTATTCGTTGCCGGCGGCGAAGGCCTGGGTTTCGGATACGGTGGCCAGTCCGAGGGCGATCATCAGTAGCCGATCGAAGCCGACCGCGACGCCCGCGCAATCAGGCAGGCCATGGGCCATGGCGGCTTCGAAACGCTGGTCGCGGGCGAGGGTCGCGTCGTCGCGCTTGGCCTGTTCAGCGGCAAGGCGTCCGGTCAATTCGTTGGCGTCGGTCAGCTCCCAATAGCCGTTCGCCAACTCCAGCCCATCGCGGTAGATCTCGAAACGTGCCGCCACCGGTTGCTCGTCGTCATCCGCGCGCAGGCGCGCCTGAGCGGCGACATGCAGCGGGTAATCAGTGAGGACCGTCCATTGCCCCCGACCCAGGTGCGGTTCGATGCGTTCGCTCAACAGCAGATCCAGGGCCACCAGGCGATCGACGGTACCGTCGCTGGAAACGGCGACACTGGCTTGTTCTCCCATGAGGCGCACCAGTTCGGCCGTGGTGACGTGGACCGGATCAATGCCGACGAAACGGCGGAATGCGTCGCGGTAGCCGAGCACCTCATGGTTGGTGCCCAGTCCGGTCACGGTATCGAAGAGGTCCAGGACTTCGGGCAGCAGCTTTCGGTCATCCCAACCCGGACGGTACCACTCGAGCATGCGGAATTCCGGGGCGTGGCGGCGTCCCTTCTCATGGGCGCGGAAGACCGGCGCCATAGCCCACACCGCGCCATAGCCGGCCGCCACCAGACGCTTGAGCGGATGTTCGGGGCTGGTGGGCAGAAACCGCCTGCCATCAGGGGTCAGGACGCTGAAGGGTTCGACGCTGGGATCGAGATTGGCGCCGCCTTGCAGCACTGGCACGTCGACTTCGAGGACCGCCCGTTGTTGGAAGAACATCCGCACCTGCGCGAGCAATTCGGCGCGCTTCTGCAGCGTAGGCAGGGTCGCGGTCGGGCGCCAGGTGACGGCGGTGGTCGAAGCTTCGCGGAGCGGTGAATCGGCATCCATGTGCAATCCCCTGGGCATTGGCAAAAGAACGACGCGGGCCGGCCTGATGGCCCGCCCGCGTCCGCGGTTCGCTCAGAAACAGGCGTCGAATTACTTCGCGCGGCCGGAATATTCACGCGTCTGTGTGTTGATCGTGATCTTCTCGCCGATGGCGAGGAAGATCGGCACGGCGATCTCGGCGCCGGTGCCTTTGAGCTTGGCCATCTTCATCACGCGGCTCTGGGTATCACCCTTGATCGCTGGCTCGGTGTAGTCGATTTCCATGGTCACGGTGTTGGGTAGACGGACCTGGATCGGTTCGCCGTTCCACAGCGTGACCGAGCACTCCATGTTTTCGAGCAGGAAGTCTTTGACCTCGCCGACGATCTTGCTGGGGATCGAGAGCTGCTCGTAGCTCTGCTGATCCATGAACACGAATCCATTGGCGTCGGAGTACAAGAACTGCATGTTCGCGTCCGCGACGTCAGCCGTTTCGACCTTTTCGCCGCCGCGCAGCGTCTTCTCGAGGGTCGTACCGATCACCAGGTTGATCACGCGCAGCTTGTAGAACGCGTTCCCCTTACCTGGTTTCACGAAGTTCACTTCGAGCACCAGCCAGGGGTAGTTGTCGAAGATCAGGCGGGTGCCTTTGCCGACTTCACCGATATTGATGGAACCCATGGGATGCCTCCGTTGACACTACAGTCAGATGATCATGCCGCCAAAGCGGCCTTGGATAGAACGGTCGCCGACAGTCTTCCTGTCGGCAACGAGGGCGGAACCGTAGCGGGCGACCGTGGCCAGGCTAGTACCCAGCCGGCTCCGCCGGGGAACCTGTCGGAAAGTCTTCGGGAAGTCGCGCCGGGCTCGTCGTGGCAGGCGCAGCTCGCCGATGCTATCCGCGACGTCGAGGAGTTGTGGCGCGTCCTGGCCCTGCCGGCGGCGGCCCTGCCGGCGGCGAAGGCCGCCGCCGGGAGCTTCCGTCTGATGGTGCCGCGCAGCTTCGTGGCTCGCATGCGGCCGGGCGACCTCGCCGACCCCTTGCTGCGCCAGGTCGTGCCCTTGGGCGACGAGATGCAGGAGCTCCCTGGTTTTACCGCTGATCCCCTGAGTGAGGCGACGTGTACCCCGACCGCCGGGGTGTTGCATAAATACCAGGGGCGGGCGCTGCTGGTCACCACTGGCGCCTGTGCCGTGCACTGTCGGTACTGCTTCCGCCGTCATTATCCCTACGATGACCTGCCGCGTGGGCGGCGCTGGTGGGGGCCGGCGATCGATTACCTCACGCAGCATGCCGACATCAGTGAAGTGCTTCTGTCGGGTGGCGATCCGCTGACCTTGCCGGATGCGCAGCTGTCAGCGTTGGCCGATGACCTAGCAGGGATCCCGCACCTTCGGCGTCTGCGCATCCACACCCGCCTGCCGATCGTCCTGCCGGCGCGGGTCACGCCGGATTTCATCAGTTGGTTCACTGCCGGCCGCTTGGCGCCGGTGATGGTCGTGCATGTCAATCATCCCCGCGAATTATCCCCGGAAGTCATCGTTGCTTGTCGTCGCCTGCGCGCCGCCGGGGTGACCATGCTCAGCCAAGCGGTCCTCCTCGCCGGGGTCAACGATGATGCCGAGGTCCTCTGCGGCCTTAGCGAAGGTTTATTCGCGGCCGGCATCATCCCTTATTATCTGCATCAGCTCGATCGTGTGCAGGGGGCGGGGCATTTCCTGGTCGACGACCAGCGGGCGGTGGAGCTGATGCGCACCATCGCCGCCCGTCTGCCCGGCTACCTGGTGCCGCGCCTGGTCCGAGAAATTGCCAATTCCCCCGGTAAAACGCCAATCCGCTGGTGAATCTTCACGGGTTATAAACCTGATATTGACAGTTGGACGAGGGCTCCATGATGCCCGCCCCACCGCCGACGAGCTGGCTGAAAAAGCTGGCTCAAAAGCTAAAAGAAGCGCGGGAAAGGGGGCCGACAGACGCAAGAAAGTCGGTGCTTGACGAGGTGGGAAAGGCCGACAAAGTCTTCCCCCCAGCCAAGCTGGACCGGTTGCGAAGTGGTGATGGAAGTGGTGACGCGAGTCGCTCTTCAGTCGCAAGACGCGCAACGGATTGACAACGCAATAGCTGTAGAGGGAGACGAAACACACCGTCGTGTGTCCTTCGGGACGCATGACAACCAACCGCTTCAGATCAATTCTTTTGAATTTTGGTATGAAGTAATGATGTAGAGCAAGAACAAACACTTTTGAAGAGTTTGATCCTGGCTCAGAACGAACGCTGGCGGCGGGGCTTAGGCATGCAAGTCGAGCGAGAAAGGGGTAACCCAAGTAAAGCGGCGTAAGGGTGAGTAATGGGTAGCTAACGTACCCTCCAGACGCGAATAATTTTCCGAAAGGGATTGTAATGCGCGATGAGACCACGAGATCTTCGGATTTTGGGGTCAAAGGCCGGGGACCCTTCGGGGCCCGACGGCTGGGGGAGCGGGCGACCTCCGATTAGCTAGTTGGCGAGGTAATGGCTCACCAAGGCGATGATCGGTAGCCGGGCTGAGAGGCTGTCCGGCCACACTGGCACTGAGACACTGGCCAGACTCCTACGGGAGGCTGCAGTCGCGAATTTTTCACAATGGACGCAAGTCTGATGAAGCCACGCCGTGTGCGGGATGAAGGCTCTTTGAGTTGTAAACCGCTGTCAAGTGGGGGGAAACGTATGGTGTTAACAGCGCCATGCTTGACTGCCCGCTAAAGGAAGCCCCGGCAAAACATGTGCCAGCAGCCGCGGTAATACATGTGGGGCAAGCGTTGTTCGGAATCACTGGGCATAAAGGGTGCGTAGGCGGCTTATTAAGTCAGGGGTGAAATCCGGTGGCCCAACCATCGAACTGCCTTTGATACTGATGAGCTTGAGTGCGTGAGGGGTAACCGGAACGAGTAGTGTAGCGGTGAAATGCGTAGATATTACTCGGAAGGCCAAAGGCGAAGGCAGGTTACTGGTACGCAACTGACGCTGAGGCACGAAAGCGTGGGGAGCAAACAGGATTAGATACCCTGGTAGTCCACGCCGTAAACGATGAGCACTAGGTCGGTGGCACGCTACGTGTTGCCGGCCGCAGAAAATTTGTTAAGTGCTCCGCCTGGGGAGTATGGTCGCAAGGCTGAAACTCAAAGGAATTGACGGGGGCTCACACAAGCGGTGGAGGATGTGGTTTAATTCGAAGCAACGCGAAGAACCTTACCAGGTCTTGACATACCGGGATTATGTGGGTGAAAGCCTATTGATTGCCCGCAAGGGTGTAACCGGAACAGGTGCTGCATGGCTGTCGTCAGCTCGTGCCGTGAGGTGTTAGGTTAAGTCCTTTAACGAGCGAAACCCCTACGATTAGTTACCAGCGGGTTATGCCGGGGACTCTAGTCGGACTGCCGCGCAAGCTGGAGGAAGGTGGGGACGACGTCAAGTCATCATGGCCTTTATGACCTGGGCCACACACGTCCTACAATGGGTTGTACAAAGCGTAGCCAGTCTGCAAAGACGCGCCAATCGCCTAAAGCAATCCTCAGTTCAGATTGTGGGCTGCAATTCGCCCACATGAAGCTGGAATCGCTAGTAATCGCGGATCAGCCACGCCGCGGTGAATTTGTTCCTGAGCCTTGTACACACCGCCCGTCAAGCCACCCGAATTGGTAGCACCCGAAGTCGTAGTTCTAACCGCAAGGAGGGACGCGCCGAAGGTAAGACCGGTGAGGGGGACTAAGTCGTAACAAGGTAGCCGTATCGGAAGGTGCGGCTGGATCACCTCCTTTCTAGGGATAATTAGACGTTTGGAGGCTTCATTCCGAAGCCGACGACCTGATCACGTGAGTGGTTGGCAAGTCATTCAAACGGATCCAAATTCGTAGCTCGTCTCTCTTCTACAGCTTTTGCGTTGCCAATCAGGCGGTGCACCTTCATCAGGAATGATGGATGGTGACCATCTTGTGGTAAACAAGTCTTTGACAAACCTATACTGTCGACGCCGGAGCAGGCCGTACCTACCTCCTGCTTGGAAGATCCCTCACAGCCCACAACGAGTGCTGGTTCCCTCAAGCAACGGAGCTCACAAACCGGGCATATAGCTCAGTTGGTTAGAGCACCCGCCTGATAAGCGGGAGGTCTCTGGTTCGAGTCCAGATATGCCCACCATAACGACCTGATCATTGTAGTGTAATCACTATGATGATCACGGCTGGGGGCATAGCTCAGTTGGTAGAGCGCTAGCTTTGCAAGCTAGATGTCAGGAGTTCGAATCTCCTTGCCTCCACCAACTTCTTTTTTTCTTTTCTTCCTCTTCAGCGTCGACATATAACCAATTTTCCTTCATCTGAAGGATGACGAACCCGTCACAAACGAGTTCCGACTCCAACGGCTGATTGACTTTGACAACTCTATAATCGTGGAACAGACAAGTATGACGAAATTCAAGTAATTAAGGGTGTTGGGTGGATGGTTAGGCTCACAGAGGCGATGAAGGACGTGCTAAGCTGCGAAAAGCCGGGGGAAGATGCACCGAATCTATGATCCCCGGGTGTCCGAATGGGGCAACCCACTGACGTGAACCGTCAGTATCCGAAAGGAAGCCAACCGGGTGAATTGAAACATCTTAGTAGCCCGAGGAAAAGAAATCGAAGAGATTCCGCCAGTAGCGGCGAGCGAAAACGGAAGAGGCCAAACCAGGGAGCTTGCTCCCTGGGGTTGTAGGACTGCATTTAGGATTCAGCAGAGCGAGTAGAAGTACCTGGAAAGGTACGCCATAGCGGGTGATAGCCCCGTATACGTAGCCGAGTTGACCGAGCAGTATCCTGAGTAACGCAAGACTCGTGAAATCCTGCGTGAATCTGGGGCGACCATGCTCTAAGCCTAAATACTCCTGTGAGACCGATAGTGCACAAGTAGCGCGAGCGAAAACTGAAAAGTACCCCTGACGGGGAGTGAAATAGTCCCTGAAACCCAACACTTACAAGCAGTCATAGGCCTATGGAGCAATCCAGGCTGGTGGCGTGCCTTTTGCATAATGATCCTGCGACTTACCGTCGGCTGCAAGCCTAAGGCCTTACGGGCTGGAGGCGTAGCGAAAGCGAGTGTGAATAGCGCGTTGAGTAGTCGGCGGTAGACCCGAAACCTAGTGATCTAGCCATGAGCAGGTTGAAGCGAGGGTAACACCTCGTGGAGGACCGAACAGGTATACCTTGAGAAGTGTTCTGATGACTTGTGGCTAGGGGTAAAAGGTCAATCAAACTAGGAGATATCTGGTTCTCCTCGAAATATATATAGGTATAGGCTCGGAGGGTAGTTGTAAGGGGTAGAGCACTGAATGGACTAGGGGCCTTACCGGGTTACCAAATCCAATCAAACTCCGAATACTTACAGCGTAGACTCCGGGGCTCAGACAGTGGGGTCGAATCTTCATTGTCAAAAGGGAAAGAGCCCAGACCAACAGCTAAGGTCCCAAAATAACGCTCAGTGGTAAAGGAAGTCTTTGTGCTATGACAGCTGGGACGTTGGCTTAGAAGCAGCCATCGTTTAAAGAGTGCGTAACAGCTCACCAGTCGAGCATGAAGGTGCCGAAAATAATCGGGGCTTAAGCGTTATACCGAAGCTTTGGCTGCTATCGTTCCTGCGGGAATGGTGGCGGGGTAGGGGAGCGTTGTATACGGAGCGAAGGTATACGGCAACGAATACTGGACTGTATACAAGTGATTATGCAGGAATGAGTAACGATCAAAAAGGTGAGAATCCTTTTCGCCGTAAACCTAAGGTTTCCTCCGCTAGGTAAGTCCGCGGAGGGTTAGGCGGGACCTAAGACGAGGCCGATAGGCGTAGTCGATGGACAGCCGGTTCATATTCCGGCCCCTCTCATAAGGTGCCCACGGAGAACACAGGAGACTAACACGGAGGGATGCTAAGTAAGCCCTCGGCGTCGTGGTGGTTGCTGCAATGAAAGTTGCGGTGCGTCTGCCATGGCGATCAAATGCCTTGAGCAATATGAGCGTGTGATGTCACTCTGTCGAGAAAAGCCCGTCGGGAGATAATGTTATGAGAGACCGTACTAAAACTGACACAGGTAGGTGAGGAGAGTATCCTCAGGTGCGCGAGAGAACTCTGGTTAAGGAACTCGGCAAATTCACTCCGTACGTTCGCAAGAAGGAGTGCCAGCTTCGGCTGGCCGCAGTGAAGAGGCCCAACCGACTGTTTACTAAAAACACAGTTCTGTGCTAACTCGAAAGAGGATGTATACGGAATGATGCCTGCCCGGTGCTCGAAGGTCACATGGAGTGGTTAGCGTAAGCGAAGCTACGAAATCAAGCCCGAGTAAACGGCGGCCGTAACTATGACGGTCCTAAGGTAGCGAAATTCCTTGTCGGGTAAGTTCCGACCTGCATGAAAGGCATAACGAGTTGGGCACTGTCTCAACCAGAGACTCGGTGAAATTGCAATATGGGCGAAGATACCCATTACCCGCAGCAGGACGAAAAGACCCCGTGAACCTTTACTGCAGCTTGATACTGTGTTTCTGTAACGCATGCGTAGGATAGGTGGGACGCTTTGATTCGGTGGTTCCGGCTACTGATGAGCGGACGGTGAAATACCACTCTTGCGTTATGGGAATTCTAACCTGGCCTTTGTACGGCTGGGAACACTGTCAGGCGGGCAGTTTGGCTGGGGCGGCTTCCTCCCAAAGAGTAACGGAGGAGCACAAAGGTCAGCTCAGTACGGTTGGCAATCGTACGTGGAGTGCAAGAGCATAAGCTGGCTTAACTGCGAGACCCATAAGTCGAGCAGATGCGAAAGCAGGTTCTAGTGATCCGGTGGTTCCATATGGACGGGCCATCGCTCAACAGATAAAAGGTACTCCGGGGATAACAGGCTGATTTCGCCCAAGAGTCCCTATCGACGGCGAAGTTTGGCACCTCGATGTCGGCTCATCTCATCCTGGGGCTGGAGAAGGTCCCAAGGGTATGGCTGTTCGCCATTTAAAGAGGTACGCGAGCTGGGTTTAAACCGTCGTGAGACAGGTTGGTCTCTATCCGCTGTGGGCGCTGGACGATTGAGGAGACTTAACATTAGTACGAGAGGATTATGTTGAACACCGCTCTGGTGTACCGGTTGTCACGCTCGTGGCAGTGCCGGGTAGCTACCGGTGGACGGGATAAACGCTGAAAGCATCTAAGCGTGAAGCCCACTCCAAGATGAATCGTCCCTACGAATGCCGTTGAAGACTACAACGTTGATAGGTTGGGGGTGTACGTGCGAATATCTAAAGGCACTGAGCTGACCAATACTAATCGCATCACTGGCTTGATCGTCATACGTGTCTGTTCCTCGATTTTAGAGTTGCCAAACTAACTCTGTGCAAACAGACGTTCTTTTGACAATTCTCCATTTCCAGGTGATCATACCGGCAGAGTCACACCCGTTCCCATTCCGAACACGGCCGTTAAGCCTGCCAGGGCCGATGATAGTGTTACAGCGAAAGTAGGTCGTTGCCTGGATTTT
>JBIILZ010000156.1:0-7144 GCA_044338255.1 Planctomycetota bacterium | reverse complement strand
GGGATAGCGCAGTGCGCGACGAGAGATGTCCATGCAGTCGCCAAAAATTACTGCAGGCTACATACAAGTGAAATATCCCTGATTTTTCAGGCTGTTTCACACATCGTTGTTATCGCAATGCCATTGACCCGTGCGCTGCCATCGCCCTGGCGCTGGCCGGGAGGCCGTGGTTGCCGAAGGTGCCGATGACGACAAAAGCCAAGTCTTCAAAGGATTATCGGAAGGCCGCCTGAGCTGTTACAAATGAGATATGAAAACCAGGGCTTGAGGCGGCCTCTTCGTGCAGATTTTTGTCGATGCCGACTTGATTGGTATCGGCCAGAATTCTCAACGCAGGGTCAGTGATGCGAAGCCACTCGTACGCGTGATAGGTGTCGCGAATAAGAGTCAGGGACCTGGTCAAGGCGGCTCGGTCTCCAGATCGTGAGATGCTGGTCGAGATGATGTGTAGATCGCCTTCACGTTCCTTCAGGAAATCATCGAGCGCACGCACCGTGGCGGTGGTCTGTATTTCCAACTGATGGCGTGTATTTGCCTGAATCGTGTCCGTCAGCCGAGCACTGATCAGGAGATAGAGTGTCCCCATGGCCAGGAGCCAGGCACTGCCCATGACCGAGGTGAGTTGCGTGCCGAGCTTCATTCACGGCGCCTGTATGAACGTCGTGTTGATCAGCTTGCGCACGTCCACCGGGGCGCTGGCTTGGCCACGCTGGGCATAGAACTCGGCGATACGCTTGCCCGTGACCTGGAGGGAGTCCGAGTCGGTTTCCGATTTCATGATCCGGGTCGCTTCGCGGCGATCGAGGAGATGTGCCTCTTTGCCGATCGGGTTGATGGGTGTCGGATCCTTGTTCAGGATTTTTGCAGCCGCAATCCGGTTGCCCTCGGCCTGGGTGGCATTGATTGGTTGAGCCGCATAAAAACAGGAAACTAACTGCTGCAGATCAGCGTGAGCCTCAGCGATCTGGCTGGTATGCACGAGCAGCACCTGGGTTATCGAACCGGGCAGTTGACCTGCAAAGGCGAGGGTATTGCAGCCCTTGGTGACCGCTTCTTCGGCCAGTGGGCCCCAGGTATGGCCAGCATCGATGGTTCCCGCGAGGATCCCCGCCGGGACAGCGCTTGCCGCCATATCGACTATTTCCACATCCGTCTCTTTGAGGTGCTGTGCGGCCAGGAAATCGAGAACGAAAAGATGGGAAAACGTATGCAGTCCTTCGCAGGCGATTTTTTTTCCACGTAGGCCTGCCGCCGTAGTGAGGTCTTTGGCCGACAGGATCACATCTCCTCCGTCCGACCAGTCTGTTGCCGCGATGACTTGGATATCGACCCCGTTTCCGGCCAAGCGTATGGCATCAGACCAGACTCCGGTGCAGACGTCGATATCGCCGCGGGTGAAAGCCGCGTATACAGCCGGGTTGTCAGGATAAGCAAGGACTTGCGTCGAAACACCTGCTTTGGCGAAGAGACCATCCTCTTGGGCCTTGGACAGGGGATAGAAGCCACTCCATTCCATGGTGCCGATGCGCAGGGTCTTTTTCTCAGGCGCTCCGCAGCCCCCAAGTCCGAGCGTCATCACCAGTGAGAAACCTGTGATGATGCACAGGTTAAGAACGCGTAGATCGGGCATGATCTTTGAAGATACCTCGCCATTTTGGGAATCGCAAGGTGGGGTTCAGATCTGGTAGCCAATTCTGAGCGTGACGTACATCGATTTCGCGAATGAAACGCTGCTGAAAGAGGTTTTCGGAGCGTTGCCTTGTACGCCAAGAGGCGCTCCTATAGATGCCCCTACCAAGGGGCGCAGCCATGAAGATCATCTTATCGTGCGTGTTTATGTTTTTAGCCATGGTCTTGGGTGGCTGCAGCATGACTCCGGCCCCGGCCCGCACTGTCCCGGTGGAGCAGCTGACCCTGGCGCAGGGGGCCGGCAATTGGGTGGTATTCGAACACGAGATGGCTCTTGATGCGCTGATCGATCAAACCCTGGAGCTACCGTACGCGAGAACCGGAACTGGGGCATCATTGCCGACATCGCAGATCAAGCGCATCGTGCTGCACTTCCACCCGACGCCGCTGCAGCCCGAGGATCGTTGCGGTCTGCAATTGCAAAAAATCACCGTCGTCACCGCCGACGATCACGAGCATACCGTGGCGGCAACCGGGTATGTCACGGATAATTCCGATGGTTTGAAGGGCATGCGCGTGGAGATCGCGCGTGCCGGAGGCAACGGCCTGGTCATTCCCGCTCAGGCCACCGCCACGGTGGTCTTCGATCACGCCGTGGTGATACCGCTTCTTCGTTAGTAAGCCCGGACGCCCGGCGACAACGTGCTAGGAGCCGATGCCTGGCGACAGAGCATGCGGCCATGAAGTTGACGACTGGAATACGCTGGCTGGGGCCGGCCGTGGTAGTGGTATTGATGGCGGTGGCTGGCTGGGTCTTGTGGCATCAGCTTGCGGGTCTCGATACGCAGGCGGTGCTGCGCGCCTTTCTGGCCATGCCCGGCTGGCGCTACGCTGTCGGCGCGGCCTTGCTGCTCGGGTCGTATATCGGCTACGCCGGGCTCGAACGGCTCGCCACCAGTCATCAGGGTCGACCACTCACGCTGCCGCGAGCGCTGATCCTGGCGGTGACGGCGCAGGGCCTGTCCTTGACCACCGGCAAAGGCTTCCTCATCGCCGGGGCGGTGCGTGTACGCCTGCTCGGACGATGGGGCTATACCCTTACGCAGGCCCTGGTGGCGACCTTCATTGTCACCTTGCACGGCAATGCCGGCATGGCGTTGCTGATTGGCGTCCTCTGCTTTATTGCCGGTCCGTGGTCGTGGGCGCCTTGGCTCGGTCTGGCAACGGTGGCGGGCGTTGGGGTGTGGTTACTGGGATGCTGGCGGGTGGCCCCGTTGACCTGGGGTAAAGTCACCGTCGCTATGCCCAGCGTGCCGGCGGCGCTGCGCGGTCTCGCTGCTGGGGGTGGTGAAAAAGTTGCCTGCGTGCTGTTGGCGGCGGCGCTGCAACCGGCGGGTACGAGCCTGCCGCTGCTGACCTTTTTGGCGGTGGTGGTGGTGGCCATGGCCCTCGCCCGGCTGAGCCAGGTTCCCGGAGGTATCGGCGTGCTCGAAGCCAGCATTCTCGGCCTGTGGCCGGAGTCCTTGAGCGATGCCACGAAAGTCGATCTGGTCGCCGGTCTGCTCGCCTTCCGGGTCGCGTATTACCTGCTGCCCCTGGCGGCGGCCGTACCGCTGCTGGCGTTTTTCGGTTGGCGCCGCAGGGTGCCGGCATGAGCCGATTCCGCGTCCGTTTGACCACCGCTGATGGACGCATCCGGCACTGGGTGAAAGCCGGTCAGATCCACAGCCTGGATGAGCGCCTGGCGCCGATCTGGATCGCCAATTTCAAACCCGCGATGTTCCAGGTCGCCGACGACGGCCAATTGGTCCCCCGCGGCACGCCGGGGGCGGTCGATGTCGTGGCATGGGATCTCGAAGAGGTCGTGATTTAGCACCGCAGTAGCACCGCCGTCGCCCATGTAGAGCGACGGCGGTGCCGATGCTCAACCGCCTTGCGGTGGGCGACGATCCGACTGGTGGCTGGGGCCGCGTCCGTGATTGGGGCGGCCGCTGTTGCCGGCGTGGCGTGAGCCGCCCTGGCCGCGGTTCTGTACGCTGCCTTCGTTGCGTGGAGCGCGGCTCGAACGCGCGCCGCCGCTGCCATGGCTTTCACGACGACCGCGGAAGCCGATCGGACGTTCCGGACGATCGCTGGGATCGGCGGGCGGTGGCGGGCCACGGAAGTTGTGGTCCTTCACCGGTACGGCCTTGCGCATGATGCGCTCGATGTCCTTGAGATAACCGCGTTCCTCGCTGTCGCAGAACGAGAAGGCGGTACCCGAGGCTCCGGCGCGTCCGGTGCGGCCGATGCGGTGGACGTAGGTCTCGGGCTCGTTGGGGATGTCGTAATTGATGACGTGGGTGACGCCGTCGATGTCGAGGCCGCGCGAAGCGATGTCGCTGGCCACGAGCACGCGGATGCGCCCGCTCTTAAAGTCGTCGATGGCGCGCAGGCGATTGTTCTGGCTCTTGTTGCCGTGGATCGCCGCCGAGGGCACGACGACCCGGGCGAGCTGCTTGACGACCTTGTCGGCGCCGTGCTTGGTGCGCGTGAAGACCAGCACCCGGGCGAGGCCGGCATCGCCGAGCAGATGGTTGAGCAGCAGCTGCTTGTTGCCCTTGTCGATGAAGAACACCGACTGGGTGACGGTTTCGGCGGCACTCGAGACGGGTGCGACCTCGACTTGCGCCGGATCGCGCAGCAGGCTGTCGGCGAGGACCTTGATCTCGCGCGGCATGGTCGCGGAAAAGAACAGCGTCTGGCGGACCGGCGGGACCTTGGCGACGATGCGCTTGATGTCGTGGATGAAGCCCATGTCGAGCATGCGATCGGCTTCGTCGAGGACGAAGATCGAGAGGTTGCGCAGATCGACGAAGCCCTGGTTCATGAGATCGATCAACCGACCTGGACAGGCGATCACGACGTCGACGCCACGGCGCAGGGCGTCTTCCTGCGGACGTTGGCCGACGCCGCCATAGATGACGGTGTGCTGCAGGCCGGTGTGCTTGCCATAGGCCTTGAAGCTGTCGCCGATCTGGGCGGCGAGCTCACGCGTCGGGGTCAGTACTAGGCAGCGGATCGGGCGACGCGCGGGGCGCGGAGCGCCGGCAGCGGTTGCATGACGGCTGTCAGTGGTCAAACGATGCAGGATCGGCAGGGCGAACGCGGCGGTCTTGCCGGTACCGGTCTGGGCGCAGCCCAACAAGTCCCGCCCGCTGAGGATCAGCGGGATCGCGCCCTGCTGAATCGGGGTGGGGGTGGTGTAGCCTTCTTCGTGCACCGCACGCAAGATCGGCTCGGCCAGTTTCAGATCAGCGAATTCCATTCGGTCTCCAGGGCGGCGAATCGTTGATTGCGGCGCGCGCACGCAAGGCTTGCCCTGGGAAATCGGGGATCACATGCGAGTAATCATCACCAACGACGATGGAATCGACGCTCCCGGCATCCACGCACTGTGCGTGGCCGCGGCGCGCATACCTCAGCTCGAGCTGATCGTGGTCGCTCCTCAGGGGGCGTGGTCTGGCTGTGGCCATGCGCTGACCACCGGTCGGACCTTCGCTGTTGAGGCTCGTCCGCCGACCGCGTGGGCGCCACAGCGCTGGGCGGTAGCGGGCTCGCCCGCCGATTGCGTGCGCGCGGCCTTGACGCATCTCGCGCCAGGAGCGCAGGCGGTGCTCTCGGGCATCAACCACGGCGGCAATCTCGGCTTCGACGTGCATTGCAGCGGAACCGTGGCGGCGGCCCGCGAAGCCGCCTCGCACGGGGTGCGTGGCATCGCCTGCTCGCACTACCAGCGTCGCGGCCTGGCCGTGGATTGGACCCAGGCGGCGACCTGGCTGGCCGGGCTCCTGCCGGAGCTGTTGGCCAAACCACGGGGCTACGTCAGCATCAATCTCCCGCACCTCGAGCCCGGCAGCGCAGTGCCTGCGGCCCAGCGCTGTGCCTTAGATCCATCGCCCTTGCCCTTGGCCATGGATTATTCGCCCGAAGGTCTGCGCTACTGCGGGGATTATCACCAGCGCGAGCGAATTCCTGGCGCCGATGTCGATGTATGCATGGGTGGACGGATCAGCATCGTCGAGGTCGATTGATCGGCGCATGTAGAACGAGTACCGCGCGCCGACGGGTTGCCTCGGCGCGCTGGGCCCGAACATCGGCGCCCTGCGAGCAGCCCCCATGGTCCAGAATCATCTTCCCAACAAGCACGCGGCGAACGGCACCGATCAGGTTTCCGAGGAAGCCCAGGCGATCTTTCGCGAGGTCTGGGCCGAGCTCGCGCAGCGCGTCGAGTCCGGTACTGCCAGTCTTCCCAAGGAGATGATCTGGCTGGGTGGCGCCCCGGGTTCGGGCAAGGGCACCAACACGCCCTTCATCCTCCGCGAGCGGAGCATCACCGCGCCGCCGATCGTCACCAGCGAGCTGCTCGATTCGCCGGAGATGAAACGCCTCAAGGACGGAGGCAACCTCGTCGGCGACCGCGATGTCATCCGCATTCTCTTCACCAAACTACTCAATCCCGAGTATGACGGCGGCGTGCTGATCGATGGCTTCCCGCGTTCGCGGGTGCAGGTCGAATGCGTCAAGCTGCTCTACAAGCAGATGCTCGAGCTGCGCGCTAAGTACCGCGACACGCCGCGCGCGGGGTTCTTCCCCAAGCCGATTTTCCAGATCGTGGTGCTCTACGTCGAGGAGAAGGAATCGATTGAGCGCCAGCTCAAGCGCGGCCGCCAGCTCATTGCTCACAATGCCCGGGTGCGCGAGACCAGCGTCGGCCAGCTCATGGAGGAGCGTGCCACCGACCTCAATGAGGAGTCCTGCCGCAAGCGCTATCGGGTGTTCATGGAGCAGACCTATGCAGTGCTGCAGAGCCTGAAGGAGGTCTTCCACTACCATGTGATCAATGCCCAGGGCGATGTCGGTTCGGTCGAGCGTGCGATCATCCGCGAATTCGCCTACCAAAGCTCGCTGGAACTCGATGACGAGACCTTCGACGCCCTGCATCACATCCCCTTGGCGAGCGAGATCGTGCTCAACGCCAGACAGCACTTGGTGCGGCGTCTCGAGTCTTATCAGCGTGAACAAACGCCGCTGTTCCATCGTGTCATCGACGCCATCGAACAGGATTTCGTACCGATCATCCTGCTCCACGGCATCACCGGCCTGGCCAAGATCACCACTGAGAATGAACTCTTCGCCAATGCCCTGGCGATGACCATGCTCGTTGATGTCCTCAACGAACGCGGCTATCGCACCACGGCCACGGTCGAGGGGCGGGACATCCCCACGCGCATCGATCCAGTGACGTTCTACATCACCTGCACCAAGAAGCCGCGCTATCGTTTTGAGATCCGCTTCAATGGGTCGGTCATCCGCAGAGGGCTCTAACGGCAGCCGGCTCGCGCTCTAACGGCAGCCGGCTCGCGTTGCTCGCGCGCGGGCCGGTGGCCCGCTGACGATCGCGTTGCGATCGCGGCTGCCTGTCGACGCCGGGCTTTGCCCGGGTCTCCGTTGTTCGCGGGGGCTCGGCCCCCGC
>JBIILZ010000061.1:0-24385 GCA_044338255.1 Planctomycetota bacterium | reverse complement strand
CAACCAGCAACCAGCAACCAGCAACCAGCAACCAGCAACCAGCAACCAGCAACCAGCAACCAGCAACCAGCAACCAGCAACCAGCAACCAGCAACCAGCAACCAGCAACCAGCAACCAGCAACCAGCAACCAGCGACCAGCGACCAGCGACCAGAGACCAGAGACCAGAGACCAGAGACCAGAGACCAGAGACCAGAGACCAGAGACCAGAGACCAGGGACCAGAGACCAGAGACCAGAGACCAGGGGCCAGGGGCCAGGGGCCAGCTCTCGAAGCTCGAAGCTGAACGCTTCAAGCTCCGGAAACTTTAAACGCTAAACTTTCGATCTCACTGCACCGCCGGTACACTCGCCAGCGCTTGTACGTGAACCCCGCGCAGCTGCGCCAGCCGCTGCAGGTGCGCGAATTGCTGACCGAATGCATACGGCAGCAAAGTCTGCGCTCCGCCCATGCCTAAGCGCGCGAGCAGTCCGCGTTCGCGGGGATAGAGCTCCAAAGGCAGGCTCTCGTCGATGCCCGCACGCTTGCGGGCCGCGGCGACCGCCGTGGCGAGAGTGCCGAAGCCATCGGCAAGACCGTTGGCCACGGCCTGTTCGCCGATGTAGACCCGTCCGCCAGCGAGATCATGGACCTTCACCAGGTCGATCTTGCGCCGGCTGGCGACCAGGCCCTGGAAGCGCTGATCGACATCCTGGATGACTTGCAGTAGCGCCGCCTGGCGCTCGGGCGTGAAAGGAGCGGTAACGCTCATGGTCTCGGCACGTGGACCGGTGCTGACGCTGTGACGATGGACGCCCAGCAGCTCCAAGGCGACGCTGGCGTCCGGAACCAGGGCGAAGACACCGATCGAGCCGGTGATGGTGGCGCGATGGACCTGGATCTCATCGGCGGCGCAGCCGATGTAATAGCCACCAGAGGCGGCGACGCCGTCGAACAGCGCCACCACCGGTTTCTTTTCGGCCAAGCGCCGCACCGCGTGATGGATGCGATCCGAGGCATTGGCATCGCCACCCGGCGAATCGATGCGCAGGACCACGGCCTTGATGCGCTCGTTGCTGGCGAGCTCATCGAACATCTCGCAGGTGTCGCTGGGAGCGATGGTTTCGCCCGGACGCGAATCCCCGCCGCCGATGATCTCGCCGGCCAGTTCGACCACCGCCACGGCCTTGGCGTATTTCACACCTTGGTCGCCTTGCAGCAGCTTGGTCCACATCTGCATGAAGCCGGCCATGCCCCCGACGCCCGGAGTCTTGGGCTCTTCCCCGGCATGACTGATCGGACCGGGCTGCTTGGCCAACCACGTGCTCGGGTCGGCAGTGGCATCGACCAGCTTCAGTTCACGCGCGAGGTCGGGCGTCTGCGGGGCCTTGGTACGCGCGGCCACGATCATCTCGCGAGTCAGGGGATGCGGCCCCTGCGGACGCTGGCTGAGATCGAGCAGGACTTTGTCCAGGCCATGGATCAACTCTTCGAATTCTTCGGCGCCGGCAGGACTCGGCCCATTGGCGGTGAAGGGCTCATGGGCGGTCTTGTGTTCACCGCTGGCGACGGCGTGAAAGGAGACCCCGATCTTGGCCAGGGCATCCTTGAAATAATAGCTTTCGGCGGCGATGCCGTCGACATCCATGAGGCCGGCGCTGGCGAGTACGACCTCGTCGCAGACAGCGGTCAACACCAGGACGTTGTCCTGGGCGCCATCGACGAGACAGGCGACGGTGCGTCCTGGACGTTGCTCGGCGCGGATCACGGCGGCGAGTTCCTCGGCGGCGGCGAGCGAGCCGTTATACCCATCCGAGAGGTCGAGCACCACCCGGTTGGCCGGGCCGCGCAAGGCTTTGCGCAGGGCTAAGGTCGCTTCATGCAGCGACAGTTCATGGTCACCGAACAAGGACGGGGCCGGACGCAGCTGCAGACTTCCCGATAAGGTCAGGATCACCGTGCCCCCGGCGCTTGCCGGCTCACCAGCGGGCTCGACGGCGTCCACGCCCCAGGCGGTACAGCAGGCGGTCAGGAGAAGGGCAGGAACCAGAGTGCACAAACGAAACATGGCGGTTATTCCAAAAAAATAGAGACGGTCAGGCTTAACGGCGACCGAGTGAGGCCATAAGAGGCCCGAGTAGGGAGGCCATGTTGCCGCCAGCGAGGGATTTCTGCACCTGTTCCTCGGGGGAGGCGCCGAAGCGTGTACGGTATTGGCGCAGGGCGTCGTTGGTGGCGGCCGCCACCAGATCTTCGAGCAAGCCCGCATCGCCGACGCATGAGGCCGCTGCCGCCGGGGCGATGACGACCTTGGCGATAGTCAGATCACCCTTGAGTGTCACTTGCACGGCTCCGCCACCCGCCGAACCGACGAGTAGGGTACTTGCACGTTGTGCGTCACCCTTCTTCATCGCGTCTTGCAACGGGCCGAGGGAGCTGGAGAGCTGGTCAAGATCCATGCCTGGACGGTATCCTCTGCTTAAGGGCGTAAAGCGCATTGACGGCAGAACGCATCTGCAACGTTTGGAACCTCGCCTCGCCTCGCCTCGCCTCTCATCTCATCTCATCGCCCGGACGGGACTGGAGCAACCGTATACACATGCCATGCTACCCACTTCCGGTCGCATGGCCGGCCTGAGGTGTCGATGTCGATCCGTGTAAAGAGCATCCTGCTGGTTCTGCTGGCAGCAACGTTGTTGGCCGCCTTGGCGACAATCCTGATCATCGTCATCGTTCTCAGGCGCTTCAATGAATTGGAGCGAACCCTCGCCGAGCATGAACTGGATTCGGTCACGCAAACCGTCACCGCCATGCTCAAGTCGCAACGTACCGTCGCCTTGCAGTGGTCGAACTGGACCGATGCCTACAATTATGTCCAGCAGCCGGATCAAAACTTTGCGGCGAAGAATCTCGTCCCCAGCGCGGTAGTCGATTCGCACGTCACCACCATCGCTTATCTCGATTTCAACGGGCGCCTCCTGGGTTGGGTCTCTTCACGGGCAGCGGACATGCCGCCCTATCCGAACAATTTGTTCGTCCTGGCTCCCGAGCTCCTGCCCGAGATCAAGGCCGGCCGCGAACAGGTCGGACTGATCGCCAGTGATGGCCTGATCTACGCATTGACCTTGTTGCCGGTATTCGACAGCGACGGGAAAGGCGAGCCGCGTGGGGTCTGCATGCTGCTGCGCGAGCTCGATCGCTCGGCGCTCAATGAGTTCACGGAATCGGCTCTCCCGCCGGTAGCCTTGACGATCGCAACTTCAAACCAGCCGCCGCGCAGCATCGACGTGGTCGATGACGAACGCTTGCGCGGCCGAATCCAGCTCATCGGCCTCGACGGTCGCGTGGCGGCGCAGGCGACCATGGAATTGCCCCGGCCGGTCGATCTCCTGGCCCGGCGCACGATGCGTGAGCTGGTGGTCTGCGGCATCCTCGCCCTGCTCGGCTTCACCGGTTTCCTGATGTGGCTGCTCGAGCGAACGGTGTTGCGGCGCATCGTCCGCCTGGGTCGGGAAATCTCGGCACAGGAAAAGGAATCATCGGCACGCATCACCGTCGATGGCAGCGATGAATTAGGCTATCTCGCGGGCGTGGTCGATCGCACGGTTGCCCGGCAGCGCGAGACCGCGCATCGTGCCGAAGCCAGCCAGCAGCGCTATCGGATGCTGTTCCAGCGCAGTGCCGACCCCATCCTGGTGGTCGATGGCGACACCATCCTCGACGCCAATCGCGCCGCGGCACGCCTGTTCGGGGCTCCTTCACGGCGGGTGTTGATGGAGACCCCCTTCTCGAAGCTGGTCGATGGCAGCACCCACCGGCCCTCAAACGGCCAAGAGGCCAGTTCCGCGACACGCGCGGCGCTGCCTCCGCGGACCGGCAAGACCTCATCGGACAAGCTCAACGAATGGACGATGTTCGCCCTCGATGGACGGGCGATCGAAGCCGAAGTTCGCGAAGCGGTCTTGGAGATCGATGGCCGCGAAGCCGTGCAGGTGCTTATCCGCGATGTCACCGAGCGGCGCAAGGCCGAGGCCGAACGACGCCTGCTGGCGGGCTTGATAGAGGCCACCACCGACTGCGTGGTGGTTGGCGATGCCCAAGGCAATACCGCCTTCCTGAACAGCGCCGCACGACGGATGCTGGCGATCCCGGAGCAGGAGATCCTCGGCAAGATTCCGGTCGAGACCTTCTTCTCGACGGCTTCGCGCGAGATCCAGCGCAACACGGCCCAGCCCTTGGCGCACAACCACGGCGTGTGGCGCGGCGAAACCGAACTCGTCAGCCGCGATGGCCGCAACGTGCCGGTCTCGCAGGTCTTGATCGCGGTCCTCGACGATCTCGGCCATGTCACCCATCTCGGCTCGCTGCTGCGTGACATCAGCGTCGAACGCGAACGTGAGAGCCAGCTGGTCATCGCGCGGCACACCGCCGAAGACGCGGTGCGCGCCAAGAGCAGCTTCCTGGCGATCATGAGCCATGAACTGCGCACGCCCTTGAATGGGGTGATCGGCATGACCTCGCTGCTCCAGGAATCCGACTTGCCGCAAGAGCACGCGGAACTGGTCGACACGGTGAAGATGTGCGCTGACAACCTCTTGGTGCTGATCAATGACATCCTCGATCTGTCCAAGATCGAGGCCGGCGGCCTGGAGCTCGAAAACATCAGCTTCGATGTCCGTGAACTGGTCGAATCGGCAGTGACCATCGTCGCCGAGCAGGCCATGGGCAAAGGACTCGAAATCGGCTGCCTGGTGGATTCGGGAGTGCCCGCACACGTCAGCGGCGACCCCACGCGGCTGCGTCAGATCATCGTCAACCTCCTCGGCAATGCCGTGAAGTTCACCGAACGCGGCGAGGTCCTGCTTTCGGTACACCACCATGCACCGCCTGAAGGTGCGTCGGCAGGCTCCGTACGTCTGTCATTTGCGGTCAAGGATACCGGCATCGGCATCCCGGCCGAGGTCGTGCCCCGGCTTTTCAGACCCTTCGTACAGGGCGATGACAGCACCACCCGCAAACATGGCGGCACCGGTCTGGGCCTAGCCATCAGCCAGCGTCTGGTGAGCTGCATGGGCGGCGACATCGCCGTCATCAGCAGCCTGGGCCAGGGCAGCACGTTCACCTTCAACGTGGTCCTGCCAGTGGTTCCTGGGGAGACCTGCGAAATCCATCCTGATCTCGCCAAGTCCACGGTGCTGGTCGCCGATCCCAGCCCGACCTCGCGGCAAATCGCCAGCACCATGCTCTCGGCCTGGGGCTGCCGGACCCTTGAGGTCCCCAGCATCCATCAAGCGGTGGATGCGATCCGCTCGGGACGCATCGTCGCCGTCCTTACCGCCCAATATCTGAGCGATGGCGATGCCCGCGACCTGGTACAGGCGATCCGCGCCGAGCGCGCCGGCGAGCGCGTCGGCATCGCCCTGCTGGCGCCGATATTCCAGCGTCATAAGGAACGCCTGCTGGTGACCACCGGCGCCACCGCCCTGGTAGTCAAGCCGCTGCGCAATGCCAACCTGCTGACGACCATGAACCAGCTGCTCACCGGCGCGCCGCCGGTGACGATCAACGCCCCTACCGTGAAGCGCAAGGGCCTCGCCGGCAAGCGCGTGCTGGTGGTCGAAGACAATGCCACCAACCGCATGTTGGCCCTGCGCATCCTGGAAGTCCTCGGTCTACGTTCGTCGGCAGTCTCCTGCGGCGAAGAAGCCCTCGATACCCTGGCCGTCGAAACCTATGACCTGGTGCTGATGGATTGCCAGATGCCGAAGCTCGATGGCATTGAGGCCACCAAGCTCTTTCGCGAACGCGAGGCCCGTGAAACGGCCTTGATGCGGCGCATGGATGCTGGCCATCTCAATCGCCGAGCCTGCATCGTGGCGGTGACCGCCCACGCCATGGCCGGAGACCGCGAACGCTGCCTCGGGGTGGGAATGGATGACTATCTGGCCAAGCCGTACACCATCGATGATTTGCGGAAGATGCTGGAGAAGTGGATCGGATAGGCAGGCGACCAGCTTCTGGTCGCTGGTCGTTGGACGCTGGTCCCAGGTTCCTGGTCTCTGGTCTCTGGTCTCTGGTCTCTGGTCTCTGGTCTCTGGTCTCTGGCCTCTGGTCTCTGGCCCCTGGCTCCTGGTTCCTGGTCTCTGGTCTCTGGTCTCTGGTCTCTGGCCCCTGGTTCTTGGCTCCTGGCTCCAGGTTCCTGGCCTCTGGTCCCTGGCCTCTGGTCACGATATCGACATCAACTCCACAGCAGGCCTGGCGGCCCTTGGACCGGACACCTGTGCTCATTTGCTCTCGGCATGGATAGCGTCCCAGTCGGCGGGCAAAGTCAGGCTGAAGGCCGGTTTGCCGCCGTGATTGAAAACTGCCGGTGCGGGAGGCTCAGCCGCCGCCAAAAACGTGGGGACAGCAACCGCGGTGAAGGTCAGGAGTGCGCGCATGCCCGAGTCTAGGAGCCTGTCCGACGATAGCCGGAAATCTGCACCGCTGATAAGCAGCCATGGCCAGTGTTGCACAGCCTGGTGACAGCGACCAGAGACCAGCGACCAGAGACCAGAGACCAGAGACCAGAGACCAGCGACCAGAGACCAGAGACCAGCGACCAGAGACCAGAGACCAGAGACCAGAGACCAGAGACCAGAGACCAGAGACCAGAGACCAGAGACCAGAGACCAGAGACCAGCTTACGAATCTCTCGTAGCGCAAGGTGGATGGGGTGCTTGGCCCACTCCTGGGAGCGCCGGGCACCAGCCCAGGCCTTGCGGGTTCGAACAGCTTATTTGTACCTGTACCTTCAAGGGCAGGTTGGGCCGGGCTGGTGCCCGGCGCTCCCAGGGGGAAGGCTGCGCCCATCGGAAAATAGCCGAGAGCTGAGCCGGAAGCGCTGGCGCTATCCCCAATCTCAGATGGTCATGATCGCTTCGGTCTTCTCGCGCAGGCTCTTTTCGATCTTGGCTTCTGCTTCTTTGAGCATTTCGCCGACTTTTTCCACGGTCTTCTTGATCAGATCTTCGGGCATCTTGGCATCCTTGCCCTTGGTCTCGACATGCTTGATGCCGTCACGGCGGACATTGCGCATCGAAACCTTGGCCCGTTCGGCGGCTTCCTTGGCTTGCGTCGCCAGCTGCTTGCGGCGCTCGGTCGAGAGCGGTGGCAGATTCATGCGGATGACCAAACCATCGCTTTGCGGAGTCATGCCCAAATCGGCTTCCGACAGGGCGCGCTCAAGAAATTTGAGCAGCGTCTTGTCCCAGGGCTTGATCAATATGGTAGTCGCATCCGGCACGCTCACCGAGGCGCATTGCGGCAGCGGCATGCGTGAACCGTAGGCCTCGACCTGCACATTCTCGACGATCGCGGTGGTCGCCCGACCGGTACGGATACCCATGAATTCGTGATTCAGCTGGGCGAAGGATTTGTCGAATTTCGATTTGATATCGGCAAGTTCGGCATCGAGGCTCATGAAGCATGTCCTTGGCGAGAAGCTTCGCCAACAAGTGTACCTGGGGGATTCGGGCCCAATGCCGCAGCGATTTCGCCGGGCAGGGTCATGTTGAAGACGCGGATGAAGATGTGCTGATCACGACACAGCGCGAAGGCCGCCGTATCCATCACCGCATAGCGGCCATTGATGGCCTCGTCGAAAGTCAGTCGCTCGAAGCGCAGGGCGGTAGGATCCTTCTTCGGATCGGAAGTGTAGATGCCATCGACCTTGCTGCCTTTGAGCAGTTCACCGGCGCCGATCTCGGCAGCGCGCAAGGCGGCGGTCGTATCGGTGGTGAAGAACGGATGACCGGTGCCGCCGCCGAAGACCACGATGATGCCCCGGCCGAGGGCCTCGATCACCCGTGACCGCTCATAACCGACGCAGACATTGGGGAACGCATGTGGACCGACAACCAGGCTGTGACCGCCGGCGCGCTCGATGCCTTCGGCGAGGGCCATGGCGTTGATCATGGTCGCGAGCATGCCCATGTAGTCGCCACGCGTCGGATCCGACGAACGCCCGCGCAGCGTCGCACCGCGCAGGATGTTGCCGCCACCGATGACCACCGCCACCGGCTGATGGCGAGAACCATCGACCAGTTCGCGGCAGACGCGGTCGACTTCGGCATAATCGAAAATGCCGTCAGCCGAGCCCAGGGCTTCACCTGATAGTTTGAGGAGACGGGGTTTGATCATGGCTTCACAGACTAGGTCAGCACCAAGCGGGGCAATAGCTTCGATTCATCGCGCAACACCCACCCGCTAGGAGCCTATCTCCAACAGGCTCCTAGAAATTCATCAATACCCGTCCCGGGCCGATGATCTGGCCGCGCACGCGCCGTTGATCGACCTCGCGTTTGACGGCGATGATGTCGCCATCGTGGCCACCGGCGAGGGCTTGGCCGAGGGCCGAGAGCTCGACCGTGCCGGTACGCCAGACAAGGGTGATCCCCTGTCCCGGACGCACCGCCAAGGGCGCGACGGCCAGCGCTGGCGTGAGGATTTGTCCGGAGCTGAGATCGCGCGTGGCTTGAAAGCCCAATACTTGTTCCGGGTCGATGATCGCATCCTGGGTCGCCGGCGACAACTCGATCCGCTGACGGCTCAGATCACCGGCACCAAGCGCGGCGCCCCGGCGTACCTCCGTGGCCAGGACCACGACGTGCACATAGCGACGGACGCGGAGCACCACCAGGGCCCGCGCGAGTTCGTCCTCGCCGGCCATTAGGCGCACACGCAGGGCGACCTCTCCGACACGACCGCGATCCAGCGGTGCGGCTTCGATGCGCGGTACACGGCCATCATCGGCGATGGTCAGCGGCCCGCTGGCGCGCTGCAGGCTGACCTCGGCATCGTCTCCGGGACGCACCAGGACGGCAGTGGCGGCACGCACCTGTTCATCAACCGAGATCGTGCGCAAGGGTTGGCTGACCTGGGTTTCACCGCTGATGAAGACTGTGATTGCCGGTGCTTGACGAGCAATGCGTGCGCGCACGAGGAACTCGTCGACGAGCACCGGCGTGGTCCGCAACGGCTGCACGACAATCGTCGAGAGCGCCGCCACCGCGGCCGGCGGGCCGCTGAGCTCGGCGAGATCGCCGAGGGTGGCGCTGGGCGCGGCGAGCACCACCACCGGCCGCAAATGGACGCGGACCGGAGTCTCGGCGAGCACCGCCGCGAACGCCGACGAGGCAGCCAACCAGGCGAGGCCGATGGCCGCCCAGAGGTTCACCGCACGATCTCGTTAGCAGTACGCAGCATCTCATCGCTGGTCTTGATACTCTTGGAATTCGATTCGTAGGCGCGCTGGGCGACGATCAGGTTGACCAGCTCGGTGACGACTTCGACGTTGGCTTTTTCAAGCGCACCACTGCGGATAGTGCCGACCCCGGCGCTGCCCGGCAGACGTTCTTCCGGCGTACCTGATGCAACCGATTCGACGAACATATTGCGGCCGATGGCGCCCAGACCGGAGGCATTGGCGAAGCGCACGAGATTCAGCTGGCCACGCGTCGCCGAGCCCTGCGTGACTTCACCGGTGGTCCCGATCGATACCGGGCCCAAGGCCGAATCGATGCCCGAGACGCCCGGCACGAGGTAGCCGTCGGGAGTCACGAGATTGCCGTTGGCGTCGATCTTGAAGTCGCCGGCCCGGGTATAGGCATCGGTCGAGCCATCCGGCAGGGTGACCTTGAAGAAGCCATCGCCATCGATGGCGAGATCGGTGGGTGTGCCGGTGATCTCGATGTTGCCGGCGGTGAAGATCCGCGGCGTGCCGGATAATTTCACGCCCGTACCGATCTGCGTGCCGGTGGGATTGCGCCCGAGATCGCTGGCCTTGGCTCCCGGCTGCACCGAGATGTCGTAGAACAGGTCCTGGAAATTGGCGCGTTGGCGCTTGAAGCCGACGGTGTTGACGTTGGCGATGTTATTGGCGATGACGTCGACGTTGGTCTGCTGCGCCGCCATTCCGCTGGCGCCGGTCCATAGTGCTCTGGGCATGATGAGTCCTCGTGCTGATGAGTGAGTTAACCGTTGCCGCGCAGCATTTCACTGAACCCGCTGCCGGCCGAATTCATTTCGCGCAGGGATTTCTGGGCGGCATCGTAGCGGCGTTGGATGGCGATCATCTCGGCCAGCTCCTGGATGGGTTCGACGTTGGATTTCTCGAGGTAGCCCTGCTGCACCTGGCCGGTGGCGTCATTTTCGCGCTGGCCGGCGGGATCGAAATACTGGCCATTGATGGCGGTCATCTTTCCCGGCTCGGCGACCTGCACGAGACGCAGCTGATCAATGACCGCGTCGCGGCGAATACCGTTGGCGCTGACGAAGGCCGAGATCCGTCCGTTCTGATCGACCGAGAGACGTTCGGCATTGGCGGGGATGGTGATCGCTCCGCCCTGGCCCTGCACCGCCCAGCCTTCGGGCGTGACGAGCTGGTTCTTATCGTTGGTCGAGAAATTCCCGGCGCGCGTCAGCAGCACCTGACCGGCATCATTGCGCACCCGGAACCAGCCCTCGCCCTGGATCGCCAGATCGAGTGGAGCCCCGGTCATGTCGCGGCTGCCGGCGCTATGCGAGAAATAACTGCCATCGGCGAGGATCCCGGCGCCGCCGTTGCCGGAAATATCCCCAGTCTTGCCGGTCTTGGCCAATTCCTCGGCGAAGCCGGTGCGCAGGAAGCGTTCACGCTGGTAGCCAGTGCTCTGTGCATGGGCCAAATTGCGGGCCGTGATGTCGAGGGCTTTGGACTCGACGACCATGGCGCTGGCAGCGATGTAGACACCTTTGGGCATAATCCGGCTCGCAGTACGGCACGTACCCCGTGTGCAAAATCTGCACACGCGGACGGGCTCCCGGGTCATGGCGCACGCCGAGTGCCAATCCTCGATTCAATTAAAAGAAGCTACTCAGGCTTACGCAGACGCTTCTTGTCGGCCTGCAGGCTCTTCGCTTCCAGGCGACGCTGTTTGCTGCCCCACGTCGGCTTGGACGCCCGGCGGAGCTTGGGCACCGCTCGCGCGTCGCGCACCAGTTCGCACAGCCTCTCGATGACCAGGGCTCGGTTCTGACGTTGGCTGCGGGTCTCCTCGCAGGTCATGAGCAGTTCGCCCTCGGCCGTCAGGCGCTCGCCAGCGAGCTCAACGAGGCGCTCGCGGGCGCGCAGCGACAGGCCGATGATCGCCGCCAGGGCGACGCGCAGCTCAACCTTGGACTCGGTCTTGTTGACGTGCTGGCCACCCGGGCCGCCACTGCGGCTGCTGGCGAAGGTCAGGGCGCCTTCGGCGACATGGACGCCCGGCCCGAGGTGGACCTCCATGCCTAGCCCATCAGTTTGGCCACCGCGGCGGTGGTCGGCTTGCTGATCACACCGCGCTCGGTGATGATGGCAGTGATCAGGTTCGCGGGCGTGACGTCGAAGGCCGGGTTATAGACCTCGATGTCGGCGGGAGCGAACAGCGCCCCCTGTGGACGGCGGACCTCATCGCCGGGGCGCTGTTCGATCTCGATTGCCGAGCCCGAGGGCAGCGTCAGATCAAATGTCGAATAGGCCGCCGCAACGTAGAACGGGATTCCGTGATGCTTGGCCAGCACCGCCAGGGAATAGGTGCCGATCTTGTTGGCGACGTCGCCATTGGCGGTGATGCGATCGGCGCCGACGATGACCGCCTGGATGCGCCCCTGGTGCATCAGCAGCGCGGCCATCGAATCCGTGACCAGGGTCACCGGCACGCCATTGCTGCGCAGTTCTGCCGCGGTCAGCCGCGCGCCCTGCAGCAACGGCCGGGTTTCGCCGGCGAAGCTGGTGATGGTCTTGCCCGAGCGGAAGGCTTCGACGATGCAGCCGAGGGCGGTGCCGACCCCGCCGGTGGCCAGGGCGCCGGTGTTGCAGTGGGTGTAGATGCCGCCATTAGCGGGCAGCAGCGCGGCGCCGTTTTCAGCGATGCGCTGGCAAAGTTCCGCGTCTTCGCGATGGATGCGCTTAGCCTCCATGAGCAGGCGGGCGCACATCTCGAGGGCCGTAAGATGGCCGATGTGGCGGTAATAACATTCGCAGACGCGATCTAGGGCCCAGCGCAGATTGACCGCTGTCGGACGACTGGTGACCAGGCGCTGACGAGCGTGCTCCAGTGCCGGTTCGAGGATTTCTGAGCCGACCCCCGGTGCGCTGCGCGCGACCGGGACGACGTGCAGGACTAGGCCATAGGCGACGGCGATGCCGATCGCAGGCGCGCCGCGCACCGCCAAATCGAGGATCGCCTGTCGCAAGGGTTCAAGGGCGGTGATCTCGCGATGCACAATCTGCCCCGGCAACAGGGTCTGGTCGAGCAGCAGCAGCGAGCCGTCCTCAAGTCCGCCCTGCCACTGGACCCCACGCAAAGGCTCGACCGGGAGCGAAGCAGGGGCAGTAGTCATGACGAACTCCGAAAGAAGAAGGAAAAGTGACGAACGTACCGTAGCCGGCCGGTGATGAAGATCCGATGAACCTGGGGCATGGATTCCGCTAGCTCAGCCGGCTTTTTCAACCGGCTTTTTCAACCGGCTATTTCAACCGGCTATTTCAACCGGCTTTCTCAACCGACTATTTCAACCGACCTTGCGCTTCACTTCGCTGGCGAAACGGCGGAAGAGGTACAGCGGATCGGCGGGACCGGGAGCGGCCTCGGGATGGTACTGCACCGAAAACTGCGCCTTGGTCTCGTGCTCGATGCCGGCGCAGGTGTTGTCGTTCAGATTCACGTGGCTCATGCGCACGCCCGGCGGGAGGGTCGTGGGATCGACGGCGAAACCGTGGTTATGGCTGGCGATCTCGACTTCGCCGGTGCTCAGGCTCTTGATCGGATGGTTGGCACCACGATGGCCGAACTTCAGCTTGTAGGTCTTGGCGCCGTAGGCGAGCGAGAGGATCTGATGCCCGAGACAGATGCCGAACAAGGGCAGATCGGTCTGCACCAACTGCTTGACGGTGGCGATGCCCTGGGTCACCGCCGCCGGGTCGCCAGGGCCGTTGGAGAGGAAGATGCCATCGGCGTTGTAGGCGAGGATCGCCGCCGCCGGGGTATTGCCGGGGACCACGGTCACGCGGTAGCCGCTGCTGACCAGCAGGCGCAGGATGTTGCGCTTGATGCCGAAATCGAGGGCCACGATGTGCGGCTGACGCGCATAACTCAGAGCTTCGAGCTGGGTCCCGAAGGCGCGCGGCTCAGAGGGCTCGCTCCATTCGTAGGCATTCTGCGTGGCGACGACGCTGGCGAGGTCGAGACCGGCCATCGAGGGCGCCTGCTTGGCGCGTTGCACCAATTCACTGTCGGGGATGTCCTCGCTGGTGATGCAGGCATTCATGACCCCGGCGACGCGCAGCTTGCGAGTCAGCGAACGGGTATCGATGTCATCGATGCCGACGATGTTCGAACGCGTCAGGAACGCACCCAGGGATTCCGCCGAGCGGAAGTTCGACGGGGTATCGCAGCACTGGCGCATCACGAAGCCGCTGACCTGGGCCCGATCACTCTCCATGTCCAGTGGGGAAATACCGTAGTTCCCGATCTCGGGATAGGTCATGGCGACGATCTGGCCCCGATAGCTGGGATCGGTGAGGACCTCCTGATATCCGGTCATGCCGGTATTGAACACCGCTTCACCGACGACGCTGCCGATCGCGCCGACGCTGCGGCCGCGGTAAATCGTACCATCGGCAAGGGCGAGACGGCCAAGTCGTGGCTGAGCGGGGATCGTCATGGGGGCTCCTACAAGTCGTTAGCAGTGTCGGAGCGACCTTCCTCTGACAAGCGTCGACCGGAGCCTTGTCGGAGGCGGTCGCCCGCCCTCTTAAGCACGGGCTTTAGGGCTGATTTTCCGCTAGGAAAGCCATCCCCGACAAGACCAGCGCCGGGCGGTGCGCAGAACTCGGCAAGATCCGCGATTCAACGATCAGGGCAATATTTCCGCCGGTGGCGACAACTTCGTGGATGTCGGTTTCGCGCTCGAGCTTGAGCAGGCACGCCGCCACCATCGGCCCATAACCGATGCCGACCGCGGCCGACATCGAGCCCACCGTGTCGCGTTGACAGGCGCTCGCGGCCGGCCCGAAAGGCGTCACCTGCGGCAGGGCGGGGGCCGCCGCCGACAAGCCATCGAGGCACGCCTGGGCCCCGGGCAGAATCAGACCGCCGGCGAAATGCGGCGCACCCACCTTCCACTTCCAGGCGGTGATGGTGGTGGCGGTGCCGGCATCGAGGACCACCACTGAACGCTGCTCGCGGATGCAGGTCACCGCTCCCGCCAAGACGCGGTCGTAGCCGCAGGTCGCGTACTGGCCGTAATCGGGCACCGCCACGTCTTCGCCGATGATGCGCAGATGGCGCTGCCCAGGAAGGCTAGCCCACCACTCGCGCACCAGGTCACCGTGAACGCGATTGCCGGGCAGCAGGATCAGCTCACGGATACCGGCCCCCTGGCGACCCATGAAGGCATCCAAGGACGCCCGGCTCACCGGCAGGCGCTCATGCGCGACCACCGTCGAACCCGCCGCGACGCCCAGTTTCAGCGTCGTATTCCCGCAATCGGCGAGCAGTCGCACGTTAGCCGTTAACCCCGGTGGAGCCGAAGCCGCCCGCGCCCCGGAGGGTCGCATCCAGGGCCGCCACCGGTTGCCACGACAACTGCTCGACCTTCGCCAACACCAACTGGGCGATGCGCATACCGCGCTCGATGAGCACCGGCTGATCCGAGGTGTTCAGAAGGATGACCGCGATCTCACCGCGGTAATCGCTGTCGATGGTGCCCGGGGCATTGGCCACCGTCAGGCCCTGCTTCAAGGCCAGACCGGAACGCGGGCGGACCTGGGCTTCGAAACCGGCGGGAATTGCCGCGCAGATTCCGGTCGGCACCAGAGCGCGGGCAAAGGGTTTGATGGTCATCGGCTCGGCGATGGCCGCCTGCAGATCCAGACCGGCGGCACCGGCGGTGGCGTAGGCCGGCAACTGCAAGCCGAGGAAGTGGGGAAGCGTGGTGACCTGGACTGGGATCATGGATCGGACACTACTCAGGACAGTTCTTCGCGGTAGTCGAGATCTGTGCCGTGGGTCTCAACCATTCGCCACAGCCCGACCAGCGCCAAGGCGAAGCACACCACGCCCAGACCAGCGACGACGGTGAGATAGCCGAAGCGTTCCTGATAGGCGAACAGCAGCCAATTCATCGGATAAAACAGCCCACGGGCGATGTTCGGCACGGTCGTCGCCACGGTCCCGCGGAGATTGGTCCCAAACTGCTCGGCGGCGATGGTCACGAACAGCGCCCAGAACCCGACCGTTAGGCCGAGGATCAGGCACATGCCATAGTACATCGTCGGCGACAGGCCACGTAGGCAAAGCATGGTGGTGCAAGCGGCGGCGCTGGCGGTGAGGAAGATCAGCAAGGTCAGGCGGCGACTGGCCAAGGCGTGGGTAATAAAACCGGCCGCGACATCACCGGCGATCAGACCGATGTAGCACCAGAGGATCGCATCGGCACTGGTCACCGGCCCGGTAACGTCCAATTTCTGCGCGGTTTTCGTCGCCAAAAACACGAAAATTCCGACCACGAACCAGGTCGGCAGACCGATGGCGATGGAATTCAGATACCGGCCGAAGCGTTGCGGCGAGGTGAACAGCAGTTTCAAGCTGCCCTTGGGCAGGGTCGCATCGAGGGCCTGGAAGAGCCCTGATTCATGCGCGAGGTAGCGCAGCAGCAGCAAGGCGAAGCCCATCGCTCCGCCGCACATAAAGGCGGTCGGCCAGGTCACCCATTTGGCCATGCCGTACGCCAGCACCGCACCGGCAACACCGACGCTGGCGACCAGGGTCGCCCCGAAGGCCCGCCGTTCACGGGGGAGCATTTCGACCACCAGGGTGATTCCCACGCCCAGCTCACCGGCCAAGCCGAAGCCGGCGATGACGCGCAGGACTTCGTACTGCCACAGCTGGTCGACGAAGGCGTTCAAAAAGGTGGCGCTGGAATAGACCAGGATCGAACCGAACAACGTCGCGACCCGGCCGAAGCGATCGGCGATCATGCCCCAGACGAAGCCGCCGACGAGCATGCCGATCATCTGCAGGCTCAACAGATATCCCAGCGTCTGGACCACCAGATCGGGAGCGATGCCGATCGCCCGCAAGCTCGCCGGGCCGACCATGCCGATCAGCACCAGATCATAGATATCGACGAAATACCCCAAGGCGGCGACCAGCACCGGCAGGCTCAGAACCGACAATGGGAGCGGCAGACGCGGAGCTGAATTCATGGCCGCGAGAGGCTAATGCCTGAATGCGGCTACGCTTGCGAAGAATGCCGTAAGCTCACCCGACGACCTCAGGTAATGCTGGCCTGCTCGCGCGACGCCGACAACTGCGCGACGTATTTTTGCTCTTGCTGACGATCGCTGGCTAGGCGCGCGCGCGCCGCATCCGAGATCTCGACTTTATCAAGATCAAGAGCAAGCTTGGCCGGGGGCTGAGCCGTGGCCTCAAACAACGGTGGTGCCGGGGCCACGCTCGCGGTGCTCGCCGGCGATGCTGTCGGGGGTGGCGTAGTCGGTGCACATCCTGTTATGACGCTCATGGTAGACTCCTAGGGATGTACTCTAACACAAAAACCCTCGTTTTGCACGCGGGTTTTTGCATTAATCACAACCCGTTGCCGGGCTGAACTCAAGGATAACTCAAACGAGCGCTTGCGCCGCCTTGATGATGGCGGCGCTGTCCATGCCATGCTTTTTATACAATTCGTCAGCGGTGTAGGCCGACTGACCGAACTCGCCGTGCACGCCGAGGATCTTGGCCTGGAAGGCCACGCCGTCGTTGACCAGGGCCGAGACCAGCATCGATCCGGCGCCGCCGACGATCTGGTGATCTTCGACGGTGATCAACTTGCCACCGCAGGCCGCCAAGGCGGCCTTATGGGCGACGAGGTCGGGATGGTTGGCCAGGGCGTTGTTGAGCACCAGGGCGCCGATGCCTTCGGCAGCCAATTTCTCAGCGGCCTTGAGGGCATGCACCACCAACGAGCCGGTCGCCGAGATGACGACCTTCTTGGCCTTGCCGGCGGTGGTGTCGGCAACCGTCAGGGCCTTGCCCCAAGCGTAATCCTGGCCAGCGGTCTTGAGCGTCACCGGGAAATTCTCACGGCCGCAGAAGAACAGGATGCTGTCGGGCTGACGGCCGGCGGCGCGGGCATCGACGAAATGCTGGATTGCAGCGCCCATTGCCCATTCGGCTTCTTCGGCACTCGCTGGGCAATAGGTCTGCATGTGCGGAATTGCACCGGTCATCGCCAGGTACTGCAGGCCCTGATGGCTGGCGCCATCGGCGGCATCCTGGAAGCCGCTATGCGAAAACACCGCGATCACTGCCGACTGGCTGAGGTTGGCCATGCACAGGGGCAGGAGGCCCTTGGTCACACCGAACTGCGCAAAGGTATCGACGACCGGGATGAAGCCCTGCTTCGAGAAGCCGGCGGCGGTCGAGACCATGTTCGATTCGGCGATGCCGACTTCGAACGAGAGCTGCGGGTACTTCAAGCGGAAGGGCGCGACGCCGGTCGAGCCCTGGAGGTCGGCGCTAACGCTGACCACCGGCAGGCCCTTGTCGGCGGCGGCGATCATAGCCTTGGGGAAACCCGCCTGGATCTTGTCCTTCTTCACCGGCGCCGGAGCGGTGCTGGGCACGCCGGCATTGGCGTCGCGGGGCTGGGCGGACAGTTCGGCCTTGGTCTTCTGCGCGGTCTCGATCTCGCTCAGCCAGGCTTCGGTCCACGCCGGCAGGGCCTGACCCTGGTTGATTTCAGCGACGAAGGCGCGCAGCTTGCCGTTGACGCAATCGGCTCCGGCGAGCGGGAAGCCGTGACCGCCAGAAGCCGATTTCTCGGTGGCGGCAACGCTGTAGCCCTTGACGGTCTTGGCCCAGATGGCCACCGGCCGGGTGCGATCGCCTTCGGCGAGCTTGAGGGCGGTCTCGACGGCCGTGAAGGCCGCCTGCAGATCGTTGCCGTTGGCAAGCTTGATGACGTTCCAGCCCTGGGCTTCAAGCGCCGCGAAACTCGGCTGCATCGAGAAGCTGTCGGCATCGACGCGGCCCGAGAGCTTGGTGTTGTTGTCGGAGATCACGAGGACGAAGGGATTGACCTGATCCTTGCCGGCCAAGCCGGGGATGGCCGCGATCGATTCCTTGGCTTCACCTTCCATCATCGCGCCGTCGGAGATGACGCAGATGGTGGCGCGGGCGTTGTCGGCGAGGCGATCAGCCATGGCCAAGCCCTGGGCGATCGGCAGCGAGGAGCCCAACGGGCCGTTGGAGATCATCACCCCATCGGCGAAGAGATGGCTTTCACCGTGGCCGGTGAGCTTGCTGCTGAGCGAGCGGAAACCCTTCAGCGAATCGATCGTCAGGCCGGCAAAACCGTAGTTGGCCTTCAGGGCGTAGACGCCGTTCTCGGTGTGGCCAGCGTCGTTGGCGAAATTGTAGCGGTCGTACCAGGTGCCGGTGGTCGAGAACATGATGCCGTGGATCGAAGACATCAGCTCGGCGAGGGCTGCCGGGCCACCCCAATGGCAGGCCGCGCCGCCGATCACGGCGTTCATATCCATCAAGGCCACGGCCAGACGCGTCGCCGTCGGATCGGCAATCGCCACCGTGCTACCGTCGGCGCGCTTGACCTGGGCGGCGAACTGCGGCTTGCCGGGATTCCCCGCCAGCGGGTTCTTATAGGTCAGCCCTTTGCGGTGACGGAGTTCGGGAGCGATGGTGGCAGCAGCGCCGAGGTCGACAGCCATAGTATAAAATCTCACGTGGGGATTATAAGGTCTGGTTATACTCGATCTCTGGTTGCCGGTGCAAGCCCCTGAAACCACCTCCGCGACAGCTTCAATAGGTATGTTATGTAATGAATGGCTTCGGGCATCGTCAGACGGACCATGTCCGCACCCGCTCCAGCGCGTGACAGCCCGACTCGACATCCTAAGATCTCAGCCCATGCGCCCAGCCCTTCTTTCTAGCCTGGCATTTGCCGGTGTTTGCGTCGCGAATGTCCTGGTCGCCGCCGATTCGCCGCGCGCCTCCGATCCTATTGGCCCAGCAGTTGTCTCGGAACCGCTGAACATCGGGGCCTTCGTCAATCATAAGGTCTCCTCGCGGAAGATTTCCGTGAATCAGCCGGTGCGCCTTGAATTCACCACCATGCCCCGACAAGTGGATGGTGTCGACATCGCCGCCGTGGTCATCAACGGCATCACCATGGCCGGCGGCACCACCTGGCGGCTCAACGGCAAGCCGAGCGTGAACGAAGATGCCAAGACCAAAACCATCACCGTCGCCGTGACTCTCTACCCGCGTACCACCGGGGACCTCTCCCTGCCGGCCATCCCGCTGTCGTGGCTGAGCCGAGATACGCCGGCCAATTTCGGTCAGGTCACGGTCACGCAGTCGCTCACCATCAGTGGTGAAACCCGCTCGCTGCCCAAGGAATACGACGGCGTCGGCGGCTTCCTGTGGGGCGCCCGTCTCGAGGATCTGGTTGGCTCGCAGATCCCCGCCACGGCGGTCAGCGTGCAGGGCGACAAGACCGTCGCCAAGATTTCGGGCAGCCTCGAACTCGGCTTCCGTAGCGGCGAACTTGCCGAGGCGACCCTGCTCGCCAGCGGCATCACCTTGGAGCAGAGCCGCGCCAGCTTCTGCGAGCGCTGGGGCCTGCCGGCGAGCGACGTCGATGGCACTCTCACCTGGATCTTCGGCTGGACGCGGATCACCGCCTCGGCCCTCAATGAGCCGGCGAAAGCCGACGGCACCAAGGCCGATGGCGTACGCCTCGATCTAGTGCGCGAAGACCTCGCCGCCAAGCAGGCCGCCAATCAGGTGCGCAGCCGGGTCTTCAGCCTGCTTGAAGACGCGCCGAAAAAGTAAGCCATGCCGCGCACGCGCTTCACGACCTCGACCTGGATCGCCGGCAGCCTGCTCAGCCTCGCACTGGCAGGATGCGGTGAGTCCCGTCTGGCCCATGAACTGCGCGAACAAACCGCTGCCGGAGATCTGGCAAAAGCCCGTTCCACCGCCGCCGAACTCGATTCCGGGAGCAAGAACGTACTGCTCGCCGGCATGGAGCAGGGCCTGCTAACGCACCTCCAGGGCGATCCCGGCGACAGTAATAAGCAGCTCGATGCCATCGCCCCGATCGTCGATGATCTGCGCGGCGCCCAGATCGTCGACGCCGTCGTCACCTCGATCTACAACGACACTGCCAGCACCTATGTCGGCAAGCCGTTTGAACACACCCAGATCGATTATTACCGCACACTCAACTACCTGATCATTGGTGAGCGTGCTGAAAACCGCTGGCAGCCGACGGGCATGGTGATGCCGCCCAAGCAGCCCATGGCGCCGGTGGTGAGCGGACCTGATGTCGCCTTCTACGCCTATCAGAACGCTCTGATCATGGCCCGGCGGATGACCATCAACCAGCTCAAGGAAACCGCCGATGCGGCGGAAGGTAAACGCTACGACGATGATCCGTTCGCACGCGTGCTGACGGCGATGGCGGTCTTTTGCCTCGATGCCCAACAACAGACCGATTCCGACCGGCAGTTGGCAGCCGCGATGCTGAAGCGGGCGCTGGTGGCCTATCAGAGCCAACATGATTCACTGAGCGCCAGCGGAAGCACGCTGCGCTATGAAGTCGCCGCTCAGCCGAGCCTCGCGACCACCTTGTACCTGCGGCACCTGCGGGCCTACGATCCCGATTTGTTCGCCGACGAAGTCGCCAAGCGCGGACTGTCGGCGAACGATTCGCGCTTTGTCCCTCCCACCGGTTCGGGTTCGGTGCTGATCCTCAATCATGTCGGGTTAATCGCCCAACCCCGGCCGCTGCAGATCGGCATCGCCGCCATCGGCTTCAGCGAGAAAGACGCGACGAGTTTCTTCTGGGGCGGAATCTCCTTCTATGCCAGGGGCCCGGGCAACGAAGTCGCCCGCAGCTGGCCGCTCCTGCCGATTCCCGGCAATGTCGTACAGCAATGCCTGGCTCCAGGTGGGGCCGCCGTCATCGGCTTCGAAATCCCCGTGCACGCTCCTGATCAGACCATCACCCCGCCGGCAAGCGTGACCGTCGGGGGCATCACCGGCAGCGGCGAAGTGCTGTGCGACCTCGATGCCTATGCGCGTTCGACGTTGAAGGACGCGCAGCCGCAGGTGTTGCTCAAGACGCTGCTGCGCGTAGCCGTCAAACAAGGCGCGGTGGCGGCAGGGGCCTACGCCGCCCGCCAACAGCGCAATGACTCCTCGGAGCTCCTCGCCTTCGGTATCAATCTCATCGGCAGCGCCCTGGCCACCGCCACCGAGTCGGCGGATCTGCGGGCGTGGTTGACGTTGCCCGATCATATCGAAGGCACGCTCATCGATCTTCCCGCCGGCACCTATCCGGTGAACATCTCCGCACCGGGCGGTGGCCACCAATTGGGCACGGTCCAGGTCACGCCCGGGCGCGTGACCCTGGTGCCGGTCCGTACCTTTCCGACGCCGTATCCCACTCCATGATCCCTCCTCAGGAACACCCCATGAAGCGCACCGCCCCCCTCGCCTGCCTGCTCCTTGCCGCCTTCGCGGCGCCAACGTTGATGGTTACCGGATGCGGCAAGACGGTCACCCGTACCGACCAGAACGCGGTCATTGATCTTTCCGGTGATTGGAATGACGTCGACAGCACGCAGACCGCGCAGGCGATGATCGCCGATGCCACCTCCAAGCCGTGGGCCGATAATTTCCGCGCCAAAAAGAACAAGAATCCCACCGTCAAGGTCGGTCGCATCACCGTGCGCACCAATGGAGACATCATCAACACCGATATCTTCACCAACGATCTTCTGCGGGCGTTCATCAATTCCGACAAGGTCGATGTCGTCGGCAGCAGCAGCGCCACCGAACAGACCCGCGCCGAGCGCGCCGACCAGGACAAAAACGCCAGCGAAGCCACCCGAAAAGAAAGCTTCCAGGAGCAGGGCAGCGACTTCCTGCTCACCGGCAGCATCGGCGTGCAGGACGATCAAGACGGCGGTAAAAAGGTGAAATTCTACAGCGTCGACCTGACCTTGATCGATGTCCAGAGCCAGCGGCAGGTGTGGATCGGTAATAAGAAGATCAAGAAATTCATCGAGCGGTGAACGTCGCCCGTCGATTTGGGACCGCTATCGCCATCGCCGCCCTCAGTGGCTGCGATGGCGGTTTCATCCGCGCGCCCGAGACCACGCCGGCGTGGTTCCAGCATCCACCTCACGAAGAAGGCCTGCTCTATGCCGTGGGTGCGGCCGGTCCCGGGCAACGTGACACCGCGCTCGCGCGCGCGCGTCAGGACCTCGTCAGCCAGCTGCGCCTGACGATCGTCGCCGATGTCCGCCATAATGAGGACTACGCGAGTACCGACGGCACCGGCCAGAATCGGGCCGAACGCTTGGCGCAAGTCGCGCGCAGCGACGTCCAGGCGAAAGCCTCGGCCGCCGATCTGCCCGGCGTCACCGTCGTCGAACAGGTCGACCAACGCGAAGCCACCTACATCCTCCTGCGCCTCAATCGCGTCGCCTGGGCCGATGAGCTGCGCGCGCGCATCGCGACCCTCGATGCGAAACTACCGACTGAGGCCGCCGCCATTCTCGCATTGCCGACCACCACTCCCGTGCAGCGTCTGACCGCTGCCGGCCAGCAGATCCGGCGGCTGCTGCCGTTACTGGTCGAACGCGACGAATACCTCACCCGCCTGCGCACCGCCCTCCCGGGCAGTGCTATGCCCGCCGAGCCGATTGACCGCGCCGCTCTTGATCGCCACCTGCAGAACCTGCTCGCCGAACTCACCGTCACCTTGCCCGATGACCCCAGCATCCTGCCGTTGCAGACGCAGCTTATTGAAAGCCTGCGTCTGGTCGGCTTGCGCGCCGTGCCTGCCAGCAACGGCGTCAACGGGGGCAACGGCGTCAACGGCGGCATCCTGCAGCTACCCTTGGTGCTGACGACGCGTGCGGAAAATATCAACGGACAGATCAAATTGGATGGTCACCTCAGCGGCAGTCTGCGTCTGTCCGCGGATGCCGGCGGTACCCAGCTCGGAGGCATCAGCCTCAGCGAACGCGCCAGCAGCACGCGCGAAGACGTCGCACGCGAACGGCTCTATCAGAAATTGTCGAAGCGCCTGGCCGAGGATCTCGACCAACGCCTGACGCGCATGCTGGCCGGGAACTAATTCAGCTCAGCCGAGGTCGGCCTTGAGCTTGGCGAGGACCGCATCGACGGCGTCCATGTGTTTGGCCTTGATCGGCATGCCGAGATCAACGAGAGCCTCGCCCTGGGCAGCGTTGCGGGCCCCGACGATGCAGCCGCTGAGGCCCTCGGTGCACAGCAGGTATCCGATCGCCAACTGCGGCACGGTCAGATCATCATCCTCGGCTATGACGCGAAGCTCTTCGACGGCGGCCAGGAAACGCGCCAGACGCGGACCCTGGAAATCTGCACGTTCGCTCCGGTGATCATCCTTGGCGAAAGTCTTGTCGGCGGTCCACGTGCCTGAGAGCATTCCCCGATGCAACGGCGAATACGCCAGCGCACCGACACCGTATTCGGCGCACCACGGCAGTTCGGCGGCAGCGACCTCGGGACGGATCAACGAATAGGGGCACTGCAAGGCGTGCAGAGGAACGCCCGTCGCGTGCCATTCGACCAGCTGCGCGAGGTTGAAATTGCACACGCCGATCGCCCGGATCTTGCCGGCCTTCAGCAACTCGCCGCAGGCGGCGGCGGTTTCCGCAATGGGCGTCGACGTCGGCCAGTGTAATTGAAACAGATCAAGCGTATCGACGCCGAAGGCCTTCAAATTGTAGTCGCAGTCGGCAATCACGCGGGCGCGACTGCCATCATTGATGCGCTGGCCATCGACCAGGTGATGACCGAATTTGGTGAAGACCATCGGTCTACGCTCAGCGGGAAGCTGGCGGATGGCTTCCGCAACGATGCGGTCGGCCCGACCATTGCCATAGATCGGGGCGGTATCGATCCAATTCACGCCGGCGTCGATTGCAGCATGGATGGCGGCGATGGAATCGCAGTCCTCCTGCGCCCCCCACATCCACCCACCGATCGCAAACACGCCCATGCCGATGGCGGAAATACGCAGATCTGTGGAACCGAGGTTGCGTCTGATCATGGGAAACAGCCTGGATCGAAGTCATTGAAATAAAGTCTAAAAAGAAACCACCCCGAGTTATAAACTCGGGGCGGTTGAGATAAAATCCAGGCAACGACCTACTTTCGCTGTAACACTATCATCGGCCCTGGCAGGCTTAACGGCCGTGTTCGGAATGGGAACGGGTGTGACTCTGCCGGTATGATCACCTGGAAATGGAGAATTGTCA
>JBIILZ010000060.1:0-24797 GCA_044338255.1 Planctomycetota bacterium | reverse complement strand
CAGGGCCACCTCGTCCAACTGCCGACCTTGAACCGTGACCACGGGCATGACGGCATCCTAACCACTCGGGAGCCAGAACCCAGCTAAAAAGTCGACTCGGCCACTGACCTGCCTGAGCAGTTACAAGATCCGTTCGACAAGCTTGCTGCTGGCGTGCTCGTGAACACCATTCTTGGCGATCAGGTCTGATACCGCCAGAAGATGCGCGAAATAGCCCTTTTTTTGGCGATGCTCTCGACACGGATTTCAGGCTGAGTCGACGATTGCGGAGGCAGCCGTCGTGCACGCAGCAGGGGGGCCAGCCCTCGTCCCGATTCACCTACCCAAGTAGCTGTGCACCCGCTTGGCTAATTGCGCTGCGAAATCAGCGGCGCTCAGGGTCAGGTGCTGGCGCACCTGCGGATCATCGAGGGCTTCGACGGCGGCTGCGGGCAGTCGGCGGCTGAGCTTGGCGAGACCGCCCGGCGTGCTGGCGAGGCCGACGAGGGCGCGTTGATAGCCGACTTGGCCGCTGATCTTGGTGATGCCGTTACAGAGCGCCGCGAGGACGTCGGCGCGGGCCTGATCGTCGAGTGTCGGGGCCTGCGCCACCAGCGTGCCCCAGGCTTCGAAACACGGCCCCAGCGGCAGCAGCAGGCTGGCATCCGTGCGCAAGGCCTTCACCGCCCGCAGGGGGTAGTGACGATGACCCTCGGCGGCCACCAGCTGATACATCGCCTTGGCCCGCTGATAGACGCCGCCGTAGCGTTGCGATCCGTCATGCGCGAGCTCGGCGAATCGCCGGCGAGGTTCATCGAGGAGCCTGCCCACGGCTCCGGTCGGCCAATGGCTCAGGCCCTGATCGACATCGCCGGCATTATGTGTGAGGATCCACGCCAGGCGGGTCAGGGCGACGGCCTGCGCATCGTCCTTGCCGCTGCCCACAGAGGCTTCGGCTTCGGCGTAGGCCTGGGCTTCACGCGCGAGTTCGTGCTCCATCCAACCGGCAGCTGCCTCGGCGGTATCGTCATCGCCCGCGAGCATGGCGGCGCCCAGGGCTCCGGCAGCAACCCCCAGCCATTCACCGTCATGGCCGCTCACCGGACCCCGAGTGGTGGTCTCAACGCGGGTTGAAACCCCAGTGGTGGACCAGCCGCGGGCCGCCGTGGCCAGCATCCAGCGCCGACGCAAGCCGGCGCCCGATTGCCGCCGCCATAACTCGCCGCGGATCTTGGAGTCGACGTCGGTGGGCACATAGCTGCCGACGCTGGCGTGGTGTGCTGCTAGGCAGAGTGCGAGGTAATCTTCGCGTGTGTCGGGGGTTGGCTTGGCCCCGATCAGGCTGGGGGCGGCGGCCAGGATCTGCAGCCAACCATCCGCGGCGGTGGCCAAGGCCCGTGGCGGCAGCGACGTGGCGGCGCATGCCGCCAGGCGCGGTAGCAGAAACGGGCACGACGAGGCGATCCAGGCGCTGAGCTGGCCGGGGCCGATCATGCCCTCGAATTGGTCGGTTGGCGCATGGGGCTTGCGCATCTGGGTGGGCGGCGGCATGTCGTCTACGGTGGTAGAAAAATGCGCAGCGCCACCCTCAGCATTTATTCGTTGTCGTCGACCTGCACCAGTTTGATGCGGATCTGGCCTGTGCGGTCGCCATCCCCGGCGTTGGGAATGATCCAGACGTTGCCTGGTCCGCTGATGACTCCGGCGAGTTTCGCCTCGCCCTTGTCGACCTGGACCAGCAAGGCTCCAGGGCGGAAGTTAGGGTTCGGAGAATCGAATGCGGAGGAGATGATGATGCGGGTATTTTCGAGCCGACGTGGTTCGGCACCGTTCGAGCTGCAGGTCGTTGCGCCAAAGTAGGATTGAAAGGTCCAGGAGTCCGCAGGATTGGGTACCACGCGGAAGCGCTGATCGGGTTTCAAGGTCGCGATCGGACCGGTACGCGCTAACCGCATCGTGATGACGGTTTCCGCCCCTTTCAATTTGATCCATTGGGTCGGGGTCAGATTGTCGAAATCGAGATGCTCGAGGTCCAGGGGAAGAATCCGATCGATCTCGGTGAGGCGCTGGCTGACCCGTTCCTTCAAGACGCCGGTAAGGCCCTTCGACTGTATGTACCAATGCTGGGCCCGCGCGAGCATGGCATTTTTCTCGATTGACGAGCCTTTTTTCGAGGCGTTGTACCAGGCATCGGCGACCTGGACCCGTTGCGTGTCTTCTGTGGGATTGGCGAGTTCCTGTTCGGCGACCGCCTTGAGATCGGCATCGCTGCAGATCGTAAGCATCGGCAGGCCTTCAGACCAGCGAGCGAGCTGCAGGCAGAAGAATTTGCCGACGACCGTGTTGGCGGCGGGGTCCTGGGGAGTGGTCAGCAAGGTGATGATCGCGGAGGCCGTGGGCTTTCCGCTCATCTTCTTCAGCCAGATTTTCTTCTGTTCGATGGCTTCATAGCCATTGAATGATGCTGCCAGCAGATCAATGGTATCGAGCAGGCGCTCGTAATCTTCGGCCTCTTGTGCGAGGCGGCAGACTTCGTTGAGGGTGGTGAAGTAGGTCGTGGCATCGCCGCGGCTTTTTTCGGCTTCGGCGGACAGCTTCGCGGCAAAGCGGCTCTTTTGGCTATTGGTGCGTCGGTTGTAATCTTTAGTGTAGAGCTTCTTGAGATCGGCGAGAACGGCCTTTTGCGACTTGTCATCGGGGATCGCGACACGCGTGCCGGCTTTCACCAGTGTCGGGGCGGTGAAGCGTGTCTGCCGGGCCATGCCGCCGGACTGAAGCCATTGCATGTATTTGTTCTGGGCATCGAGCGAGAGCTTCTGGGCTTCGAGGCCGATGGGGGTTCCCACAAAGCGTTCGGCAACTTCGAAATAGCGGATCGAAATACTGTTGAGATCGGCAGCGTGATTGTTAGCGAACTTTTTCGCACGGTCGAGATAATCCAAGCCTTCGTTGACTTCGACCTTCTTGTCGGCGACTTCATTCATCGCCGTCAGAGCCTCGGTCTTGCCCTTCTCGCCGAGGTACAACTTGACCGCATCCAGGTTCATCTGTTTTTTGCACCAAAAGATGTTGGCCTGCATCTCCGAGACCGCATCGGTATCGTTCAACTGTTGGAAAAGCTTATGGGCTTCGGTGAAGGCCACCGCCGCATCGACTACAGCGTTGGGATTCGCCGCCTGGTCTTTGCGATAGGTCTGCAAGGCCTTGCGGCCGGCTTCGGAGCGCGCCTCGGCCTGCGCATGGACGCTGGCGGTTGTGTCAGCGGCGGGAGGGGTCTCGACGACATCGCCGGCCGTTGCCAACATGGGTGTGCACGCAAGGAGGAGGCACAATAATGCCCATTTACTATTCAATGACATGGCCAATCTGAAACCTTTCAGCGGTGACGGGAAGCACTAGTCTCGATCTTATGTGATTTACGGCAGTACGTAGCTGTGCAATGGAGTGATTCTGTCATCTGGGCGTACTTTTGATCATCAGGCTTGCGGATGGCAGAGGTGTTTATAGGGTGTTTGCCCCATCCGCCCACCCCTGGTTCCGTCCACGTCGGTACGGTTACTTCCCAGGCAGGCAGCACCAGCCACTCCCGCAAGGACATCCATGGCTCGCTATACCGGTCCCAAGCTCCGCATCGTCCGTCGTCTCGGTCAGGAAATCCCTGGTCTTACCACGCGCACGCTCGCCCGTCGCCCCAATCCTCCGGGCTACGCTGCCTCGCAGCGCAAGACCTTCAAGGTCAGCGAGTATGGCGTTCGTTTGCGCGAAAAGCAGAAGCTGCGCTTCCACTACGGCCTCACCGAGCGCGGTCTGCGCCTGGTATTCGCCAAGGCCTACTCGATGCCCGGTGACACCGGCCGCAACATGCTCTCGTTGCTCGAAGCCCGTCTCGACAACCTCGTCTGGCGCGCTGGCCTGACCCGCACCATCCCGGCGGCGCGTCAGCTCATCGGCCACGGTCACATCAATCTCGGCGGCCACCGCGCGAAGAGCCCTGGTCAGCTGGTGAAGACCGGTCAGTCCTTCCAGCTGCGTGAAAAAGCTCGCAACCGCGAAGACATCCGCGTCACCGTCAACGCCCCCATCCTTGAGCGTCCTTCGGGCATCAAGGTCGACATGGATGCGCTGCAGGTCACCATCGAAGCTCTGCCAGGTCCGGAACAGGTTCCGTTCCCGATCGAAATGCAGAAGGTCATCGAGTACTTCGCTCGTTGATCACTGGTCCCTCGGCAGCGAGGGTCAGAAAAAAGCCAGGCCGTACGGCCTGGCTTTTTTTATTTGGCGCGATTCCGCAACGTCACTGATCGATGATCACCGAGAAGCGATCGTTGGCCCGTACTTGGCGGATGATCGCCAGATCCGCGGCGCCCACGACTCGTCCAAAGACGGTATAGCGCCCATCGAGAAAGGGCGTCGCCACCATGGTGAGATAGAATTGGCTGCTGGCGGTGCCCAATCCGGAATCGGCCATGGCCAAGGTTCCGGGCGTATGTGGTTCAGGATTGGACGGACCGACCTCGGCGGGAATGCGATAGCCCGCGCCGCCGGCTCCTGGTGGCAAGCCGGTCTCGGGCGCGCCAGGACGCGTGAGGGGATCGCCGCCCTGGATCACGAAATCCGCGACGACGCGATGAAAGGCAAGCTGGTCATAGAATCCGGCGCGCGCCAATTTTGCAAAGTTGGCAACCGCGATCGGTGCCGTCTTGGGAAACAGGCGCACGTGGATATCGCCATGGGCGGTACGGATGGTGGCGGTCGAGATCTGCGTGCTGGCGCTGATTTCGGCGGCTGTCGGCGGTTCGGCGGCCGTCGGCGGTTCGGCGGCCGTCGGCGGTTCGGCGCCAATCGCCGCAAGCGGAAGGGCGAGGATCATCAACAAGGGTTTGAGCTGCATGCACAGGGTCATGCGGGGGTCGCATCGATGCGCAAGTGGCGACCTGCGACCGTCACGGCCGCTGCTCGATTTGTAATAAAAAGCATCATTTTTATGCATGTGGCTCGGTCAAAAATTCTCGTTGAGATGCCGGACGTAAAGCTCAAGGAATTTATAAATTCATATTGATAATAGCTTTATGATTTTTATTTAAATAGTAGCTGGTTCCGGTCTGTAAAACGCTGCAGCACTTCTCTCCCTTTTCCCCTAGGTTCCTCATGTTGGTCATAGGTCGATTGTCGCGCAGCGCGGTGCTGCGGACGGTGGTGTTGGCAAGTTTGATCCCCGCCTGTGCGGCCGAAGATCTGCAGGCGCAATTGACCGCCTTACAGACGGAAGTTGCAGGCATCAAAGCCCAGGCCATCGCCGCCAAACTATCGGTTGATCAAGGAGCCTTCAACGCCGGCGACAATACCTGGGTATTGCTCTCGGCATTCCTGATCCTGCTGATGACAATTCCTGGTTTGGCGCTTTTCTATGGCGGCTTGGTGCGTCGTCATCATGTGCTGGGAACTATGATGCAATCCTTGGCGATCTGCGCCTTGGTCAGCGTGCTGTGGATGATCTGCGGTTTTAGTCTGACTTTTGCTGAGGGAGGAGCATTTATCGGTGGATTCCAATATGCCTTCCTGAATGGGGTCATCTGGCAGCCGGCGGCGAATGGCGTCCCCGGATTTATTCCCGGACCGGAGCCAATTTATGCGGCGAGCATTCCTTTCGGTACCTTTTGCTTCTTTCAATTGATGTTTGCCATCATCACTCCGGCGGTGATTTGCGGCGCCTATGCTGAACGGATGAAGTTTTCGGCGATGCTGTGGTTCAGCGCCTTATGGTTGTTTGCGGTGTATGTGCCCTTGGCGCATATGGTCTGGGCCCAGCATGGTCTGCTCAATTGGGCTTTCGGCGCGCAGCGTCTGGCGGTCTTCGATTTTGCCGGCGGCACGGTGGTCGAAACCGCTTCCGGTGTTTCCGGATTGGTGTGCGCCTGGGTCTTGGGACATCGAAAAAAATATCTGCAGATGCCTATGCCACCGCATAATCTGGCCCTCGCCTTCATGGGCGCGGCGCTGCTCTGGGTGGGATGGTTCGGTTTCAATGCCGGATCGGCCTTGTCTGCAGGTGGGCTCGCTACCCTGGTGTGCATGAACACCCAGTTGGCGGCAGCCGCAGCGACCTTGTCGTGGCCGGCCATTGAATGGATAGTGCGGGGCAAGCCGACCGTGCTGGGCGCCATCTCGGGTGCTGTGGCGGGCCTGGTGGCGATCACCCCCGCCTGTGGTTTCGTCGCGCCGTCGGGAGCCTTGGCAATCGGCGCGCTGGCGGGAGTCCTGTGCTTTTTTGCCTGCTCGTGGTTGAAAATGCGCCTGAAATATGATGACAGCCTGGATGTGTTCGGAGTCCACGGTGTCGCCGGCATGTGGGGCACCATTGCCACCGGCTTGTTCTTCGTCGCCGACGTGCATCCCGGATTACGCACGGCGAATCCGCAATTGTATCATGCAATTGTCGTCGACGGCCTGAACCCGGTATGGGGTCAGATGGCCGGCGTCGGCATCGCGGTGGTGCTATCCGGAAGTGCTACGCTGGTGATCATGATCGGCCTCAAGTATACCCTCGGCATCCGCCTCAGCGATGAAGATGAAGCCGAGGGCCTCGACTTGAGTCAGCATGGCGAAGAGGCGTATAACGATCGCGATTGAATGAGAAAAAAGAACGCCCCTGAGCACGGCTCAGGGGCGTTCTGCGTTTCCAGCGCTGGCGCTGGTGCCGGTGCCGGTGCCAGTGCTCAGCTGAGCGACTTGACGATCGCTTCGACGATCTTGCGTGAGCTGGCGCTGAGCTTGTGTACGGCGACGGCGAGCGAGTCGCCCATCAGGCCATCGGCCTGCTTGAGGGCGGCGACCACGGCATCGATGGCGGCGGCGGTCGAGCTGCTGGCCTTGGGCTTGCGGCCGGGCTTGCCGGCTTTGGCGGCTTTGGCCGCTTTCGGCGCCTTTTCGGCAGCCGACTTCTTGCCGGGCTTGCGGCCGGGCTTTTTGACCTTGGTGCCGGGGGCCGGCTTGGCGGCGTCGATCAGGGCCTTGGTGTCGGCCTCGCTGAGGCCGAGAAAAGCCGAGTATTTGCCGAGCGAGCGCGCATTCGGAAAGGAGCTTCCCGAAAGGGCGGTACGCAAGCTCGGCGCACTGACACCGATGGCGCCGGCCGCGTCGGCGGCGTTGAGATTCTTTTCGGCGATCTTGGCTTTGAGAAGGGATGAAAAGTCAGTCATGAGCAAGTTCCTTGGGCAGATTTTTTCTGCGTTTGCGAGAACCTAAAGAAAGAACTTCGCCAGGGCAACCACTTCTTTCATGAAAGAAGTGCGCCGGGCTTCCCGCAGAGGTTGGTCATAAACCCACAATATGCAGGACGAAAATTTACTATTTATTCAGTACTGTAGTTATGGATATTCACCTGAATGGATGACTGCCGCGGAGCGTGGTGTTGCTCGTGGATATTTCGCACTCCTTCCACCCCTGTAGATGTCAGTGACGATGCCGGGATACAGCGGTCTTTTCTGCGCGCTTGGCGTCGCGGCTGCGGGGGCTAGGTTGCGGTCATGAAAACCATCGTCGCTTTCCTCATGTTCTCGGTGATGTCGTGGGCAGTCGATCTGCCAGGAGGCTCGACAGCGCAATTGCTGGGGACCGAGGGCACGGGGTTCCTGGTTCTCAGCAGTGGCTCGGGACGCGTGGAGTACCTGGTGGCAGTGCAGGCGCTGCTTGGAATCCAGCCGAAGAGCAACGGCCGTGGCTGCATCCTGTATATTTTGACCGACAAAGGTACCCAAGAGACGGAAGTGGCGACCACCCGCGACGAGATCCTCATCGCAGTCAAGCAGTCGCGCGCGACGCTGACCGCCAAATAGTAAACATATAGTCGCAGGCGGGTGCAGAGCCGCGCTTGACGCACCCGGCAGCTTTCACACCGTGCGTGTCCAAACGGACACCGGAAAATCGAGACATGGCTAAGCAAAAGGTCGAATATACCGAAGACGCGATCAAAACGTTGGATCCGCTCCAGCATATCCGCCTGCGCACCGGCATGTATATCGGCCGTTTGGGCGATGGCAGCAATCCGGCTGATGGGGTGTACGTACTGCTCAAGGAAGTCGTCGATAACGCTATCGACGAATTCATCATGGGGGTCGGCAAGCGCATCGAGATCACCCGTGAGGGTAATACCGTCACGATCCGCGACTATGGTCGCGGTATCCCCTTGGGGAAGGTCGTCGATTGCGTCTCGAAGATCAATACCGGCGGCAAATACAACGACGACGTCTTCCAGTTCTCGGTCGGTCTCAATGGTGTCGGCACCAAGGCGGTCAATGCCTTGGCGAGCTCGTTCGAGGTCGTCAGTCATCGCGAGGGCCTCTTCAAGCGCGCCACCTTCGCGCAGGGCAAGCTGCTCCATGAAGAGGACGGCAAAGACCGCGCGGCTCCCACCGGCACGTATGTCCGCTTCACGCCGGATCCTGAGATCTTCAAGAGCTATACCTGGCGCGATGAATACATCGCCAAGCGGCTGCAGTATTATTGCTACCTCAACAGCGGTCTGTCCATCGCCTATACGAGCACCAGCACCGGCACCAGCACGACCCAGGAATTCAACGCCAAGAACGGCCTGGGCGATCTGCTGGCGCACGAAGTCGGCGAAGAGCCGGTACAATACGAGGTCTTCCATCATAAGGAAAAGGACGGCAAGCTCGAGTTCGCCTTCACCCACGTCCATACCTACGGCGAGAATTATTTCAGCTTCGTCAACGGCCAGTACACCAATGACGGCGGCACGCATCAGAGCGCCTTCCGTGAAGGCGTGCTGAAAGGCATCAACGAATTCGCCAAGAAGAGCTTCGCCGGCGAGGATATCCGCGAGGGTTTCCTCGGCGCGGTCGCGATCAAACTGCAGGATCCGCTGTTCGAATCGCAGACCAAAAACAAGCTCGGTAGCGATGTGCGCGTGTGGGTCGTGCCCCTGGTCAAAGAGGCCATCGAGCGCTGGCTGCACACCAATCCCGAAGCCGCCAAGAAGCTCATGGAGAAGATCCAGAGCAACGAGCGTATCCGCACCGAGCTGTCGAAGATCAAGAAGGAAGCCCGCGAACGCGCCAAATCAGTGGCTCTGCGCATCCCTAAGCTCACCGACTGCAAAGTGCACTTCTGCGATGCCAAGGAGCATCGGCGTGGCGAATCGAGCGTCTTCATCACCGAAGGCGATTCCGCCGGCGGCTCTTTGACGCAGTGCCGCGATGTCGACACGCAGGCGATCTTCAAGATCAAAGGCAAGCCGATGAATTGCCACGGCCTGGACAAGGCCACCGTCTACAAGAACGAGGAATTGTACAACATCATGTCGTTGCTCGGGATCGAGAACGGCATGGATGGGCTGCGCTACAACAAGGTGATCATCGCCACCGACGCCGACGTCGACGGCATGCACATCCGCAATCTGCTGCTGACCTACTTCCTGCGCTATTTCGAGGAACTGGTCATCCGCGGCCACGTCTACATCCTTGAGACGCCGCTGTTTCGCGTGCGCAACAAGCAGACCACTAGGTACTGCTACAGCGAACGCGAACGCGACGATGCCCTGGCCTCGCTGAAGGCTCCGGAAGTGACGCGCTTCAAAGGTCTCGGCGAAATCAGCCCCAAGGAATTCGGGCAGTTCATCGGTAAGGATGTGCGCCTGCTGCAGGTCAACATCGAGTCGATGAGCGAGGTCGCCAAGGCGCTCGATTTCTACATGGGCAAGAATACGCCGCAGCGCAAGGAATTCATTGTTACCAACCTGATCGCGAACCTCGGATAGCTGTTGCCCGCTGATCCTCTGCAAGTTTATAATCTCTACCTGAAATACGTGCCATGCCTTCACTAGAACCGTTGATGCGTCAGAATTTCCTGGAGTACGCCAGCTACGTGGTCGTCGATCGCGCCATTCCCGATGTGCGCGACGGCTGCAAGCCGGTGCAGCGGCGGATCCTGCACACCATGTTCACGATGGACGACGGCAAGTTCATCAAGGTCGCCAACGTCATCGGTGAGACGATGAAGCTCCATCCGCATGGTGACATGTCGATCGGCGACGCCTTGGTAGTTCTGGCTAACAAAGGCATCACGCGCGCGAACGAAAGCATCAGCTACTTCATCGAGCGCCAGGGGAACTTCGGTAATCTGCTTACCGGCGACAACGCCGCCGCCCCGCGCTACATCGAATGCCGGCTGACGGCCCTGGCCAAGGATACGCTGTTCAATCCGGCGCTGACCAGCTACACGCCGAGCTATGACGGCCGCAAGGAGGAGCCCGAGGCCTTGCCCGCCAAGCTTCCGGTGGTCTTGATGCTTGGCACCGAAGGCATCGCCGTGGGCATGGCCACCACCATCCTGCCGCACAATTTCCCGGAACTGTTGCGTGCCCAGATCGCCATCCTCAAGGGCGAGAAGTTCAAGTGCCTGCCGGATTTCCCGCAGGGCGGCTTGATGGATGCCAGCGAGTATGACGACGGCCGCGGCAAGGTCCGCGTGCGCGCCAAGCTCGAAGCCGATGGCGACAAGCGCATCATCATCCGCGAACTGCCCTTTGGCGTGACCACCGACTCGATCATGGAATCGATCGAGGTCGCGGTGCAAAAAGGCAAGGTCAAGCTCTCCGAGATCAGCGACCGTACCGGTTCGGAGGTGGAGATCGAACTCGAACTTCCGCGCGGCACCAATGCCAGCGAAGTCATCCCGCAGCTCTACGCCTACACCGAATGCCAGGTGACGATTTCGTCGAACCTCACCGTCATCCGCGACAAGCGGCCGATCGAGACCACCGTCTCGCAGATCCTCAAGGACCTCACCGAGCGCCTGCAGGGGATCATCAAAGCCGAGCTCGAACACGAGATCGAGCAGCTCACCGGCAAGCAGCACCATCTGACTCTTGAGCAGATTTTCATCGAGCAGCGTGTCTACAAGCGCATCGAGGAAGCGACCACCGAGGAGGGCGTGGTCAAGGCGGTCTATGAGGGCATGAAGCCGTTCACGGCGCGCTTCGTGCGGCCAATGAATGACGACGATGTCACGCGCCTGCTCGATATCCGCATCAAGCGCATCAGTGCCTTCGATATCGCCAAGAACCGCAAGGACATCGCGGAAGTGATCGCCGCCATCCTCGCGGCCAAGAAGAAGCTGGCGAACCTCGTCGCCACCACCATCGGCTGGATCGAGTCGATCCTCGCCAAGTACGAGAAGATGTACACGCGTCGCACCAAGTCGACGCACTTCGAGGACATCGACAAGAAGGCGGTGGCCACCGCCAACCTCACCTTGCGTTATGATGGCACCTCGGGCTTCTTCGGCTCGGCGGTGAAGGGCGGCGATCGCGAGCTCAAAGTCAGCGAGTACAGCAAGATCCTCGCGATCTTCCAGGACGGCAGCTATCAGGTGATGTCGCCGCCAGAGAAGACCGTACTCGAAGGTAAGCTCCTGCACCTCGATGTGCTCGACGAGGAGAAGGGCTTCACCTTCGTCATGGCCTACCGCGACAAGGAGAAGATCCCCTGGGGCAAGCGCGTGACGATCAAGTCCTTCATCAAGGGCAAAGTCTACGAGCTGATCAAGGATGGCGGACGCGTCGATTACTTCTCGACCGAACTGAACGGCGCGCTGGTCTGCCAGTTCGTGCCCGCCGAGCGTCAACGCGTCAGCGAGGCTTCCGTGACCATCAAGTCCATCGAGGAGGTCACCACCAATGGCGCCCGCGGACAGAAGCTCGCCGACAAGCCCACTGCCAAGATCGTCCTGAAGAAGTCGTGAGTGCCTTCTGACGCCGTCCAGGAGACGGCGTCAGGCTTTCACCAGCGCGGCTCCTGGCTTCAGCGCGGCTGCTGGCGCAGGAAGCCCTGCGGTAGCGACAGGCAGTCGGCATGTTCGCTGGTGTCGCGGAAGACATGCGACTTGGCGGTGTCGAGGAAGATGTCCACGGACTCGCCACGGGTCAGGGTCACGCTTGCCGGGGCCTTCATGATCAGGGCCGCCTTCGAGCCGGGGGCCTGTAGATAGACGTACTGATGGTCGCCCATGTGCTCGATGACATCGACCTTCATCGGCAAGGACGACGCATCGGACGGTGCCGTGACCCGGGTATGCAGATGTTCGGGGCGGATGCCGAGGACGCAGCTGGCGGCGGCTTCGCCGAGGCGGCCGGCATGGGCCAGCGACAGGGACAGCTTGGGCGCGTCACTGATGCAGAAATTCCAGGTGCCGCCGGCATTGGTCAGCCCGCCGTTGAGGAAGTTCATCGGCGGCGTGCCCATGAAGCCGGCGACGAAGCGGTTGTAGGGATGATCGTAGATCTGCTTCGGACTGGCGACCTGCTGGATCTCGCCCACCGACATAACGGTGATGCGATCGCCAAGGGTCATGGCCTCGATCTGATCGTGGGTCACGTAGACGGCGGTGGTCTGCAGGCGGGCCTGCAGACTGCGCAGCTCATAGCGCATCTCGCCGCGCAGCTTGGCATCGAGGTTCGAGAGCGGCTCGTCGAAGAGGAAGGCCTTCGGCTGGCGGACGATGGCGCGGCCGAGGGCCACGCGCTGACGCTGGCCGCCGGAAAGCTGCTTGGGCAGTTTCTCAAGCTGGCTGCCGAGCGAGAGCATGGCCGCGGTTTCCATGATCTTCTCGTGGATGGTGCGCTCGGCGGTCTTGCGCAGACGCAGGGCGAAGGCCATGTTCTCATACACCGTCAGATGCGGATAGAGCGCGTAGCTCTGGAAGACCATGGCGATGTCGCGGTCTTTCGGCGCGACTTCGTTGACCCGGCGATTGTCGATGCGGATCTCGCCAGAAGTGATGTCCTCAAGGCCGGCGATCATGCGCAAGGTGGTGGTCTTGCCGCACCCTGATGGTCCGACCAGGACCATGAATTCCTTGTCCGCGATATCGAGATCGATGCCTTTGACCGCCTGATAGTTATTGTCGTAGGTCTTGATGAGTTTGGCGATGGAGATGGATGCCATGGGAAGAATCAGCCCTTCACGGCGCCGGCGGTCAGGCCCCGGACGAAGAATCGGGTGGTAAAGAGGAAGAGGATGACCAGCGGGATCGAAGCGATGGAGAAGCCCGCCATCAGCTCGCCCCACATCTTGACGTACTCGCCATCAAGGCGCATCAGGCCGACGGGAATGGTCAGCAGTTCGTCGTCGCGCAGCAGCACCATGGGCAGGATGAGGTTGTTCCACGCCCCCAGGAAATTCATGATCGAGAGGGTGCCGATGATCGGTCCCGAGAGCGGGAGCATGATCGACCACATCTGGCGGATATGGCCGGCGCCATCGATCTCTGCCGATTCGAAGAGTTCCTTGGGGATGTCCTCGATGAACTGACGAAGGATGAAGATGCAGCTCACCTGCCCGCCGACCCCGCCGAGCAGCACCAGCGACCACAGGCTGTTGACGAGATTCATGTTGCTCATGAGCTTGAAGGTCGTGACCAGGGCCGCCGCGCCGCTGGGCAGGAACATGGTCGCGACGAACAGGTAATAGACGGCTTCGCGGCCGCGAAACCGATAGCGGGCGATGACGTAGCTGGCGGGGATGGCGAGGAGCAGGCAGAGCAGGACCGAGCCCACCGAGGTGACGATGGAGTTGCCGATGTAGTGGCCGACGGTGGCCCAGCCCTTGGTCCAGTTCTCCCACTGCCACTGCGAGGGGGCGTCGGGAAGCCAGGGGTTGGTGACGTACTGGGCATTGCTCTTCATGCTGATGACGAACATCAGGATGAAGGGTACGAAGCTGAAGAAGAGCACCGCCCACAAGAGGAAGTGCTTGCTGGTCTCTTTGAGGAGACGGAGTTTGGCGGGAGTCATGGCAGGCCTTACTTCTCAACCGTGATGTGGCGCTGATAGATGACGGTGATGTAGAGGATCACCGCGAACAACACCATGCCCAGGGCGCAGGCATAGCCCATCTGGCCATCGATGAAGGCGGTCTTGTACATGTACAATCCCGGGACCATGGCGGCGTTGCCGGGGCCGCCATCCGGTCCGAGCAGGATCAGGAAGAATCCGTAATCGGTGAGCGTGCCGATGGTCAGGAAGATCAGGTTGATGCGTACCTGGGTCATGATCAGCGGGACCTCGATTTTGAAGATCTTGCCCCAGAAGCCGATGCCATCGAGTTCCGCCGCCTCATAGACCTCCTTCGAGATGTTCTGCAGACCGGCGAGGTAGATGAGCACGCCGATGGTTCCGATCCACGGGAAGCCCCAGAGGATCGCGGCCGGGATCACCAGTTTGGAATTGCCGAGCCAGGCCGGATGGCCGTATTCGAAAGCATTGGTCGGCTTCGGCCACAATTGCGTGAACAGCACCAGGCAGAGGCCTAACAGAACCAGCGACCAGGCGATGGTGCGCAGGCGGCGCGGGGCAGTGAACTCATCGCGGGCGGTGAGCCAGCGCACCAGCAACGTGATGAGGACGATACTGCCGGCGGCGCGCAGCACGACCGCCAGCAGGTCCGGGCCCCAGCACACCAGTGCGGCGCCGACCACCAGCGGCAGGAGCATCCAGAAGTGCGCCGCTCGCCGCCAGCCGCGGGTCGCGAAGAGCAGCAGCGTGGCGCTGAGGATCAAGCCCCAGGCGCCCCCAAAGCCCAGTGAGACGAGCTTGAAGGGAGCGGTGAGCAGCCACTGCCAGGCGGGCTGATCGCTGGCTCCGAGCAGGTCATTGTTCACGAAGGTTGCGGCGGCGGGCATCGAGGTGTCGAGCCAATGCAGTACCGGCATCAGGCCGGTGGCGTTGAGGAAGACGTTGAAGATGCCGACGTTGGCATCGAAGAAGCTCTTCCACAGCAGGAGCGTGACCAGGCCGGGAATGACCATCGGAATCACGAACAACACACGATAGGCGTACTGCCAGCGGTCGGACTTCAGGCGGTGCAGGACGATGGCGGCGAAGATTGACGGCCACATCTTGATGAGGTTGGCCACCAGCAGGATGAGGATGAGCGCGAACGACCACCAGAATTTCGGATCGGCAGTGAAGATGTCGATGAAGTTGCCCCACTGCCGCCATTCGAGCACGGTCGCCCCATCCCACTTGTACAGCGAATAGCGGATGGTTTCGAGATTGGGATAATAGCTGAGGACCAGTAGGCCGATCAAGGCTGGCAACAAAAACAGCCAGCGGACGGTGGACTGCCGGGCCTTTTCCAGACGGAGGGGACGTTGTTGCTCACTCATGGCGCGCTTTCAGGGAATTTCTTGCCAAGCAAACCGGCCGTCTCATTGAACAGGATGCGGACGCCGGCGCCGTTGAGTTTGCTCGCCTGACTGGTGACCAGGGCCCGGTATGCGCTCATGCTGGACTGGTTGCCCGGTGCCAGCAAAGGCAGGGCGGCCTGGACGGCGATGGTGCGCTCGAAGGAGCGCGTATTGGTACGCGCGTCATCGATGGCGCGGGCCCAGAAACGCTGTTCGCCGTACAGCGGATCATTCCACACCTCGTCCATCTTCTTCGCCAGCGTCGCCGAGTCGGATTCGTTCACGAGCAGCGACGCGATCTGGCCACGATAGGTGCTGCCGACCTGACCACCCTCGGTGTCGCCATTGGCGGGCGACCAGCCGGAGGCATTGAGCATGCCTTCAAGAGCCGGCTGGAAGGCCTTCATGCGCTCGCTGGCATGGCTGCCGATGATGCAGGGCACCCAATCGGCTTCATGGTTGAAGCGTTCGTTTTCGGCGAAACCCGTGAGGTATTGCATGAAGTCGATGGCGTCGGCGACGGCGGGTGAACGCTTGTTGATGCCGAAGCAGCCGGCCGCGCGATTGTCGGCTTCGGTGGCGGGCAGGCGTGTGGGATCGCCCCATGGTTCACCCGCGGCCGGCAAGGGCATCGATGCGATCTCGACCGGAAACTTCGCTAGGCTGTAGACGGTGGCGGCATCCCACGAACCGGTGAACAGCACGCCGGCCTTGCCTTGCACGAACATGAACATGGCGGCGTCGCGATCCATGGCGGTGAAGCCATTGGGGAATTGCTGAGAGATGGCCTGCACCGCATCGGCGAAGGCGATCTGTGAGGGATCGGTGAAGCTGATGCGCTTGCCCGACCACCCAGCATAACCTTCGAGAGCGGTGACAATGCCGTTCCGATCAGTGTCGAGCAGCGGTTGCCAGCCGGCCGAAAACGGCGTGATGAATCCACTCCAGAAGTTGGACGAGTATTGGCTGCCGGCGATGGGGATGAGGTCATGACCGGTACGCTTGCCCAGTTCCCCGAATTTCTTGCAGGTTTCGAGCAATTCGCCGAGAGTCTTGGGGACTTGCCGGCTGCCGGTGGCCTGCTCGAGGAGGTCGAGATTGTAGCTCAGACGACCGTTGGCATGGAAGCACGTGGGGATGCCGTATTGAGCTTGCAGATCGCTGTCCCAACCGCCGAGCATGCCGTCGACAAAGGTGTCCTTCCATTTCATCTTCGGCAAGGTCTGGCGGAGGTCCGCGGGCAAATTAGCAGGCAACCGGGCGCTGGCATTGTAGGGGTTGGGGGTCTGGGCGATGTCCGACAACGGCAGCATGTATTCGGCTTTGTTGGTGCCCTGGAAGGCCTGGCTCCAGCCTATCTCAATGATGTCGGGGGCCGTGCCGGCGATCAAATGGGTATAGATCAGCTGGGTATAGACTTTTTCGGTCACCGGCAGTTGCACGACCTCGACCGGGTGATCGATTTCACCCTTGGCGAACTGTTCGGCTTTATGCTGATTGTAACGCTCGATCAGCGATTGCAGGGCCTGCCGGTATCCCAGTTCGAGCTGCCAGTGGGCGATGCGGATGGTGCGCTTGCCGCCGGCGGTGGCGTTGTGTTTCACCGACCATACCTGCCACAGGCTGAGCAGCACCGTGACGCTCAGGAGCAGGACCCCGAAATTGTTGATGCTGAAGAGTTTCTTGGCTCGCGAGGGCGGGGTGTAGGAGATCTCTGGGGTGCTGTTCATGGGGTGCCGGCTTTCGCTTTCGCTTGCTCTTGCTCGGCCTTTGCCTCTGTGACCGTCGTATCGAACCAACGCAAAGGCGGCGGCTCCTGGCCGAGACGTATGATCGCTTGCTGCGCTTCCCAGGCTTTGCCGCTGGTCGGATAATGGAGGACGATTTCGCGATAGGCGGTGATGGCGCTGGTGGTGTCGTGCAGGTCTTCGCTGAGCTGGGCGATTCGCCATTCCATTTCCCAGGCCCGGCTGGGCTCGGGCAGGCCGAAGCGGATCGCCTCGCGCAAGGCCGCGACGGCCTTGGTTTTTTCGCCGAGCGGGCGCAACCAGGTTTCGCTGACCAGCTGCCACAGCGTGCCGGTCCACGGATCGTGGGGGTGGCTCGCCAGACGTGCTTCCGCCAGGGCGATGCCTTCACGGACCTGAACCGGGTCGAGGGTCTGCACATAGGTGCCCATCAGGCGCACTGTAGCCTCGCCGGCGATTGGCGCTTCGGGCCAGCGCGCGATCACCGCCCGGTACTGTTCACGAGCACCCGCGAGATCGATGGTGTCACCGAGGAAATCGATCTGTTCGCAGATCCGTCCGAGGTGCAGGGTCGCGAGCGCGGCTTCGGCATCGCTGCCGGCCGTCAGCGAATCGTAGAGGGCGACGGCTTTGGTGATTCCGCCGGCGGTGACCGGAGCGACGTGCTGGGCGCACACCGCCTGGCCAAGCACGGCCTGCCGCCATTCCTGGCTATTGGCGGGGGCGGCGCTGGCGGCGCGGTCGAACGACCCTCGCGCCAGATCGAAACGGAACCCGCCGAGGGCTGCCGTGCCGCTGGAAATCTCACGCGCCACATCGACCGGAGGGGGAGTCCCGCAACTGCTAACGAGCGCGGCGACAGCACAGATAAAAAGAATGCGGATCATGTATTAATATTACTGTATATTGATTAAATCATATTGTCATGCGTGGTCAAGTTTCAGCGCTCCGGATTCCCTTGCCAACTCAGTTGAGCTTGGTGAAGGCCCAGATGGCGCATAAAACCGGATCAGCTGCTATTTGGCGCACTCCTCCGCCGTGGATCTGCCGTACGATACCTTCGCCATCCTCGGTCATCTATTCCCGTAGGAGCGAACCATTTTCGGGCGGCCCGCTTTGCGCGGATGCCCGAGTGAGGATCAACCCTGCACGTCCACGTGCGGCCTGACCTCGATGTGCGGTTGGAAGAGCTCCGCCTGGCGTTGCTGTTGCTGATCCCGCAAGCGACCGAAGACCGCATTCAAGGCCGCCGTCGAAAGCGGACTGACCTCAATACGCGCGCGCAGGGCCGGTGGTTCAGCAGAATCAGCGGGTGGGTTCGCCGAGCCCAGCTGACGCATCGCATCGCTCAGGCTCTTGGCCAGGCTTTCGGGCGAGAACAAGTGATCCAACAATTTTTTTCCGGTGCCGCGGAGATCAGCTGGCGGGGCATCTGCGGGCTCGCCGCTGGGACGCTCGATGGTGAGCTCGAAACTCCGCGATTGGGTGACCGTGAGCGAGTGCTGATAATCAAGGTCGAGGGCGAAGCTGCGGCCATCGTCGAGGGTGATTGTACCGCTGGCATGGAGGGCGGTGGTCTCGGCTTCCTGCGCGAAATCCTGGTAGGAATAGGTCAGCCCGTGGTCGGAGCCTTGTTGCACTTCACGGCTGGCGGTGTGCAACTGACGTGCGTGGCTGACATCGATGTCGAGTGCCATCGAGGCGACATTGGTGATGCCGAACATCGTATCGAGCAGGCTGAGGACTTTTTTCTGCTGCGCTTCCGGCTGGTCGAGCAGGGCTTGGCCAGCGCTCGACCAGGTCGCGCTATCCCCGCTTTTTTTTGCCGTATTCGCCGTATTCGACGGCGCGGCTGGAGCTACCGGCGAAGCGGCTTTCGTCAGTGGCGTCGACGCTCCGGCGGCGGCCGCAAGCGAGCGTTTCAACACCGAACTGAGCTGCGAGAGCTGTGGGAGGTACGGTGATACGGAACGCATCCCCGAGCATCGGCAGCCCGGCGGCGGACTTGAGCCGCGAGTGCCTAATCGGGCGGGTAAGGGTCGCCACCGGCTTGCTGCATGACCCCTGAGTAGAGCGAAATGATCTGCCAGGCGACGAACAGCACCACCATACTATAGATCGCGGAGGTGAATGCCTTGGTCGTCCACAGGGCGCGCACCTGGAAGCTTTCGCGGGCGGCGACCGCGGCTTGGTCCAGTGAGCGGTCGAGCGTGCCCGACTGCTCGCCGGCGGAGATCAGCATCAGCAGGCTTGCCGGCAGATGTACGGTCGCCAGCGCCTGGGTGAGATTGGCGACGGTGCCGTTGTCGACCTGCCGCGCGGCGTCGCGCAAACGTGCCGCCAGGACGCGATTGCCGACGGCTTCGGCGGCGAGCTCCAAGGCGTCACGGACCTTGAGCCCGGCGGCCATCGCCGCCGACAGGACCAGGCAGAGGTTGCAGGTCAGGAACGGCTGGACCACGAAGCCCGGCCCGGGCAGCAATACCAGGCGCGCCAACAGCCCCGACGCATGCCACAGGCGCGCCACGAGCACCACTCCGATGACGAAGGCCCACAGCGTCAGCGGTCCGGCCAGCAGCCACCACGCCGACATCTCGGTGGTGAAGAGCCGGGGAATCAGCGGCACGACCAAGGCGACATGCAGCAGAACCACAGGATAGATGAGGCGCCCGACCGCTAGGCTGCGGAGGGCTTGGAGCTGATCATAATGATCAGCGATGCGCGCGCATAATTCCGGCAGCTTGCCGGTGGCTTCGCCGGCGCGCACCAGGGCGCAGACCAGCTGCGACTCGCCAGCGGCGGTGAGCTGGCTGGCCAGATCCAGGCCCGAGGTGCAGCCCACTGACCATTGCAGTCCGTGCGCACGATAGCCGCCGCCGGCGGTCTCCCCGGCCAGGCGCAGCGAGGTGCCGAGGGGCATGCCGGTGCGCGTCAGCACCGCCAATTGACGGAAGAATCCCGCGGTCTGCTGCCAGCCCATGTCAGCTTAAACCGCTTACGACCAGGGGCGGTACGAGTCCGCTCAGCGGCAGCTCGGCGGTGCGCGCGGCGCGCACCAGATGCGAGCTCAAGTGCGCGTGGACCCCGGCGGTCATGAAGAACATCGTGTCGAAACCGTGGCTGCGGTTGACTTCGGCCATCGATTTTTCGTGCTCGAAGTCGAGCGGATTGCGCAGGCCGCGAACCAGCGTGGTCACCGTGTTCGCCTGTGCAAAGCGTACCGTCGCACCGCGGTAGCTGACTACTCGCGTTCCGGGGATGTCGTGGCAGAGGGCCTGCACCAGTTCCACCCGCCGGCTCACCGGCAGCCAGCCGGGCTTGTCGGGATGCTCGGCGATCGCCACCAGCAGCTCACCGCCGCCGCCATGGGCGATGGCCGCGGCACGTTGCATCACATCCAGATGGCCGAGGTGTGGAGGATCGAAACTACCGGGGAAAAGCAGGCGCATGGACATGGACGGTTTACTGGATGTCTTCTTCGATGCGAGAGATCAGGCTCTCCGCGATGGTCTCCTCGCCGGCACCATCGGGATGTACGATGCGTACGCTGACCAGTTTCCCTTCGGCATCAATGCGCTTGGACATGATGAAGCACAGCAGGCTGCCGCCGGCCTTGAAGATCACGCGATCGACCTTGCCGAGGTCTTCGGGTGGAGCCTGGGCCGTAGTTTTTTCAACCACCGGTGCGGTCTCGGCCGCGATGGCAGCGACATCCTTGATCTTTTCGCTATTTTTATCGACCTTCTTCTCGAGCTTTTTGATGTCTTGGGTCATCTGCCAGTCCTTTAGCCAGCCTTGCCAGGCGGCTTGGACTTTGACCGGATCGACACCGGGCGCATAGCTCCCGCCGATCGGGGTTTTGCCGGTGCGAGAACTGAGGGCGTTGACGGCGGTTTCACCGGCCTGTCGATCGCCGATGGCGGCAACCAGCAATGGCAGGATTTCCGCGTCCTTGCCCACCGACTTGCTGCTGAGGGCGCGGATGGCGGTTTTCTTGGCGATCGCATCGTTATCGGCCAAGGCTGCTTGTAGAGCGGCGACTTCGGCTGGGGAGTCGGCCGCGGACAGCGAAGCGCTCGCCGCCAACATGAGGAAGGCCGGAGCGAGGAGGAGAAGATGGACAAGACGCATGGAAACTCCGGAAGTAAAAATAGGTTTAGCGGCGGGCCAGCATGGCCTGTGCCACCTCGTCGGCGGCCGTGCGTGAACCGAGCAATTCGACCAGCATCAAGCCCAGTTCGAGGGCCGTGCCCGCTCCTTGGCTGGTGATCAGGTTGCCATCGACGACGACTCGTTCATCGATCCAGGCGGCGCAATGCGGCTCGACTGCGGAGCGCACGCCGGGAAAGGAGGTCAGCCGCCGCCCGCTGCACAATCCCCGTGGGACGAGGGCGATGGGTGCTGCGCAGATCACCGCCAGCAGGCGACCGGCAGCGAGTTGCGCGGAAGCGAGGTCCTGGATGCGCGGATCGTCACGGCAGATCTCGGCCGAGCCCTTGCCTCCGGGCAGGTAGACGACGTCGAAGGTCTGCGTGGCAAGGTCGGCATACCGCGTATGGGCACTGAGGGGCAGGCCGCGGCTGCCGAGCACCGTGGTCAGGTCGCCGGTGCTGGCCATGGTCACGCGATGACCGCCTCGCACGAGGATGTCGGCGACGGCGATGGTCTCGATTTCTTCGGCCCCGGGGGCGACTAGGACAAGCGCAGTAGCCATGGGAAGTGATGAATTCCGTGAGGAGTTGCCGGCGTCCAACCACGGGCCATCATCCCGCATATGCGTAGCGGTGCAAGGTTGGCAGTTCTTTCCCTGGGCCTCTGGGTGAGCGTCATTGCCGCCGAGTCGCTGCTGCCGCCCCCGCCTGCGCCCAGCCCGGAGGTCGCGGCCCTAGCGGCGGCGCAGAGCACGGTGACTACCATGAGCGGGGATTTTACCTGGATGACCGAGAACAGCAGCGGCGGAATCCATGAGAAGGTCGGAATCTTCGCGCTGCAACGCGGCATCGCGGAGGCTCCGAGCAAATACAACGTGCGCATCGCCGAGGCCGACAACAGCGACGTCCACCGCTGGTGCTCGGATGGCATCACGCAGTGGGAGATCGAGCAGATGGTCGAGGACGAGCCACCGACCTTGCGCGTGGTCAAGCCCGGCACGCAGGATCTCGACCTCGATCGCATCGTGGCCTGCATCCTGCTCGATGTCCCGCGTCTGAGCCGGGAATTCACCATGACCTTGGAAACCACCGCCGCCGGGCGGACCTTGCTGTTCATGCCCGCCACCGCCGAACTCAAGGAGCAGCTGACACGCATCGCGGTGCTGCTCAAGGGCGACGAGCCCCGGGAAGTTATCATCGAAGACGCCCATAGCGCGCGCATCCGCCTGGTGATCACGCGCCTGGTCACCAATCAGCCGCTGGCAGCGGCTTTTTTCAATCCGTTGCCAGCCGCTCAGCCATAGCCCTCTCTCCGTTCAGCCGAGGAGTTGAACCGAGGAGTTTAACCGAGGAGACCCTTGGTCGTCGGCAGGTCGGTGCCGGTGATCCGGATCGCCTGCTTGAGGGCTCGCGCAAAGGCCTTGAAACCGGCTTCGACGATATGGTGGCTGTTGCGGCCCTGCAGCTGGTGCAGGTGGACGCAGCATTTGGCGTGTTCGACGAAACCGCCGAAGTATTCGCGGACCAGTTCGGTGTCCCAGGTGCCGATCAGCCCCGCCGGCGGATGCAGTTCGTAGACCAGGTAGCCCCGTCCGGAAAAATCCAGCGAGGCCTGCACCAGGGCTTCGTCGAGTGGGCAGGCGATGTGGCCGAAACGCTCGATGCCGACGCGCTCGCCGAGGGCTTGGCGGAGGGCCTGACCCATGACTATACCGACGTCTTCGGTGGTGTGATGGCCATCGATGTGCAGGTCGCCCTTGCACGCCACCTGCAGGGTGGTGCCGCTGTGCTTGGCGAGGGCTTCGAGCATATGATCAAAGAAACCGATGCCGGTGCTGATCTGGGCGGCTCCCGCCTGATCCAGATTCCAGGTGACCGAGATCTCGGTTTCACGGGTTTTACGGCTGATCGTGGCGGTGCGCATGCCCTATGCTCCCGGCCTCGGGGACGGTGCAATGTCCAAGGGATGCGCGCCGCTGGCGGCGGCACTGAAGTGCATGGCGACATACGATTGCCGTGCTAGGGTGCGCCGGCACCTACTTGGGAGTTTTTATGCGCTTAGGTCCAATCCTCGGTTTTCGCGGTGTCCAAGGCGGCATCTGGCGAGTCTCAGTGCTGGCGGCCGATGCCGGGCCAGCACCGTTGCTGAGCGTCTCGGCCGGCAGCAGCGCTGCGCCGCTGCTGCTCGGACAGGCGGATGGCGCCAACGTCTGGCGCTGGGATATCGCCGTGCCGCAGGGCACTGTCCGGCAGAGCGTCACCTACCGTCTTGGCGAGCAGACCGCGGTGTTCACGATTCCGGGATCAGTCGAGCCGCTGCGCCAAGCCTACGTGTCCTGTAACGGATTCTCTTCGAAGAAGCTCGCCGACGGCACCAAGGATCCCTTCGGTCTGTGGCGTCAGATCGGTGCCCAACACCTTGCCCAGCCCTTCCAGCTGCTGCTCATGGGCGGCGACCAGGTCTACGCCGATGGCGTCTTCGATCTGCCGCAATTGAAGGATTGGACGCATCTGACGCGGGCCCAGAAGCTCAAGATGCCGTGGAACGCCACGCGTCAGCAGGCGGTCGAGCGCTTCTACCAGCGGCTGTACTTGGCCCGTTGGAGCCAGCCGGAGATGGCCGCGGTCCTCGCCGCCGTGCCGACGCTGATGATGTGGGATGATCACGATATCTTCGATGGTTGGGGCAGCTACGACGCCGAGCTGCAGCGTTGCCCGGTATACCAGGGGATCTTCGCCGCGGCGCGCGCCGCCATGCGCCTGTTCCAGTTGCAGTGCGCCGCCGATGAACGCGTGCCGGGGGCCGTCGGCGAGGGCGATTTCTCCTTCTGCTACGAGGTCAACAACACCGTTCTGTGGGCCCCCGATCTGCGCACCAACCGCACCCAGGATCAGGTCGTGACCCCGGCCTCATGGAAGGCCCTGTACGCGCGCCTGGGTGCGATCAGCGGCAAGAAGCATCTCTTGGTGATGGCCTCGATCCCGGTGGTCTATCCCAATTTCAAGGCCGTCGAGGCGGTGCTCGGCTGGCTGCCCGGCGAGCAGGAACTCGAAGACGATCTCAAGGACCACTGGTGCAGCTCCAGCCATCAGGAGGAACGTCTGCGCCTGATCCATCGCCTCTTGGCATGGTCGCAGAGCACCGCCACGCGCGTCACCATCCTCTCTGGCGACGTCCATGTCGGCGCCTGTGGGGTCATCGAGTCGCAGCGCGCCGGCGAGCAAGCCGTGATCAATCAGCTGGTTTCCACTGGCGTGGTCCATCCGCCACCGCAGGCCCTGGTGGCCTACGTCCTCGACAAGCTGCTGGCCGGCTTTGTCGACGAGGTCGATCGCGGCATCATCGCGCGCATGCTGCCGTTCCCGGGTACGGTGCGTAGATTGCGCCCGGCGCGCAACTGGCTGTCGCTCACCGGCGACACCCAGGCGCGGATCTGGGCCGAGTGGTGGTTCGAAGGCGACCGCACCTCGACCACGAAAGTCATCCATCCCGTCTGAGTCTAGGAGCCTGTCGGGAATAGACTCCTGGGGGCGCGGGCGACTCGCCCGCGATTTCACGTCATCGAACGCGGGCGAGTCGCCCGCGCCCGTGCGCCCAACAGCGCACATCAACAGCAGGGTGCAAGTCCCTGCCGGGGCAACGGCATCCAGCCCCGTATCCGAAACCAACTGCGTCGTCGTGAGGCGGGGTGGAGAGCAGGTGGAGGAGAACTGG
>JBIILZ010000155.1:0-7355 GCA_044338255.1 Planctomycetota bacterium | reverse complement strand
AACGGGGTCGACCCGTGCGCTGCCATCGCCCTGGCGCTGGCCGGGAGGCCGTGGTTGCCGAAGGTGCCGATGACGACAAAAGCCAAGTCTTCAAAGGATTATCGGAAGGCCGCCTGAGCTGTTACAACCTACCGAATAGGATGCGGATGCGGAGTGGGGTCGCTGATTTTTATAAATTATTGACCAATCGATTGAGTTTCTGGGCATTGCATGAGCTGGGACTGGAAAGGTTCAGGCTTTTGATTGACGATACGCCTAGTGCCGCAGTCCAAGGGAGGCATTCATGCGAATCATCCTTGCGCAGAGATTTGGATTTTGACGCTCTTCGTACTTCACGGGGCCGTCGCCATGTCATTTGCTCTTTCTTGGCGTGCTGGTGCGCGGTGGTCAGACACGGCGCTGACCGTGGGCTTGGTGATCGCCGCTGTCGGCATGTGCGTCTCGGTGCCCCTGGTCTATCTCGGCTACGGGTTGGCCGCAGCTGGCGCCCTGCTCGAGCCACGGCGCCTGGTGCCGTTTCTCGTGGGCTGGCCTTGGGCGGTGGCATTCAGCCTGTGGATGACGTTGTGTGGGGTGGTAAGTCCCTTTGAGGCATCCCGGACTCCACCGGGGTGGGCGTATTGTTGGCTCTCACTACCGATTTGGGCTTTGGCGGCGTCCCAGCCGCGGCGTTTGGGATGGGCAATAGGGGGTCTCGCCGGCGGTGCGCTTATGGCCACCGGTCTGGCGGTGGTGCAATTCTCCATCGGTTACGGCGGTGCCCCTCCATGGCGGGTTGATGGCCAGGGCGTGCGCCACGTGAAGGCTTCAGGTTTTTACAGTCATTGGATTCGTTTTGGTGACGCGGCCGCTTTTGCGTCATTGGTGGTGGTGGCTTGGCTCTATCGTGTGCGCCCGTGGCTGACGAAATCGGGTGTCTGGCAAACGAGCGTGGCAGCATCCTTGGCGCTGGGCTTGGTCGCGACCTACATCAGCGGCGCGCGCGGGGCATTTTTCGCCTTCATTGCCGGTGCCTGGATTCTTGCCGCAGGACTTTTGCCATGGCGTCGGCTGGGTGTGGTAACCATGGCCATGATCGTGGTTCTGGGCCTTACTGCGGTCGTCGCGTGGCCCACTCACGGCGCGCGGATTCAAAACGCCTTGGCAGGCAAAGACGGGAGAACCTACATCTGGCACACTGCCTGGGAGACCTTCTGCCAGCATCCGCTGACCGGTGTCGGAAATGGTGGCTATAATAAAGCGGCGCTCGCGACGGTTGCCGAGGGTCTGTCAGCACCAGGACCGGAGGGCGCGGATATGGGAAACGCGCACAATAGTTTTTTGAGTCTGCTGGTGTTATATGGAGTGCCGGGCTTGTTCCTGTGGTGTGCCTGGTTGTATAGCGTGGTGCGGGAAATTTGGCGCCTGCGTCATAACCATCCGGCGGTCGTGCCGATATTGTTGGCCACTCTCGGTGTGCTCATGCTCGGTTCGCTCACGGAAGATCTCGCCGCCTACGCATCTTCGCGTTTCCAGCTGTTTTTCGGTCTGGCCTTGGCCTTGGGCTGCGCGCGAGCGTCGTTAATGAGTCGATGCACTGACTCATTGATTAAATAATACGATACACATAGTATGTGCCCAAATTAACCTCTTTACAGTTATTATCATGGTATACATACTATTATATACCTATGAAAAAAGCCCTCATCACCGGCATCACCGGCCAAGATGGATCCTACCTCGCTGAGCTCCTGCTCGATAAAGGATACGAGGTCCACGGCATAAAACGACGGGCATCGTCGTTTAACACCGACCGCATCGATCACCTCTATCAGGATCCGCATGAACCCAATCGCCGGGTGCACCTGCATTACGGCGATCTCGCCGATGCCACCAACCTGATCAACATCGTCGGCCAAGTGCAGCCCGATGAGATCTACAACCTCGGCGCCATGAGCCACGTCGCGGTGTCGTTTGCGATGCCGGAGTACGCCGCCGACGTCGATGGCGTTGGCACCCTGCGCTTACTGGATGCGATCCGTACGCTCGGTCTGGAAAAGAAGACCAAATTCTATCAAGCCTCGACCAGTGAGCTGTTCGGCAAGGTCCAGGAGATCCCCCAGCGCGAAACCACGCCGTTCTATCCCCGTTCGCCGTACGCGGTGGCGAAGATGTACGCCTATTGGATCGTGGTGAACTACCGCGAGGCCTACGGCATCTACGCCTGTAACGGTATCCTCTTCAACCACGAATCTCCACGCCGCGGCGAGACCTTCGTGACGCGCAAGATCACCCGTGCGATCTCGCGCATCCACCATGGCCTCGAGCAATGCCTGTATCTGGGCAATATGGACTCCCTTCGCGATTGGGGTCATGCCAAGGATTACGTGCGCATGCAGTGGATGATGCTGCAGCAGGAGCGCGCCGAGGACTTCGTCATCGCCACCGGCAAGCAGATCAGCGTGCGGCAATTCGTCGAACTGTCGTGCGCCGAGGCCGGCATCACCCTGAAATGGTCGGGCACCGGCGTCAATGAAATCGGTACCGATGCTGCGAACGGCAAGGTCATCGTGCGCGTCGATCCGAAGTATTTCCGTCCGACCGAGGTCGAGACCTTGCTGGGCGATCCGACCAAGGCCAAGCAGAAGCTCGGCTGGGTGCCCGAGATCACCGTCGAGAAGCTGATCGAAGAGATGATGGCCCACGATCTCGAACAGGCGCGCCAGGATACGGTGCTCAACCAGCACGGCTTCAAGACCAAGGCCTACCGCGAATGAGCTACGACCTTCACGCACCGATCTTCGTCGCCGGTCATCGTGGATTGGTCGGTTCGGCCTTGGTGCGCGCGCTGACCGCGCGCGGCCATACCCGTATCCTTACGCGCACCCGTGCCGAACTCGATCTGCAGCGGCAGGACCAGGTTGAGAAATTCTTTGCTAAGGAAAAGCCGGTCTATGTGCATCTGGCGGCGGCGAAGGTCGGTGGCATCCACGCCAACAATACCTATCGCGCCCAGTTCCTCAGCGAGAACCTGCTGATCGCGCTGAACATCATCGAGGCTGCCCGGCTGAGCGGCGTCAAGAAGCTGCTGTTCCTGGGTTCTAGCTGCATCTATCCGCGGATGTGCCCGCAACCGATGAAGGAGGAGCATCTCCTCAGCGGTCCGCTTGAGCCGACCAATGAGCCCTACGCCATCGCCAAGATCGCCGGCGTGAAACTCGTCGAAAGCTACAATCACCAGTACGGCTTGGGGTGGTTGTCGGCGATGCCGACCAATCTCTACGGGCCCGGGGATAATTATGATCTGGCGAATTCGCACGTTTTACCGGCGCTGATCCGCAAATTCCACGAGGCCAAGGAGCGCGGTCATGCGCCGGTCTCGCTATGGGGCAGCGGTGCGGCCCTGCGCGAATTCCTGCATGTCGACGATCTGGCTGAGGCCTGCTGCTATCTCATGGAGCAGGTCTCGGCCGGCGAGGCGAGCATGGATCTGTACAATGTCGGTTCGGGCTCAGAGGTCTCGATCCGCGAATTGGCGGCGATCGTGCAGCGCGCCGTCGGCCATCAGGGCGAGATCCAATGGGACGCTTCCAAGCCTGATGGTACGCCGCGCAAGCTGCTCGATTCATCGCGTCTGGCAGCGCGCGGCTGGCGCCCGCGTATCAGCCTTGAGGAGGGGATCCGCCGTACGTACGGCGATTTCCAGCAGGTTGATCGGCTGCGCTATGCGCGCGCTTCAGGGGTGTGAATGCAGTTGTTTCCGCACGCCGGTGGCGCTTGCCAAGCGCCACCGGCGTGACGGTTTCACTCTCATCGAGCTCACCATCGTCATCGCCATGGTGGCGATCTTGGCGAGTCTCGCGATGCCCTCGGTGCAGGCCGTACGGCGCTTGGCGATCAGCAACAAATGCGGTGTCCACCTCAGGCAGATGGGCCTCGCCTTGACGGCCTACGCCAATGATTGGGAAGGCCAATATCCGGCGGTCAGCCGCAATGATCCTGATCACGACACGGCCGCGACCAGCGATGCCTGGTATGATCGTCTGCCTGATTATCTGGACGCCCCCTCAGCCAAGATCGTCAGGCAGTGCGCGGGGTATCGTCCGCCAGCGAGCAACCTCGGTTTTGTCGATGCCGCTCCCAAAAGTTTCAAGATGAACGGCACGCTGAATGCCATTGCCCAGGAGCCTCGGCATTGGTTGCTGTCAGCCATCCACCGGCCCGGTGAATTACTGCTGATGGTCGACAGCGTCAGCGGGATCACCGGTGTCGGCCAATGGGGTTATGCCGGGCCAACCTATGTCACCGATGTCCGCCATCGCGGTCGCGTCAACGGCCTCGCGGCTGACGGTGCGACTTGGTTGCGGCGATCGGCGCCGGCCAGCTGGGGCGCCGTGTTCAAATGGGATTATCCCGGGTAAGATTATTCGACGGTCACCGATTTCGCGAGGTTGCGCGGCTGATCGACATTGCAGCCACGACGCTTGGCGACGTGATAGGCATAGCGCTGCAAGGGCAGGATGCACAGGATCGGCTGCATCGCCAAGGCATGCGCGCGCTCCACCGGAAAGACGTGGTCGCAGAGATCGCGCAAATGCTGGTCGTCCGCGTGTCCGACGCCGATCAGCCGCCCGTGCCGGGCGCGGACTTCCTGGACGTTGGAGAGCATCTTCTCGTAGGCCTCGTCCTGTGGACACAGGCAGACCACCGGCAAGGTTGCCGTGACCAGGGCGATCGGGCCGTGCTTGAACTCGCCGGCAGGGTAGCCGTTGGCGTGGATGTAGGCGATCTCCTTGAGCTTCAGCGCGCCTTCGAGAGCGGTTGGATGCTCACCCAGGCGACCGAGGAAGACGCTGGCATCGGCGGGTGCAAACAGCTCGGAGGCGTCGGTGACGGCGCTTTCGCAGCCGGCCAGGGTCGCGCGCACCTGCTCAGGCAGTTGCCGCAGTTGTTCGAGGATCACGGCCTCGGCCACCGGCGTCAGCAGCCCCTTGGCCTTGGCGATCTGCAGCGCGAAGAGGTACAGCGCCAGGACCTGGGCGGTATAGGCCTTGGTCGAGGCGACACCGATCTCGGGACCCGCGAACAGCGGCATCACCCCGTGGGCTTCGCGGGCGATGGTCGAGGTCACGACATTCACCAGCGCGATGGCCGGCAGGCCGAGCTGCTTGGCCAGGCGCATGCTGGCCAGGGTGTCGGCGGTCTCGCCAGATTGGCTGATGGCGACCGCCAGCCCGCCGGGAATCGCCACCGGCTTGCGATAGCGGTATTCGCTGGCGACCTCGACTTCGACGGGAATCCCTGCGAGGTGTTCGATGAAGCGCTTGGCCAGCAGCGCGGCGTGCCAGCTGGTGCCGCAGGCGATGAACGAGACGTGGGTGACTGTTCCCAGATCAATGCCGAGGTCGGGCATGACCAGGACATCGTGGCCGGCGAGGGTGTTGATGCGGCTGGCGAGCAGGCGCGCCAGGACCTCGGGCTGTTCGGCGATCTCCTTGGCCATGAAGCTGTCGAAACTGCCCTTCGACACCGCATCGGCGCTGATTTCGATCGCGGCGAATGTGGAGGGCACGGCTTCGCCGGCGAACGTGGAAATGGCGACGCTGCCGGGGCTGAGATCCGCGAGCTGGCCATCATCGAGATGCAGCACATGGCTGGCGTGCGGCAACAGCGCCGGGATGTCGGACGCCAGCATCATCGCATCCGGGCCACGGCCGACGAGCAGCGGCGAGCCCTGGCGGACGGCGAGGATCCGCTGTGGAAAATCGGCGAAGACCACGGCGAAGGCGAACGATCCGCTGAGGCGGGGCAGGACCGCGCGCACGGCCGCCAGCGGATCGCCCTGGCTCTCGCCGGCATAAGCTTGGGCGATGAGGTGCGGGATGACTTCGGTATCGGTCTGGCTGCGGAAGGCCACGCCGGCGGCTTGCAGTTCTTTGCGCAAGGCGTCGTGGTTTTCGATGATGCCGTTGTGGACCACGGCAATCCGCAGATCAGCGGACAGATGCGGATGGCTGTTGGCTTCGGTGGGTGCGCCGTGGGTCGCCCAGCGCGTATGGGCGATACCGACGCAGCCGGCCATGGGCTCGCTCAGCAGCCGCTGGGTCAGATGCTCGAGCGTGCCGGCAGCCCGGCGCAGGACGATACCTCCGCCGTTGAGCAGGGCGATGCCCGCCGAATCGTAGCCGCGATATTTCAGGCGTTCGAGCGCCACCAGCAGGATCTGGTCGGCATTTTTCGGGCCGAGGTAACCAGCGATGCCACACATATCAGAATCTCTCAAGCAAACGGACAGCAATGAAGGGGGGTGTTCGAGGGCGCGCAGATCTTGGACACATCTTGCCGCTGTCCATGGATTGCGTCGATGGAACTTGCGCCACCATCGCCGGCCCATTCCTGGAGGTTCGCGATGTCCAAGCACAATTCCTACTTCGACGGCGCCGTGCAGTCGCTCGGTTTCGAGCGCAACGGCCGCAAGCAGACGGTCGGCGTCATCGAGCCCGGCGAGTTCCATTTCGGTACCGACGCCGCCGAGCGCATGACCGTGATCAATGGCGAACTACAAGCCAAGTTCACGGGCTCGACCGCCTGGGTGATCTATCCCGCCGGCACCAGCTTCGAGATCCCCGCCAAGTCGGGCTTCGACGTCAAAGCGACGGTCGCCAGCGCCTATTGGTGCGAGTTCATCTGATGGGTCGCATCGCCGCGGTGATCTATGATCACGACGGCACGCTCGTCGATTCGCTGGCGGTGGTGGTGGCTGCCACCAACACCGTCTTGCGCGATCGCGGACTGCCCGAACGAGCGGCGAGCGAAATCATCAAGGGCATGGCCTATCCGACGATTCCGCGGATGGGCCTGCATGCGGGGATGACCGACCCGACGATAGGGGCGCAGTTGGCCCGGGAATTCTACGTCGCCATGCAGCGCCTGCCGCACTTGGTGCGGGCTTATGACGGGGTCCCCGAGCTGATCGCCGAAATCGCCGCCCGCCGCATCCCGCAGGGCATGGTCAGCAATAATTCCGGGGCCTTCATTCGCGCCGCCATGGACCATCTCGGCCTGGCCGGGTCGTTTACCGCCCTCTTGGGCGAAGAGGACTGCCCTGCGCCTAAGCCCGACCATCGCGGCGCCTTATTGGCGGCCGTGCACTGCGGTGTGGACCCGGCGAGTTGCCTCTTCATCGGCGACAGCCCGGCCGATTGCGATGCCGCCCATGGCGCCGGCATGCGAGCGGTCGGGGTGACCTGGCAATGGCATTCACTTACCCCCTGCGAAGTGTCCAAATGGTGCCAGTCGTTCGCGCGGTCGCGAGCGTCCAGGCCTGCGTTTTTGCGCTGATCTGACGAGTTGTCGGCAGTCTCGTTCGTAAGCTG
>JBIILZ010000059.1:0-24988 GCA_044338255.1 Planctomycetota bacterium | reverse complement strand
TCTCCTAGACGGGGTCGAGCCCCAAGCGTTTTACGTGCTCTCCGGCAGCGGAAGCCGCTTCTACCAGCGGGCTCGGGACAACCAAAGCAAACTGGCAGGAGACGACGGAATTACTCATACCAGCCTGTCGGGAACGAAGCGAGGAATCTCAGTTCACGTCGATCTCGTTGCCAATTATTACCGTGCATCCATCATTCCAATCGCATCGTTATTGTCGTGTGGTGTGTTCATCGACCGTGGTATTAGTGAGCGGGGTACGCGAGCTCTTCGATCATTGCCGGATCAATCGGGCAAGGGGGCGAGCAGGGCCGCAAGATCGGCCTCGGTGAAGGTCGGCACCGATTGCCCCTGATCGTCGAGCAGGGCCGACATGAGCGCGCGTTTGCGTGCCTGCAAGGCTAGGATCCGTTCCTCGACGGTACCTTCTGCGACCAGCCGCCAGATGAAGACTGGCTTATCCTGGCCGATACGGTGTGCACGGTCGGCGGCCTGATCCTCGGCGGCGGGATTCCACCATGGATCAGTGAGGATCACGGTGTCGGCTGCCGTCAGGGTCAACCCAGTGCCTCCGGCCTTCAACGACAGCAGGAACACCGGCACTTCACCACGTTGAAAGCGCTGTACCGGAGTGTCGCGGTCGACCGTCGAGCCGTCGAGCCGTAGCCAGGACAAGCCGGATGGCGTCAATACATCGCGCTCGATCAGGTCGAGCCAGCTAGTGAACTGGCTGAACACCAGGATACGGCGACCCTCCTCGATGAGTTCAGGCAGGCTGGAACGTAACCAGTCGAGCTTGGCCGAGCCGGCCTCGTGGCCCTTGCGTTCGGCGGATTTTACGAGTCGCGGATCGCAGCAGCACAGTCTGAGCTTGGTCAGCGCCTCAAGCACCTCGATGTGCGATTTCGCCAAGCCTTTGGCGGCGATGACGGCGCGAATGCGCTCGTCCATGGTCAGCCGCACGCTTTCGTACAGCGCGCGCTGACCGCCTTCGAGCTCGACGGTGATGACGGTTTCGGTGCGCGGCGGCAGCTCGGGGGCGACCAGCTCCTTGGTTCGCCGTAGCATGAATGGCGCGATGCGCCGACGGAGGATCCCGGCGCGCACCGCGTCGCCGCCCTTTTCGATCGGCCGGCGAAAAGCCTGATCAAAACGTGCGGCCGATCCGAGCAGCCCGGGCACCAGCCAGGATAACAAGGTGTGCAACTCGCCGAGGTGATTCGACATCGGGGTGCCGGTCAGCGCCAGGCGTTGGTGAGCCTTCAGGCGGCGAACCACTTGGCCGCTCTTGACCGTGGGGTTGCCGATCGCCTGCGCCTCGTCGGCGATCACCACCGACCAGGTGATCGCAGTGACCTGGTCGGCGGCGCGCAGCAGGGTCGCATAGGTGGTGATGACCACCTGGGGCCGGCCCTCGAGGATCGATTCCGTCGTTCGTGCACGGCCACCGCCATGCAAAATCGCGACCGTCAGGTGCGGGGCGAAGCGTGCCAGCTCTCGCCGCCAAGTACCGACGAGACTGGCCGGACCGATCACCAGCGCCGGCTCGGTCAGACGGCCGGCAGCCTGTTCGACGCATAGATGGGCGATGGTCTGCACCGTCTTGCCCAGGCCCATGTCGTCGGCCAGCACGCCACCGGTGCCGGCGGTGCGCAGGCGCTGCAGCCAGGCGAGGCCGCGCTTTTGATAAGGGCGCAGGCTGGTGAGCAGGGTGGCCGGTGGCTCGGCCTCATCTTCGACGACCAATCCGGCCAGTCGCTTGGCAAGGTCCGTCAAGCGCGGTCCGTTGATCGCTGTCAGGCCGGCGATGCCCTCAAGCGACAGGGCCTGCCAAGGATCCGTCCGCCAACCGGTGGCCCCGGGCGGCGCATCGAACAGGGCGGTCAGGTGTTCGACCAGCCGCTGCAAGAGGTCCATCGGCACGCGTACCACCCGCCCGTCGGGCACGCCAATGCAGGCCCAGGTGCGCTCATCGAGCAGTACCTGGGGCAGACGGCCGACCGCCGTCGGATCCAGCAGCAGGGCCGAGATGATGGGGGTCAGATCGATGCGTTCATCGCCAAAACGAATACCCAGGTCGAGCTGAAACCAGTCATTGCCGCCGGACTCTGGCGTATCCGTCTTTTCATGGAATCGCGCTTCGATGGTGGCCGCCTCAAGCGCGGGCAACAGGGGGCCGCTGCCGGTTACCGTCCAGCCGGCGGAGACCAGCACACCAATGATCGCCGGCGGCATAAGGATCGGCTTGACGAGATCGGATCCGAGGACCGCGGCCTTGCATACCCAACAGCGCATCGGCAGCTGTTTGCTGAGCGGCACCGACCAGCCAAGCTTGGTGGCGCGCTCGTCCAGTTCGCCTACCGGCACCAGACCCAACTGGCGTAACTGGAGCTCGAGGTCCGCTTCGCGACTCCGATCACGGAGGATCGGCTGACCATCGGCACCGGTAATCGGGCCGATACCACGTGGGTCAGAAAGCACGGCGCCGTACTGCACGCCGAACAATACCAGCTCGACCGGAATGCGTTGACGGATCTGGGTCAGTGGCGAGACGATGGTCCTCCAGGGGGTGAGATGGCCGGTGGGCACCATCCGGGCGGCGATGTTCAGCGAGGGGATCGACGGCAGTTCCGGGATGCGTTCGCGAAGCCGGGCGATGGCCGCCGGCAGCAAGGCCGTGGGAACCGGTGGCATGCGTGAGAAGCGGCCCATCTGGCTCAGCACCTCCGATTCGAGAGGTCCGGCAAGGCCATCGGCGATGTACCACGGTGGATCCAACGGCAGCACGGGGATGTCCACGCCATCGGCCCGGCGCATGGCCAGGATCCATAGGCCCGGCTCGGATTCGACCCACGCGGGCTCCGCAGCAAGCGTCGGACCTGCCGCCAGCGGATGAGCAAAATTTTCGACGAAGCAGCGCCCGGTCGCCAACAAGCGCTTCATCGCCTCGGGCAGTACACCACTCGCTGCGCTCAGTGATGATTGCTGCATGTAACGCTGATTCGGCTCGCGCAGTCCGATGAGCCAAAAAATGATGCGACGATCCTCCTCGGAGGTCCTGCGCAGTTCGTCGGCTCCGATCGTGTCGGTCGAGCGATAGCGTTTGTGAACCCCCAGCGCTCCGGATTTCAGCCGCCGCGCGAGGACGACCTCTACCGTCCAGTGGTTCGAGACTCGGCTATCGCGATGCAGATGGTAGGTGAAGCAATGTTCATTAGTTATTCGCTCCTGGGGCAGCTGTTCATTCAGCCATCGATCGATTTCCCAGGCCCTGCCGCGGTCCTCGCGGAAAATGCTGGCCACCGTCACCGCTGGCGGCGGTTCGCCGTGATCAAGGATCGATGGCGCCGACGCAACGCGGAGGCTGGTGGGAATCGGAATCAACGTGCCGGCTGTGGATGGGGTGGCATCGACGGCATCATCGCCTTCCTCTTCCTCTTCCTCTTCGTCATCGTTACTCCATCCGTCGATGAAGTGGCCGTCCTGTACAAAATCCCGTCCACAAGCGATCAGGAGAGGATCGGAGTCGTCGTATCCGTTTGCAGCCGTATGGGCGATCAACACTGCCGCCGCATGCTCGCAGAGTTCCCACCGGTTGCATTCGCAGGCAAAATAGATGTCGCTGATGAGGAGCGGCTGTCCGCTGCGTGGCGGCGTCGCTTTTGCCAGATGGACGGTGACGACATAGGTCCGCCGTATCGTGACTTCGCCGTGCACGCTGCCTTCGAGAGGATCGTGTCCGAGCCCCTGAACCCGCTTTTCGGCGGCTCTGAGCTTGCCGACCGTCAGGACACTCGGCTCGAAGAAACTCTGCCAGGGAATCACCTTGGGAATCGGCATCGACTGATCCTCGGGACGCCTGCGGCAGTGCAAGTTTCAGCCCGCCGGATAGTGCCTCAGAATGTGTTGTAAGTCCGTAGGTCTGCTGGTCCGAAAATCGGTAAAACGGCGGCCTGTGCTGATCAAGCGGATCCCAGACTCGGGTGGATGAAAATATAGGAGAATGGGCGTTGTCGCGTCGATCGACCGTCTCCCTTGACGACTGCGCGCGACGGGCCTAATCGTCGTGGGCGAAGGGACTGATGCATGGCTGGCGAGTACGATGGCGGGTTGTCCCTTCGCCCCCGTCGAGCACGCCCGACGTGCTCGACGTCAAGGGCTGCGCGCCGGTGCGGCGCTTGCCGCCTTCGGCGGGGCCTGGCGTGTTGCCGTAGGAGCATTCGATTCGCAGGGGCTCAGCTAACCGCTGCATGGTGTGGCGAGTGGTCATGCGGCTCCTTTTTCTTCCGGTAGGCCCTGCGTTTGGCGTCGGCTTGATCAAAGGTGGCCTTGCGAGGACCACGACGGCGTCTTCAAACGGCGGCATCTGCAGGCTGAGACCAGGAGCGGTGGCGGAGGTCATGTTGATCGAGACTATGGCCGGATGGCCTCAGACCGTTGTGCGCAGCTGATAGCGACCGATCCAACTGCGTCCGAATTCACGGCGTTCGCTGAGCAGCAAGCCGCTCGGTAAGACCGGCAGATCTTGACCGCGTTCGCCGCGGATGACGAGTTCACCCTCCGGTTGCAAACTGGCCATCGCCAGCGTCAACAGCTCGCTGAGCATCTGGGGCTCGTCGGCAAACCAGGGGAAAGGCGGGTCGGCAAAGATCAGGTCGAGGTCGCGCAACTTGGGGAGGATCTTCTGGAATTCATCGCCATGCACGGTGAATGCCGCCGGCGATCCCAAGGCTTTGAGATTCTTGACAATCGTCGGCAGGGCATGCGGGCCGGCTTCGATGAGGTGCACTCGGGTTGCGCCGCGACTGTAGGCTTCGATGCCGAAGGCGCCCGAGCCGGCACAGATGTCGGCGACCTGCAAATCGCTGAGATCCTGACCGAGCCAATCGAACAACGACTGCTTGATGCGATCCGGCAGGGGGCGCGTGTCGAGCCCGGGAGGAGCGAGGATCTTACGCCCGCCGAGTGCGCCGCCGATGATCCGCAGATGACTTTGGTTACGGGCCATGAAAGCGCTCCAGGTCGTGCCAGAATCCGGGATAGGTCTTGGCCGTACAGGCCGGGTCGGTGATGGTGATGTTGCCGGCGATGGCACCGAGGATGCCGAAGCTCATGGCCATGCGGTGGTCGGCGTAGCACTCGATCGCCGCCGGCAGCAACGGCCGTGGCTCGATGCGCAGCCAATCGTCACCATGGCTGACTTCTTGCCCCAGGCGGCGCAGCTCGGTGACTGTCGCCGCCAGGCGATCGGTCTCCTTGATACGAATGTTGGCGATGTTGCGGATCGTCGTCGGGCCATCGCAAAGCGGTGCGATCGCCGCCAGGGTCATCACCGTGTCGGAGATGTGATGCATATCGACATCGATGCCGCGCAGCTTGCGGTGCTGGTCGCCGCTGACGATCGTATGATGCGGACTCTTGCTCACCACCGCGCCCATCTGCCGCAGGCAGTCGACGAAGCCGTAATCGCCTTGCAGTGAGGTGCCGGTGAGGCCATCGACCTGGATCACGTGGCCACCGGCGGCGGCAAGGGCGAAGGGATAGCTCGCCGACGACGCATCGGGCTCGATGTGATAGCTGCGACTGCGATAGGCGCCGGTGCGACGGGCGATGAAACCGCTCTCGGTCTCATCGATCTGCCCGCCAAAATCCTTGACCATCTGCCGCGTCAGATCGACGTACGGACGGCTCACCAGGGTGCCCTCGATGGCGATGGCGAGATCGTGATCGCCGAGGCCCGCCATCATCAGCAGGGCGGTGGTGTACTGGCTCGACTTGGTCCCCGGCAGACGGATGGCGCCGCCGTGGTAGGTGCCGCCATGGATGGTGATCGGCGGACAGCCGGTGGCGCAGTCGACAACGATGCCCAGTTGACGCAGGCCATCGACGAGATCGGCGATCGGGCGCTTAGCCATGTGCTGGTCGCCGACGAAAGTCGTGGCTCCGGGGATGAGCGCCGCCAACCCGGCGAGGAAGCGCACCGTCGTCCCGCTGTTGCCGACGAACAACGGTTGCGCAGGTGCGCGCAGGCGCGAGCGCCCGCCCTCGACGATGACTTGGCCAGGGGCGCCATCGCGGATGACGATGCCCATCGCCGCCAAGCACGTACGCATATGCAGGGTGTCGTCGCTTTCGAGGACGTTCTCGAGGACGGTGGTACCTTCGGCGAGTGCGGCCAGAACATAGGCGCGGTTGGTGATGCTCTTTGAGCCCGGCACGCGCCAAGTGGCGCGGCGGCCGGCGGGAATGGGGGGGATCAACAGCGGAGTCGCAGGGCTCATGGCGGCGCAAGGATGGTCGAGTGCCCGGCGGTGCAACGCGCATAGGCTGCTGCCCATGTCCGCCGCCTCCGAACAATCCTCCCGCCTCATCATCCGCAAACGTGCGCCACTCCTTGAGAATGTCGCGATCCAGCCGCGCAACGAAGCGGTGGCTGCCTTGAAGGCTTTGCGTCAAAACGAATACCAGGCCCTGGCCGCGTGGCAGATCGAGCACCTTGGCGAAGTCACCGGCCTCGACGTGGCGGCGCGCATCACCTCCCTGACCGATGACATCGTCGTCAGCCTCGCCAAGCGCGCCGCCGCCCGCTGCGCCGCCCCCGGTGATTGGAGCAACCATGTCGGCATCCTCGCCGTCGGCGGTTACGGCCGCGAGGAGATGAATCCCTATTCCGACCTCGATCTGCTGGTGCTGAGTGTCGGCAAACAGGCGCCACCCTGGCAGGCGGCGTTCTACAATGAATTCCAGACCCTCTGCTGGGACGTCAAATTCGCCGTCGGCGCCAGCCAGCGCTCGGCGGCCGAGCTCGAACGCATCCTCGACGAGGACTTCGTCACCGCCACCGCGGTCATCGAATGGCGGCCGTTGCTGGCAGGGCCGGCGGTGCAACAGGCGGTGAGCGACATCCTGGTGCGCTTTCGCCGCCGGCGGGCCAAGGAATTCCTGCGCTATAAACTGCTGGAGCTCGCCGAGCGCCGAGCCAAGGCCGGGGTCAGTCTGTTCCTGATGGAGCCCAACCTCAAATCCAATCCCGGCAGCCTGCGCGATGTGCAACTGCTGCGAACGATGGCCTTCATCGTCTCCGGATCCCGCGATCTGCCGGCGCTCAGCGAACTGAATTCACTGACCCGCCAGGATCTCGCCGAGGTCCATGCCACCAACGACCATCTGCTGAGCCTGCGCTCGCTGCTGCATTTTTACCACGGGCGCAAGCAGGATGTCTTCCAGCTCGCCGATCAGGTGCGGGTGGCCAAGCTCTATGGCTGGGGCGATGTCAGTCGCCTGCGCGCCGTCGAACACTTCATGAAGCGCCACTACGCGCAGGTCCGACATGTGCATCAGATGGTTGATCTCGCCATCAGCCGCCTCGACGCGCTCGGCCATCTCGGGCGCAAGTTCATCCTGATCAAGAGTCGCAAGGTCATCGATGCCGATTTCGTGGTCGTGCAGGACCAGGTCTACACCGCCAGCAAGGACTTCTGGGAGCAGCCCGATGCCATGGCGCGGATCCTGCGCATCTGCCGCGAAGCCCAGTTGCGTGATGCCCATCTGAGCCTCGAACTGCAGCGTGAGATCCGTGCCCATCTTATTCGCGTCGACGATGCCATACGCCATGACCGGGCCCTGGCGCGAGTATTCCTGAGCCTGATCGGCGACCTCGGCCGGACCAAGCCGATCCTTTCCGACATGCATGCCTGCGGTCTGCTCGGGGCCTATCTGCCGGAGTTCGGCAACCTCACCTGTCTGATGCAATTCGACAGCTATCATCAGTACACCGTCGATGAGCACACTCTGATCGCGCTCGCCAACCTCGACGCGGTCGCCAATGGCAAGGCCGAAGGTCTGCCGGGCATGGCGGGCCTGCTGGCCGAGGTCGCACGTAAGGATCTGCTGGCGTTGTCGCTGCTGCTGCACGACATGGGCAAGTACATGGGTCGCGGACATGTGGCCCGCGGAGCGATCATGGTCGAAGGCGTCGCCGAGCGCTTCGGCATGACCGACTCCGAGGAGGACCTCGTCTATTTCCTGGTCGAGCGCCACGTCTCGCTGTCGGATGCCAGCCGCATGCGCGATTTCCGCGAGCCGCAATTCCTGCGTTCATTTGCAGAGAAAATTGGCAGCGTCGCCAATCTCAACGCCCTCTACTGCCTGACTTGGTGCGATGCCAAAGCCGTTGGCGAAGGCATCCTCACCGGCTGGCAAGAGGCCATCCTCGGCGATCTGCGCGAGGCCGTGGCCCAGCAATTGGCCGGTGGGGTCGCCCCCGGCACGCGCCATGAGCGTTTGCTGGCCGAGCTCCTGGCCTCTGGCGTGAGCGCGCAGGAGAGCGAACGCTTCCTGCGCAGCCTCGGCAACAACTACGAACATCAGGCCCTGCCCGGCGATATCGTCCGTCATTTTAAGGTCTTTGCCGAGGCCGGTCATGATGGCATCGGCCTGAGCTACGCCGTCATCGACAAGGTCATCCAGGTCACCGGCGCTGTCCCCGATCGTCGCGGCCTGCTCGCGGATGTAGCGGCGACGCTGTCGGGGCATGGCTTCGACATCATCGACCTCCGTTCGTGGATTACCGAAGGCTCCGAACTGCGCGTGCCGACCGTGCTCTATTCATTCCGTCTGAGCTCGATCTACCCGGCGCGCGTCCGCGATGACGATCTCTGGCAGCGTCTGCGCAAGGATCTGCTCGCCGCCGCCCGTGGCACCTTGGATCCGCACGTCCTGCTTACCAAGCGTCGCAGCGCCATGGCCCCACGGCCGGCGGACAGCGGCTTCGACGATCCGGCGGTGAAGGTCGAACAGCGCACCAGCGAGCACCACACCATCGTCGACATCCACACCAAGGATGAAGTCGGCTTGTTGTCGAAGCTGACGCGCGCGATCAGCGCCTTCGGCGCCGACATCGGCTATACCTGCATCAACACCATGGGTGATGTCGCGGTCGACGTCTTTTATGTCAGCCGCAACGGTGCCAAGCTCAGTGACGCCGATGCCGATGCGTTGCGCCTACACCTGGTCAGCACCCTGCATCTGAATCCGGTGATCAAGGCCACCTGATCCGGAGGATGCTACTGGAATCGCACTGCCACCCAGTCGAGGGTCTTCGCCAGCTCGACGTCGGCGGCGGTGACGCGATCGCCGGCATCATGGGTGGTCAGACGCACGTCGAGCCGGTTGTAGACGTTGGTCCATTCCGGGTGGTGGTTGAGGCGTTCGATCTCAACGGCGGCGTCGTTCATGAACGCCATCGCCTGGGCGAAATCACTGAACGTATAGCTGCGCGTGAGGGCCTCGCCGGTGCGCTGCCAGGCCGGCAAGGTCGCCAGCGCCGCCGTCAGACGTTCGGGAGTAAGCGGCGTCGGCATGCTCGGCACGTTGCCGCCGTGGGCTGCTGAATCAAACCACACTTTTTTCGTTGAAGATCTGCCGCGTCAGCTCATCGCGCCAGGCGTTCACGTAGCCTTCGCCGATCTGATGCAGCCAGCGTTGGGCATCCTGAGGATAGCCGGCAGTCGGCTTCAACCACGGCATGCGCCCGCACCAGTATTGATTGAGCAGACGCATATGCAGTTCACGGGCATACTTGGCGACGCAGCTGGCGATGGCGGTGAGCGGACTGATGCTCTCGCCGCCGACGTAGAATCCGATTTCGTGCCCGTCATGCTCGGCATGGGGCAGCAGGTAGCGGCTGCTGATCGGGGTCTCCTCGGTGATCATGACCATGATTTCGGGAAAGACCGCTTGCAGGACCTCGCGGTAGAACTTGCGTCCGCCGAGGCGATCGATGACGGTACGTTGCGCTTGGCGGTGGTCGTGGGCACGCGCCAGGAGCGGGCCGATGCTCGCCCATTCCAGGTCCGCTTTGTTGCCGGTGCGCGCTCGCAGGTAGGAATTGTAGGCCCGCGGCTGCACCAGGGCGCCGCTGAAACCACGCGGCTGTACTCCGGGGACGTTCCAGGCGGTGAGGGCGGTGGCGGCGACCGGCAGCGCCATCGCCGCCGCCGGCTCCATCCACGGGATAGCTTGGCGCATCGCGGCATCTTCAGCGAAGAGCGCGAAGACATCGGCAGCGGTATCGGGCATGAAGCCGGTCAGCCAGGCGATCGCCGGCAGGGCCACGGCTTCGAGAGGGGCGAGATCCTTGGGATCGTGGAGCTGTTTACTATCGCGGACGCCAGTGGTCGCGAACACCTGGCCGAGATCGAGGCCGGCGTCGCCTTCGATCACCGCGCAGCCGATCGCGAGGGGGCCCAGGGTCGGACCATAGCCCGCTTCATCGATTCCGGCATAGCGCATTCGCCAGATGGTCGCTTGGCGTGGCGCACCGCAAGCCGAGGCTGTAGCTGTGCGCTTGGCCTTCTATTTCCTGCTCGTGCTCCTGGCGGCGATCCTTGACCATGCCTGCTTGTCGGCGTGGTGGTTCGCGCCTGATTTGTCCCTCGCCCTGGCCGCGTGGGCCATGGTAGATGGCCCGGAGGACGGCGTCGTCGGTCGCTCCTTCCTCGCCGGAATAGCTCGCGATCTCGCCGATCCGCTGGGCAGCGGCTTCCATACCTTGGCCGTGACCTTGCTCGGGCTGGCATGCATACCGGTACGACGGTTTTTATTCCGCACCCGCGCCGCCGCCTGGATGGTGTGGGCCGCTACTAGCTTCGTGCTCCTGCGCATGGGCGATGCCCTGCTCACCGGCAGCGGAGATCTCAGTCTCGGCCGTTTGCTGGTCGGAGCGGTGAGCACCGCCCTGGCGGCAGTGCTCTGTGGCTGGCTCTTCGGGGGTCTGCCGAAGTCCATCCGCCCGGTCGCGGCCGGCGGCGCCTGAGGTTCAGCTTCTTTTAGCGTCGATCCGCAGGGATCGCGACGCCGACCTGATTGAGTACTTCCGTGGCATAGCCGCCGCTGGCGAGGGAGAACTCGACCCAGGTCACGCCGCTCTCGACGGCGCCAGCGACGGTGACGGTGGGCGGCAGACGGAACGGCATCAGCAGCGGACGACGCTCGCCAGGAGCTTCGAGCTTGCCGCCCTTGGCGAACCACGACCACTTCATCTCGGTGGCGGCGGCCCAGGCCTGTTCCTCGGCGAGGACCTTGTCTGAGGGCGCGAGACGGTTCATGCCCGGCAACGGTCCGGTGGTGAAGGCGTCATGAACCCCGGGCGCTGCGCGCTCATTGGTCGAGGTGAGTTCTTCGGCGGTCACCGGAAAGGCGGCACCGAACGAGGTGCAGCCAATGTCGCCGACGCGGAAGCGATGGAGCAGACCGGCGGCCTTGCGTCCGTCGAGGACGGCATTGAAGACCTCCGACTGCGCTGCCGAGACCAACAGCTTGTGCAACTGCTCGCCGGCCGCGCGCACCGCGCTGGCGGCATTGGCGCCCTTGCGCAAGGCGCCCAGGACGCGGCCTTCGGGACCGGTGCGGAAGCCCGGGGGAAGCTCCTGCCCCCAGCGCCACATGCCGTGCGGATCGACCAGCAGGGCCACCGCCGATTCATAATCCTGCACCGCCAGAGCCCGGGCTACGCGCAGGTTGGCGCCACCGATGCCGAAGCGCTGGATCCCGAAGCGATTGCAGATGCCGTGATGGGCGAGGGCGGTGAGCGCCGTCTGCAGTCCGACCGGATCGGCGATGTTGCCAAGCCCGAGGCGGAAGCGGTTACCGGCGAGATGCCCGAGGCGGATCTTGTTGGCGTGGCGGGTGACGGTGAGCACCTGCACGCGGCCACCGGTGGGCAGGGCCTCGCTGAGCTTGGCGAGTTTGGCTTCGTCGCCGAAATGGATGCTGAACCATTGGCGCGTGACGGCGTGGCGGTCTTTGCGCCCGGCATAGCCGATGTCGACCGTGCGCTTGCCGTTGATCTTCGCCAAGGCGTCGGCGATCACGTCGGTGGTGAAGCCTTCTTTTTCGATCTCGACGTACAGGTGTTCGCCACTGCCCGAGGCGGCGTATTGCGGCTCTTCAATGACCTGGAAGTGCGCGGCTCCGGGCAACAGCGTCGCACCAGCAGCTGCACCAGCACCAGCCGCACGAGCATCATCAAGAGGTGAAGTTACGGTCGCGTTCATGGCGTTCTCGCTGGCGGTCGAGGACGCCGTGCAGGGTATAGATGGGCTTGAAGAAGGGGAACAACACCGTGTCCAGCCGGCCCGCGGGCGGATACTGGAAGCCGCGCCCGGTGCGCTCGCGCAGCGTGTACGCCAAGGCATACGACAACGCGTAAACGCAGCCGAGCAGGACAACGATGATGAAGATGCGCGTCATGCTTTTCTGGCTGTCGGATTCTGGCAGTCGGGTTCAGGCAGCCGGGTTCAGGCAGCCGGGTTCAGATGGCCGAGCCGTTGGCGGTCACCGCGAAACGCTGCGCATCGGCGCGCGCCTGTTCGCTGCAGGCACGGTGATAGGCGTGGCGGATCTGTTTCGCCCACGGTCCGACCTTGCCCTCGTGGATGAGGTGGTCGTCAACCTTGACCACCGGCAACAGCTCGCGCACCGCGCTGGTGATCCATACCTCGTCGGCGGTGTAGAGGTCGTCGCGGGTCAGGCGGCATTCGTACCAGGTCAAGCCGGCGGCTTCCGCGAGGGGGCGCAAACCGGCCTTGGTGATGCCGGCGAGGCAATCGACGATCGGGGTCATCAGACGGCGGCCCTGGATAACGAGGACGTTGCTGGTGACGCCTTCGGTGACGTAGCCGGCGGCGTCGACGTAGAGAGCCTCATGTGCGCCCCGGGCTTCGGCGAGCTGCAGGCCGCGTTTACCGCTGAGGTAGTTGGTGGTCTTGAGCGTCGGCAGGTGGCGGGTGGCGGTGAAGGTGATGGTGCTGACACCGTCTTCGTACCACTGCGACGGGGGCGCATGCAGGTCACGGGCGATCATCACCCAAGTCGGCTTGCCGCCACCGAAGACCCCACTGCTGTGCTCGCCGGGGGTGATGACAAAATTGACGCGCAGATCCGGATGTCCCGACTTGGCGAGAATCTCAGCGAGGCAACGGCGGACGTCGCCCTCGCTGAAAAACGGCGCTAGATCGAAGGCTTCGGCGCAGTCCCAGAGACGGCGCAGGTGCTCGCTGACCGCGTGCGGATGACCATCGTAGGTGCGCAGGGTCTCAAAGGCCCCGACGCCGCGCAGGAAGCCGAGATCGAGAACACTGACGGTGGCTTCGGCGGCGGGAACGACGCGACCGTTGACGGCGAAATAATCAGTGGGCATCAACGCACCAGGGCTCCGAAAAGGGTCAAGCTGGTCGAACGCTCGATGCGCACATCGACGAGATTGCCGATGCGATCATCATGCCCCGCCCGCGGGAAGACGATGTTGAGATTGCCGATCGAGCGCCCGCGCAGCATCTGCTCATCGTTCTTGCTCACGCCTTCGACTAGCACCTGCTGGATGCTGCCGTGGAGCGCGGCGTAGTCCTCGGCCTGATGCTTCATCTGCAGATCGAGGAGCTGATTGCAGCGCGCGCGTTTGACTTCCGGATCGACATCGTCGGGGAGATTGGCCGAAGGCGTGCCCGGGCGCTCGGAGTACATGAACACGTACGAGCCGCCGAAGCGGACCTCTTCCATGAGCTTGACGGTGTCCTGGAAATCGGCGTCGGTCTCGCGCGGGAAGCCGACGATGAAATCCGAGAGGAGCTCGACCTTGGGCATGCGCGTGCGCGCACGTTCGACGAAGCGCAGGTATTCATCGCGGGTATAGCGGCGGCCCATGAGGCGCAGGATGCGATCGCTGCCGCATTGCGCCGGCACATGGAGGTGCTTGGCGACGCGCGGAAGCTCGGCGACGGCATCGAGCAGTTCGTCGGTAATGTCCTTGGGATGGCTGGTGACGAAACGCAGGCGCTTGAGCCCGGGGACCTCGTGCAGCTGGCGCAGCAGACGGGCGAGGTTGCTGCCGTCGCCGAGGGTCTTGCCATAGGCATCGACGGTCTGCCCGAGGAGGGTGATCTGGGCGTGACCCTGATCGACGAGTTGCCGGACCTCGTCGAGGATCTGTGCCGCCGGCCGGGATTTTTCCTTGCCGCGGGTGAAGGGGACCACGCAGTAGGTGCAGTTGTAGTTGCAGCCGCGCATGATGGTGACGAAGGCGTTGACCCCGTCGGCGCGCTTGGCGGACCACAGCTGATCCTCGAAGTCGCCGAAATCGGTGGCCACCAGGCGACCGCGGGCAGCGACCTGCTCAAGCAGCTGCGGCATGTGCACGAACTGATCGGTGCCGACGACCAGATCGACCTGCGGATACTTCTCGATCAGGCCGTTCTTCTCACGCTGCGCCATGCAGCCCATGATGCCCACCGTCAGGTTGCCGCCGGCTTTGCGCCGCCGCTCCTTGAGGTTCTTCATGTCGCCGAGACGACCGCGAATCTTGGCCTCGGCGTTGTCGCGCACCGAGCAGGTATTGTAGAGCACGAGATCGGCGTTTTCCGGCGATTCTACACTGCTCCAGCCGGTCTCCGAGAGGCGTGCGAGAACCACCTCGGTATCGGCCGTATTCATCTGACAGCCGAAGGTCTCGATGTAGACGGCTTTGCCCGTCGTCATCGGCGTCTCGGAAGTTGCTACCGTGGTCACCATGGGCGAGCAGGGTAGTGCTGGCGGTCTACGGGCAATCGACCCTTCCGCCTTTGCGCAGGCTGGATACGACCCGTAACCGCCATGCCTAAATCAGTGACGCCGAAGACCGTTCGCACCAAACCCACTGCCGTCAAGAAATCGACTACCAAGCAGTCCGTAGAAATCGAATATGCGCCGGTGAGCGAGGCGGTCTCCGCAGCCATGCCAGCTATGCCAGCTATGCCAGCCAGAGCGCCTGCGGTCGCCGCGGCGGTGCCGGCGTCACCCGCGACGCCGGTCGTCCTGCGCGTGCTGCATGTCGCCAGCGAGATGCATCCGCTGATCAAGACCGGGGGCTTGGCCGATGTCCTGGGAGCCTTGCCGGAAGCCCTCGCGCGCCGTGGCCTGGACGTGCGCGTGGCCATCCCCGGCTATCGCAAGGCGATTGCGGCGGCGCAGAAGCACGGTCTGACGTGGAGCCCGACGCCGATGACGATCGAGGTCGGCGGCATCGATCATCAGGTCGGCATCGGCACCGTGCGCATCGGGGGGGTCACGGTGCACCTCCTCGCCTGCAATGAGTGCTTCGATCGCGACGGCGTCTACGGCCCGACGCCGAATACTGATTATGAAGACAACCCACGACGTTTCGTGCTCTTCTGCAAGGCTGCCTTGGCCCTGCCCGGTGCACTCAACTGGAAGCCGCATGTGCTGCATTGCCATGATTGGCAGACCGGCCTCATCCCGGCCTTACTCGAACGGGGCTTCACCAACGCCCTGCCCGCGACACGCACCGTCTTTTCAATCCACAATATCGCCTATCAGGGGGCCTTCTGGCACTTCGATATGAAGCTCACCGGCCTGGATTGGGCGCTGTTCAATCCCCTGCAGCTCGAGCACTACGGCAAGTTGAACTGCCTCAAGGGTGGCATCGTCTTCGCTGATCGGGTGACGACCGTCAGTCGCCGCTACGCCGAGGAGATCCAGACCGCGGAATTCGCCTTCGGTCTCGAATCGGTGATCCGCGGTCATGCCTATAAGCTCTCCGGGATCACCAACGGCATTGATGCCGAGCAATGGAATCCGGCCACCGATCGCCAACTTGCCGCCAATTACCATGCCGACGACCTGACCGGCAAAGCTGTGTGCAAGGCCGCGCTCAAACGCGAGGCCAATCTCGTCGCCGGCAATGCCGTGATCGCCTGCGTCGTCAGTCGCCTGGTCGAGCAGAAAGGCATCGACCTGGTCATCGACGCCATCGAGCCCTACATCCTTGCCGGACGCGTGCAGCTAGTGGTCTTGGGCGCCGGTGACTACCACCTGGAACAACGCCTGAACGCCTTGCAGGCGCGGCACCCGGGCTGGGTCTATGCGTGGTACGGTTACAATGAGACTCTCGCCCATCAGTACATCGCCGGTGCGGACGTGTTCTTGATGCCGAGCCGAACCGAGCCCTGCGGCCTGACACAAATGTACGCCATGCGTTATGGGACCTTGCCGATCGTGCGCTTCACCGGCGGCCTGGCCGATACGGTGTCGGATGTTGCCATCGGTTCGGGCACAGGCTTCACTTTCGGACCCGTCGACCTCGGTCATTTTTCCAGCGTCATCGATCGTGCGCTCGGCCTCTACGAACACTTCCCGGCCCAGTGGCGCGAAGGCCAATTACGAGCCATGCAGCACGACTCTTCGTGGACCCACGTCGCCGATGATTACGAGGCCTTGTACAGCTCGATTTGCATCCCGTAATTGATTACCATGGCGAGGGGGCGGCGTGTTGACCGAGGGCGAGATCCACAATCCGCGCCAGCCCAGTCCGATCAGATTTAGATTCACCTTGCCAGCGTGCGCAGGAAGCGCACGAATCCGGCCAGGGCGACACTTCCTGACCAGAACGCCACCACCACCTGGGCGGGCGGCAGATCCCAGATATCGGCACTGCAGGAACCGAGGATGGCGCAGCCCACTGCCAGCACCGGCGTCAGCCAGGCCATGGTGGCCAGCTCGCGGCTGAATAGACGGACGGCCATCGCCGGCAGGATGAGGGCGCCGAAGGTGTAGAGCAGTCCGGCCACATGCAGGGACCAGCCCAAGGACAGGCCGAGCACGACCGCCAGCCAGACCTCCCAACGGACGACCCGAATGCCGATGGCGGCGGCGAAGGCAGGATCGAGCAGCAGGACGCGCAGACGGGAGGCATTTCCTAGTGCCACTCCGCCGACGATCAGGCCTAGGGTGGCAAAGACGACGACATCGCTGGCGTGGGCACCGACGATGCTGGAGGCCAGCAGGCGGTTGATTTCATCCATGCCGTAGGGGCTTTGCGCCACCAGCAAGACGGCGGCGGATCCGGACGAAAGGAAGATCCAGGCCGCAAGGGCATCGCCGCGGTGACGGCTGGCTCCGACGGCAAAGGCCGTGACCACCGCCGCGAGCATGGCCGCCACCGCCTCTGCCTGCGCTCGCCAGGTGATCGACCCGGCGCAACACAGCACCAGGGCGACACCGGCTGTGGCGGCCTGACTCATCGCGGCTCCGAGAAAGATCTGGCCACGAGCCAGCACCGCGACGCCGAGCAGGGATAGCAGGCCGGCGATCAGCCAGGACGACAGCCAGGCGTCGGCGAAGAGATGCCAGGATGCGAAGAGGGAATTGGGCATGGGCTCTCAGTGCAGACTGATGGAGGGACGGCCCTCGTCCTGGCGGACCTGGATCGGCAGGCCATAGGCCTGCAAGAGCCGTTCGCTGGTCAGGATCCGCTCGGCCGGCCCGGCGGTGACATGACCGGCGGCTACCAGGGCGACGTGGGTGGCGTGGGCGGCCACCAGTCCAAGGTCGTGGGCGACGAAGACGATGGTGAGTCCGCGTTCGCGGTTGAGCGAGGTCAGCAGGGCCATGAGGTCACGTTCAGCGACGAGATCGAGGCCGGTGGTCGGTTCGTCGACCATCAGCAACAGCGGATCACGCACCAGGGCGCGAGCGATTGCCGCTCGCTGGCGCTGCCCACCGGAGAGTTCCTCCATCGACTCACCCAATGCGGCGGTCAGGCCAACCTGGGTGATCGCAGCCACCTGGCGGCGTTGGCGCTCGCCCCGGTCCAGACTGAGGCCGGTAAACCCCATGGCCACGAACTCCCGCACCGTCGTGGGCACGGTGGCTGGCAGGTCGAGCCGCTGGGGTACGAAGCCCAGGCGTGCCCGATCATCCAAGGCTCGGCAGAGCGACAGATCGCCGGAGCGCGGCGCGAGCAGACCGAGCATGGCCTTGAGCAGGGTGCTCTTGCCAGCGCCGTTGGGGCCGATGACGAACCACGCCTCGCCGGGCATGACCGTCAGGTTCACCTCACGCAGGATCACCCGCCCGCCATAAGCGAGCGAGAGATCCTGCGCCTCGATGACTGGGCTCGGGGCGCCGGTATCGAACAACCTCATGGTGTGGCATTCAGGGCGCCGGCCAAGTGCTCGACATTGACCCCGATCATGGTCAGCCAGTCGGTGGCCTCGGCAGTCGCCCCGACCTGATGGGCGAGGACAACCACCGGAATGCCGACCTGTTCACCGACGAAGCTGGAACTGCGCCGGTCGAAGTAGGGCACGGTGATGATCGCCTTCACGCCCAGGTTCTTGGCCTGTTCCACCAGTTCACCGAGGTGACGCGGAGTCGGCGGCACTCCCGGCTTCGGTTCGAGATAGCCCACGATCCGCAGCGCGAAGCGTCGGGCCAGGTACGGCCACATATCGTGATCAGCGATCAGTGGGATGCCGGCCGCCGGGCGCAGCCGCCCAAGCCAGCCAGCGAGGTCGGCTCCATCGCCGATCAGCAGTTGCAGGGCATCGGTCTCCAAGGCTGTGACCATCCGATCGTCGCCGACCCGCTTCACCAACGCAGGTCCCAGCAGGCGGCGGGCGACCTCCAGGGCGAAGGTGCGGTAGCGGGTGGTGCAGGCTGCGGCGAGGTCTGGCCGCAGTTGCCCCAGGCGTGCGGTCAGGGCCTGTGCCACCTGGACGCCGCACACCGGGTCGCTGAGGAAGTGCGGATTTCCGCCAGCGTGGACGTGGCCATGCGAACGGTCGATGGGGCCGGTCGGAAGGCCCATGGGTACGATGGCTGAGGAGGCCTCGAAGCTGCCCGCCTGGCCTGGGGCCAGACGGGGGTTGCGGGACTGGGTGATCACGGTCGGCAACCAGCCGATCTCCAGTTCCATGCCCACCGACACCACCAGATCGGCCTGGGACAGAGCCTTGGCGAAGCTGGGGCGCGGTTCGACGAAATGCGGGTCATCGCCCCCGCGAGCGAAGACGGTCACGGCGATATCCTCGCCGCCGACCGCCCGCACCAGATCACCAAGATCGGTGGTCGTGGCGCAGACATGTAGGGGTTCAGCCGCGCAGGCGACTGCGGCGACCAGAGCAAGCAGGATGGAATGAGGGAAGCGCATAGGTCATCCTCAGAAGGTGTGGGCGGGGTGGGCCCCGATCAGGAATTCGGCACCCAACCAGACGCTGTGGGCGGGATCAGCCATGGCGTCCGAACGGTCATAATTGTACTGCAGTCGGAAATGCGTGAACTCGCTTGGCTGCCAGGCCAGCATCGGCGACCAACGTTGGCGATCGCAGCGATTCGGGTCGGCTTGGCGACCCTCCAGGTGAATCTCCTCACCGCCGCCAGCGTCCTCTTCGATATGGATGCTGTCCCCGGTCCCGGTGACGAACTCGTAGCGAAGGCCGGCGGACCAACCCGGGTGGAATCCCCAGACTGCCTGCAGGACGAACCCGCGGTCGACCAAGGTCCCCGCCGGAGCGCTACTGAAGGTGTCGTCGCCCGTCCCCAAGGTGTCGTCGAGACCGGAACCGGTGGCGTCGATAGCGTCGACACCATAGCGACGCTCGATGAATTCGGCTTCGGCGGTGACGAAAGGCCAGCCCCGCTCGCCTCCGCTGGGTTTCCATTTGGCCGCCAGATCCGCTCCCCAGATGCTGGTGCGCGTGTTCTCGCCACTGGCGTTTGGTCCGGTGGCCGCCGAGGCGCCGAACTTCACCATCGTATCGTCGATGTCCCAGGCGTTGACCCAGCGGGCGCTATACAGCAGGTGTGGGCCGTTGTCGCGCTCGACCGGATGGTAGCCGCCGACCGCGCCACCGTGGTCGTGTCCACCGCCGCCCTCGTCCGGTGCACCCAAGAAGGCCGAGGAGTTCTCTCCGTCCGCGTTCTGAACGTTGAGGATTACTTCGCTCACCCAGGGCGTGGGCAGACTACCTAGCATCCGCGCGCCTGGTGCACGCTGGCCGTCGCCCCCGAAGACCCGGCCGAGAATGATCGGCTGATCGATGAAGGCCCAGCTATGCGGATGGGTGGGATTGAAGCGTCCGAACTCGGTCAAATATTGGCCGGCCTTCAGCTCTAGGCCATAGGGTAGGCTGCTGCTGCGGGCGAAGGCTTCCTCCAACTCGATGAGCGTCTCTCCCGAGGGTTCGTCTCGGGCGAAGACGACGTGCATCTCGGCGGTGAAGTACGGATCGACGGCCCCAGCGAAGCTGAGTTCGGCGCCCTGGAAGGTGAAGCCACGTCGTTGCGGGTCGTGGCCACCGCCTTGCAGATCGCTGATCTCGGCATCGGTTGCGGTCGAGCCGCCGGCGCACGTGAGGACGTTGAGTGACAGATCGATGAGCCGGAGTGGGCCAGCCTCGCGGCGGGGCGCCTGGGCGGCGCGTTGCTCCAGGGCGCCCAAGCGCTGCCCGAGTTCAGCGTTCTGGCGCTGCAGTTCGGCGATCTGATCGGTCAGGGTTGCGGGTTCGGCCGCTGTGACGGTCGCCACAGCAAGAAGGGTGGATGACAGGCCGCCAAAGGCGGCATGGAGGCGGGACATGGGGAATCCGAAGGATTGGAGGATGCCACAGCTACGATGCCTTATGGCACCGCTGTGGCGGTGAGGAACGCACGCAGACGCTCAGGCCTACGGCGGTCCTCGTGCCAGCGACCAGCGGATCAGGACTCCCGCTACCACATTCGCATGCTGCAACTGTATGACGCGTTCTACCGGCCGCAGGGGGACCATAACTGCCGGTAGTGGGCTGGGCATGGCCAGCGTCGGGGCAGCCAGGAAGTCCTGACAGAGCGGACAATCGGGATGTACCGGCTCAGTGGGCGTCAGGTGTAGTCGTTCATCTCCGCAGGCCTGGTGGACCGCACTGGCTAAAGCATGTTCATGCCCCCAGGCGAGGTGCGCTTGAGGAATCACGCCGTAAAGTGAGACCATCACAGCGACGATGGCAGCCAAGGCCCTCGAGGTCGCAGATGTCAGTCTAACACTCATGCTTGTTCTTTATGACGTGGACTCATCAATTGCAACCAGGTTGCAATTGAGGTGATACCACCTGGCTGCCGTACTCGACATGGAGGCGGCACTCGGCAGCGTAGTCGGCATGCCTTCCTCTCCGGTCGTCACGCTCGCGCGCCAACTGATCACCGGGGCCGGTGGCCGACAGACCCGTCCGCGGATCGATGTCCTGACAGCGCTTCTTGACGACGGCCGGACGCTCAGCCATGCGCAATTGCACGAACGTCTGCCCGAGGTCGACCGGGTAAGTTTGTATCGCGCGCTCGACTGGTTGACCGAGAGTCACCTGGCCCACCGTCTTACCGACGCTGATGGCGTGCGTCGCTATGGCCTTAGTGCGTCTGCGCAGGCCCATCATCACGCCCATTTCCAGTGCACCCGCTGTGGACAGACCACCTGTTTGCCCAAAGTCCGGTCGTCGGTTGTCGCCTTGCCACGGGGATACCGCCAAACGGGCATTGAGGTGCTGATCACCGGTTTGTGTTGTAGCTGCGCGGCCGGGGCATAGTTCACTGTCCTGTCCCTGCTTTGCGCATTTTTGAAAACAACGAGGCTAGGTGCCAAAGGGTGGCGCGAAGCCCAATTACGAGCCATGCAGCACGACTCCTCGTGGACCCACGTCGCCAATGATTATGAGGCCTTGCACAGCTCGATTTGCATCCCGTAATTGATTGCCATGGTGAGGGGGCGGCTGAAGCCGGCCGCCTCCTTTCTGCGGCTACGAGCCCTGGTCAGACGACCGGGGCTCGTTTCATTTCCGGGCCTGAAATTCTCACGGCATGTTCCTTCAACACGTCTGCACAGACAGCGGTGCAGGGCTATGGGACGCCCCGCCAATGTTCCGTTCAGCCGAATTTCAGATCCGGCTGGCGGTTGGTTTTCGGCGTGGTCAGAACGCATTAACCCGCTCTCATCGGCCCGGATGACCCCCCTTGGCGCCATCTGTTTAATGTCCGATAATGTATATTATGTAATTTAAAATATCTCATAAAATACTTAAAATAATATACTTATGATTTATGTGTAAAAGTTGTCGAATGCGTGACGCGGCAAAGGACGCAGCGAGGTTCAATGCGAACCTTAGGCTGCACGCGGCCGAACCCTGCCGCCTACGAAATGATGAGTCGCACCCGTGGGATTTCGGGGCGATAGATTCCAACACGAAAATCACCCCCCCCTATACGGGCTTGGAACGTAGTCGATCAGAGGGGAGCTCAGATAAGTCAGCCGCTCACGCCGGTAGACCAAGACGGCTCTGTGCAAAGCTGCGATCGCTTACGGATGGCTGCGATCGTTTAGGATGAGAGTCGCACCGTTGGAATTCTTGCGCATATAATTCCACTCGTGGTTATCATTCGATATCTCACCCGTCCGGCGCCTTAAAACGTATAATATAAGACGTAGATCAAATACGTCAGCCTCTGCTCACTCTGGCAGACCGAGAAAGCGGTCGAGGTGAGCCTTTTCCCATAACAGCAATTCCTCGAACCGTGGATAGCGCGCTTCCCATTCCTTGAAGCGCGGGCTGTGCGGCAGTTCGCCGCGTACCGGATTGCAGGCCTGGGCGTGGTGGCAGAGCTCGTGATAGAGCACATAGGCGACGAATTCGCGCGCAACCCAGGACTGGTCGAGGAGTCGATTGACGATGATGCGCGGATGCGGTTTGCGATGATAGGCGGCAAAGCGGATGTGCCGTCGGCGCATGGGCTTCAGCCGGGGTCCCCAGAACACCGGCGGACGCGTCAGCTGCGGGAACCACTGGGCATGGATGGTGGCGTAGAGCGCCTCGAGATCGACGGGCCCAGCAAGCGACTCGAAAGCCGGGGCGGTCAGGGGATGGCCACGGCGCTTCTTTGCGAGGGCCATGAATACCGTGTCGATCGCCGCTTTTAGCGCCGGGCCGGGCACGCGCCCACGTCCGCGGATCCACGCCGGCAGCTCGGCGAGGGCGGAAGGATGGTCGAGCAGGCCGTGGTGCAGCGACAAGCGGATGCCTTCGGTACGCGAACCGCGCAAGCTGAGCAAGGTGCGTTCATTGCGGTTGATGCGGATGTTGGTGACCAAGCCCGACAATTGCTCAGTCAATTGCACCACCCGTGGATCGCCGACCGCCTGACGCGACACGCTTTCGGTCGCAGGTTTGTCCTTGTCCGCAACTGGCTTCGTTGCCGGCGGCGAGGGCTTGCTGACAAACGGCTCGACCGGCGGCTTGCGCCGGATTGGATTAAGCTTGGGCCACACGAATTTCATGTGAACAGCCGCGTACCGATACGGATATCGGTAGCCCCCTCTTCAATGGCCAGTTGGAAATCCTGCGACATACCCATCGATAGCCTCGGCAGACCATGGACTGCGGCGAGTTCACGCAGGCGGGAAAACGTCTGTCGGAGTTCGCGTTCGGTGGCGCCCTCGGCGGCCATGGTCATCAGGCCGACCGCTTCCAGTGTCGGTTCCGCACGCACCGCCGCCAGCAGCTCAGCGAGAGCCTCGGCGGTGCCGCCAGCTTTGCTGGCTTCGCCGGAGGTGTTGACCTGCAGGAACACCGGCAGCCGGCGCCCGCTGCAGGCGCGCGCCAAGCGTGCCACGTGATCGGTTTCCGCGAGACTATGACAAACGTCGCTGAGGGGCGCGATCTTGTTCAACTGCCGTCCCTGGAGGCGGCCGATAGCATGAAAACGCAGGGGCAGGCCGGCTGCCTGGGCCGCCGCGTGCATGAGCGTCTGGTGCTCGACACGATTCTCGCCGACGTCCTCGATACCGGCTTCGACCAGGGCCGCGAGCACTGCGGGCTTCTGATTCTTGGTTACCGCGATCAGCCGCACGCTCTCGGGTTGGCGGCCCGCACGTGCGCAGGCGGCCGCGATCTCCGCACGTACCGCGGCCACTGCCGCGTGGATCTGAGCAGAGGTCGTCGTCGTGGGCATGGTCATAGTTTCAGGCGTTGCTTCCGTGTGCCAGCGCCAGACGCATGCTTGAGCCATGTCGCGCCTGGTCCTCGTCACGCTCTGGCTGCTGGCGGTTGGTCTCGGCGCCGAGGAGCTTCCTCCCGACCCCGAACCCATTTCTGGAACCCTTGCTAATACAAGGGTTAGTTTGGAGATACTGGGCAAGGGTTTGATTCCGACGGCGCGGGTGGTGATCTCCAACAACGATTTCGTGCGGATCCGTCTACCGCGCTCGTGGACCTATGAAGTCATTCCTCAACCAGCGCTTATCGATAATGCCCTGAAGGCCTCCCTGCCGGCGGCAAGCGATGGACGGAATTTCTCCTTCACTGATGCCGCCTTCCTTCCCGAACAACGCGTCTGGCTAAGCTTGTCCGAGCGCGCCATTTTCGGTCGCTCCGGTCAACACGAGATAGAGATCGCTCCCCGGCGTACCTGGGGGCATGATCATCTGCTCGATGTCCGTCCCGGACATTTCAAGCCGGGCCCGGTCTTCATTCGTCTCTGCCTGGGGACGAGCCAGGGAGCGAGCGGGCCGAAATCCGCATGGCAACGCTTGTTGATCCCGGATGTCCCCGATGTGCCATTGCTGCGCTTTACCAGCGATTCGCGGAAGCTGCTCGGCGAGGTGCCGTTCAAGCGCGCGGCTCAGGAAGCGGGGCTGACTTTCGTGGCGGTCGCCAGTTCCGGTTCGCATCCCTGGACGCGCATCCTGACCTTGGATGCCAAAGACCCCCTCGCCGGATTCCTGCCGCGGCTGTTGCTGGATGGGCGCTCGCAGCCGATTTTCGAGGACGGAGTCCGCTATCGCTTTGCAGTGCGCGGGATCTCAGCTACCGGCGAGGTCGATGCAGATGCGACGGTCAGCACACTCCAGCCTTGCGACTAACCCAAAAAATCGCAGGTGCGGCCCATCTGCGGCGTTGCATGAGGCTTGAAATGGCCCTGCCATTCCATCGCCTCATGCGCCTTGCAGCTGGACCACACCTGCGATTTTTTTTCAGTGCTCATTTGATGAGAGGCTTGAAATGGCGTTGCCATTCCATCGCCTCATGCGCCTTGCAGCTGGACCACACCTGCGATTTTTTTTCAGTGCTCATTTGATGAGAGGCTTGAAATGGCGTTGCCATTCCATCGCCTCATGCGCCTTGCAGCTGGACCA
>JBIILZ010000058.1:0-25003 GCA_044338255.1 Planctomycetota bacterium | reverse complement strand
CCACCTGGGTTCCTCCCTCCGACCGGCACACCTGCACCATAGCCAAACCTGATCAGACCGCTACACCAACCCCAACAACTGGCCAGAGTATTGAGACTGGACCGGCCAAGGTTTTGAGACTCCACAGTATTTATGTACGCCCGTGCAGGTAAGCTCCTTGAAATGGATGTTTTCGAATAATCTTGAAACTTTGGCTGCGGGGGCAGCTCAAGCTTTACTTTGAAGAAGGGAAAGCTTTAGTCAGCGCACACCTTCTACGTCCCGAAAGGACTTCTCATGAAGCGTTTCATCGTTGCCTCCCTTGCTCTGACCGCCTGTGGTTTCGCTGGTGCTGCCGAGAATGCCACCTTGCGTGCCAACGTCGGTGTCGGTCTCGGAACCATGCTCTTTGAAGCCGTGGACTCGGATGGGCTGCTCTCGCAGACGGCTGCCGCCACCACCAACGGCTTGTTCGGCAATCAGACGTTCTTCATCACCACCGGCACCGGTGGCGCCAAGAAGTGGGACAAGCTCGTCGACAACCGTCCGCTCAAGGAATACGTCCACGACAATCTCGACACCCTGGCCCGCGACATGGCGGCTGGTTCGGGCGAGTCGCTGACCACCCTCGCCGAGCTGGCGGGCGTGCCGGTTGCCGAACGGGCTGCGTTCAACGCCCGTATCCAGGCGAACTATGCGCGCATCTTCACTGGCGCTGATGTCACCAGCGATCAAGTCGTGGTCAATCTCAGCAATACCCTTGGTTGAGATCGTGATTGGTCAAAAGCGGCGCCTCATGGCGCCGCTTTTGCTTTTGGTATTGGGTGTGTGGACGCACGCCGCAGAAGCACCCGCCCTGCCGGCGTTGCTCGCAGCGGCGCGTCAAACCCACCTCGCCGAGCATCCGCAATGGCTGACGCTGCTGCATGTCCGTCCCGGAATCCGCGGGCGCCGCAGCCTCATCGATGAGCCGCGTTTCTTCCTCAGCCCGCAGGGGAAAATCGATCCCCAGGCCGAACTCGAAGCGACCCTCGCGGGCTTGCTCACTGGCGACCCGGCCCATGCCGAAGAGAGCGCGGCGGCGCGCTTTCCCGCCCGGGCGCATTTCCTGGCCGAGCAGCTGGGCTTCGACCTAGCCACGCTGCCGGTGGCCGGATCCCGGGAATTCGCGGAGAACGTCGGCGGTTTCGCACCGCGTAAGATCTGGCTGGTGTTCCCTACCGGTTACCTCTCGAGCCCGGCCTCGATGTTCGGTCACACCCTGCTGCTCATCCAGGGCACCAATGACAGCCCGCTGCTGTCGCAATCCTTGAGCTACGCTGCGGAGATTCCCGGCCAGCTCGGTGGCCCGCTGCAAATCCTGCGCGGTCTGACAGGCGGCTTCCGGGGCTATTTCACATCCCTGCCCTACCACCGCAAAGTCCAGGAATACACCGATCTCGACCAGCGCGACATCTGGGAATACCAGCTCAATCTGACTCCCGAGGAGATCGTCGCGCTCTTGCGCCATGCCTGGGAGCTGCGCGGCATCGGCTCGGACTACTGGTTTTTCGACGAAAATTGCAGCTACAATCTGCTTTTCCTCATCGAGGCCGCGAGGCCCGGGCTGCGTCTCAGCGAACGTGCCGGATGGTGGGTGATTCCGCTCGATACCATCCGCTGGCTGGCTGATGCCCAGCTGATCCTCAACGCCACCTATCGCCCGTCACGGGCGACCAGCGTCGAGGCCGCGCGCCGCTCCCTGCCGGCGGCGGACGCGGACCTGGCGGTGGCTATCGCCCGAGGAAAACAGCCACCGAGCGCGGCGCAGTCCCCCTCACGTCCACCGGCGGACCAGGCGCATGTCCTGGATCTGGCGGGTGAATCGCTGCATGCCTTGGCTGGTCGCCAGCAGATCTCACTAGCCGATTACCGTCAGCGGTTGCATCAGACGCTCGTTCTGCGCTCGGGGCTCGGTCTGCAGCCGGCCTTGCCGTCGCCTCCACAACCAAGCGCCCCGGACAAGGGCCATGCGTCCGGACGGCTTTCCATCGGCGCCGGGATCGATGCCCAGGATGAATTCGCGGCCCTTGAATATCGCGCCGCACAACACGATCTGCTCGATCTTCCAGACGGATATCCGGCGGGCGCGGCGCTCACATTCGGAGAGCTCGATCTCCGTTGGTATCGTAAAGAAAAGCTGGTGCTTGAGCGTCTGGAAGCGGTCCGGGTCCTCTCGCTGTCCCCCTCTGAGCCGGTATTCCGGCGGCTCTCGTGGACGGCCGGCGGCGGCCTCAAGAGCGAACGGATGGGCGCTGCCGGCGAAGAACATCTGCAGGCGCAGGTCGATGCCGAGGTCGGGTTTTCCGCACAGTTGCCGTACACCATCGGCTGGGTGCTGGCGGGAGCCGATGCTCGCGGATTCGGCATTGCCGAAGGCTATGCCGTTGGTCCGACGCTGCAGGCCGGCGTCGCCACCGGTCAGCAGCTGCGCGCCATGCTGCTGGCACGCGTGACGCCCTACGTCCTCGGCTGGGAGGACACCGCCTGGAGCGTGGATGCGGGCGCGCGCTGGACCTTGCGCAAGGACTGGGCGATCGATGTCCAGGGCAGCCGCTATCATCGCTGGGAACACACCGCCAACAGCCTGAGCCTGCGCTTCATGTCGTACTTCTGAAAACACCGCGCCCGGCTGAGCATGGCTCAGCCGGGCGCCGTGTTTCAGATGCCGACCCCATGCTTAAGGTCGCTCTCGAGCGCGGTCTTCATCGCCAAGGAGACGCTGCCCGCGCCGGGCATTGCCACTTCTTCTCACTTTTTGCCACTTTTTGCCACTTTTTGCCACTTTTTTTCCACTTTGCTCAGGGGATATGCAAACTGTGGTGTTGCCGAACACGGGCGCTTTCGATGCTCTGGACATGCACCTCATCGCCTTGCAGCACCTCCCCTGGGAAGGCCCTTCCCGGATCGCCGATATCGCCTGCGAACTCGGCTGGAGCGTCGAGGTCCGCCGCCTGTGGCTGGGCGAGGCCGTGCCGACGCGGATCAATGCCGGCGAGCTCCTGGCGGTGATGGGCGGCTCGATGGGCGTCGGCGATCTCGGCGATGCGCGCTGGCCGTTCCTTGCCGATGAGGTCACCCTGCTGCGCGCGGCGCTGGCCGAGCGCCGGCCGGTGATCGGCGTCTGCCTCGGGGCGCAGCTGCTCGCACATGCCGCCGGCGCGCAGGTCCACCCGCTGCACACCGGCATGCCGCCGGCGCGCCACCGCGAGGTCGGCTGGGGTGCGATCACCTTCCAGGCCAGCGCCGAACAAGAGCCGGTACTGGCCGGGCTCGACCGTGCCGAGCCGGTGGTGCACTGGCACGGCGACACCTTCGATCTGCCCGTCGGGGCGACCTTGCTGGCCTCGACTCTGGCCTGTCCGCAGCAGTTCTTCCGCCTCGGCACAAACGTCTTCGGCCTGCAGTTCCATATCGAAATCACCGCCGAGCAGGTTGCGCAGTGGGTGATCGATGATGCCGAATTCGTTGCCGCCGCCGGCGGCCCGCAGCATGGCGAGCGCCTGCTCGCCGATACCGCCCGTCTGATGCCCCGGCATCGTCAGCAAGGCGATCGCCTCATCCGCAATCTGCTGCTGGCCTGCGCCGCCGGCTGAAACCGCAAGATACTGAAAAACCGAACAAAGCCGAACGAGGCCGAAATCGACAAACAGCCACGCGTCGTCGGCGTAGTGAGGACATGGCCCTCGCGCTCACGCATCCCTTCTTGTTTCAGGTGCAATCCCTGAAATATGCTCCGGCCATGGATGCGCCCACCGTAACCGGTCCTATGACCCAGCTGGTTGATGACGAAGCACCCTTGCTGGTGCGCTTCGCGGCCGGTGACGATGCGGCTTTTTCGGAGCTCGTCCGCCGCTACCAGCAGCTCGCCTATGTCGTCGCCTGCCGCGTCACCCTGCGCGAGGACCTCGCCCTGGATGTGGTTCAGGAAGCCTTCCTGCGCTGCCTGCGCCATCGTTCGCGCTTTGAGATCGGCCGTTCCTTCAAGCCCTGGCTGCTGCAGATCGTGCGCCACCTGTCGATCGACGCCTTGCGCGCGCAGGGGCGCATCGACGCCAGCACCGCCGCGCAGACGGCCCTCGATGCCGCCGAAACGACGAGCGATCCCGCCGCCGAGACCCATGCCAGCGAACTACGCCGCAACGTCGCCGCGGTGCTCGCCACCCTACCCGAAAAATATCGCGATCTCCTGATCATGCGCGAAATGGAAGGCCTCGCCGCCGAGGCCATCGCCGACACCCTCCACCTCGATTACGGCACCACGCGTTGGCGGCTCCATGAGGCCCGGCGTTTGTTCCGGGTCGCGTGGGTGGCGCGTTTCGGTGACGAGGTCGCTCACGACGGAGGTCGCTCATGACCACCGAACTCGATCTCAAGCTGGCCGCGGCCGAATACGCCGCTGGCGAGCTCTCGTCGGCCGAATGCACCGCCTTCGAAGCCCACCTGCGCGCCGATCCCGAACTCGCCAAGGAAGTCGCCTTCTGGCGGAACCTGCGCACCGGCTTGGCGCCGCAGCCCACCGTGCCGGCCGAAACCACTCCACGCTGCCCGGACCTCTCGGGCACGCTCTTGCGCCGCGCCCGGCTCGAACGCGCCACCGTCCCCGCCCGCCGGCTGCAGCTGCCGCGCTGGGTGATGGTCGCGACGGCGGCAGCGGCGTGCCTGGCCCTCGGCCTCGGCTTCGGTGCCGGCGCCGCCTGGACCCACCGCGATGCCGGCAAGACCGTGGCCGTGGTCACGCCATCGACGCAGGTTCCGGTAGATGCTCCGAATGATTATCCGAATGATGAGAGCGTCAGCGAGATCGCCGTCAGCGAGCCGATCGCCTATGGTGAAGACGGCTCAGCAATGACACCCCCGCCGGCCACCGTCGCCTGGCGGACCTACCTGCCCTTAGCGGCGATCGACTCCGCCGATGCCAACCGCCCGCTGGCCATGAGCGCGGTTGAAAAACCGTGGATCGGTTTGTGGACCAAGCAGGCCAAGCTGGTGATCAGCGGCGCTCCTGCCCGCGAGGCGCATCTCGTGGTCCGCATCGTCGGCGGCAGCCCGGCATGGCTCGCCGGCCTGCGTCCCGGCGACATGATCATCGCCATCGACGATTGCCCGATCAGCAGCCCGCTGTGTCTCGGCGAACACCTCGCTGGCACCGTTCCCGGGTCGAAGGTGAAACTCGACTACTGGAGCGCCAACGACGCCGCCTTCCGCACTACGACGGTGACGCTCGAGGCGCTCTACGAGTGAGCTGAGGTGAGCTAGAGGTGAGCTAGAGGTGAGCTAGAGGTGAGCTAGAGGTGAGCTAGAGGTGAGCCGCTGAACGCCAGCGGCAAACGCTCGAGGACGCTGACCACCAGTTGCCACGGGGGCACCGTCAACAACCGGCCATGGAATGGATCCAGGGCCGTGGCCCCGCTGGCGACGAGCTGTTCATAGGCGGCTTCAAGGCTTGCCATCTCACGATCGCCGGTGTGCGCGGCCAGACGGCAGACCCAGCCAGCAGCAAGCACCGCCCCGGCGACCAAGGCTTCATCGACGACCCAGCCGCTGCGCCGCAGGTCCAGGCGCAGCCAGACGTCAGGACCTTCGGCCATGGGGATCTTGAGCCGCGGGCGCTGCGGTTCGCGCAGGTCCAGGGGCGCGAAATGCCGTGGGCCAAACAACGCATCCGGCGTGGCGCACAACCACCGCCGGGGGAGGACGGCGGAAGCGGACGGCGACACCCGTTTGATCAGCCTCCGTGCGCGCGCCGTCACCTCGTGCGGTTGCCAGTGGTCCATCTGCACCACGCGCTCGGCTACCGCCAAGGACTGACTGCTGGAGCCGGCGACGAGAACCGTCGCCACGCCCGCCGCCGCCAAGGCCGGAAGGGTTTCGAGCAAGGTCGTGGTGCCGTCCAGGGTCGGCCCGAGCAGACGCCGCATCAGCGGATCGATAACCAGGAAATTGCTCGCGGCGGTATCTTCATCGATGAGCAGCAGCCGGCAGCCGGCGGCGATCCCCTGCTCGACGCTGGCCGCCATGCTCGTCGCCCCCGAGGCCTTGGCGGTTGAGAAGCACGTGGGCCGGGCGCCGGGCAAGGTCGTGAAGAAACGGGAGAGGTCGGTGCTCGCGATCGCGCGCTCATCTTCGGCCTGGACGAGCAGGGCGCTGACCACGGTCACCACGGTTTCCCGGCCATCGCCCGGAGGATGATCATCGATCCCCGCCTGCAGGGCCTGCAAGACCGTGGATTTGCCGTGATAGGGCGCGCCGGTAATGACGGTGATGCCCTGCGCGAGACCCCAGCCGGTGACGGTTCCCAGTCGCCCCAGGGAGATGGTCCGGCGCAGGTTCGGCGGTAGGCGCAAGGGCTGCGCCGTCTCTGCCGGGCCGCCATCAGCAGCCCGTGGCAGGCGCGAGCCCTCACCGATGAAGGCTACCAGGCCGTGCTCGGGCAGGGCCGCGCGCAGGGCCCGCTGACGGGCGACGCTGCGACGGTGGGCGCGGAGACCGGGACGCGGACCCGCTGCCGCCAAGGCCCTCGCGAGCTGGGCTACCTGGGCGAGGAAGCGTCCGACGCGGCGCGGGTCGATGCCCATGCCGGCGTACGGCAACTCGAAATGCAGGCGCAGCACCAGCTGGGTCGCCTCCAACCAACAGGCGTTGCTGGCACGGATGACCTGACCGGGATCGAGGGTCCAGGCGCGCACCGCCGGCTTGCTCAGCAGGGCGGCGGTGGGCCCGCGCAGAACCCAATCGGCAATGGCCACCGCATCGGCGATGTCGGTGGGGCGGCCAAGAGCGTGCTCGACCACCAGGAAGGCCACGCGCACATCGGGATCGGCATCGCCACCGAGGTCATCGAGCTCGGGCGTAGTGATCACGAGCACCGCCTGCGGGGTGATCCGCCATGCCCCTAAGAGTTCCTTCCAGGCAAACGAACCCCATCCGTCGATGCGTCGCAGTTCCGCACGCAGGCGCGACCACGGGCGGATATCGCCGGCTTCGGGCAGAATCGATTCGACGGCGGGAAGGAGTGGGTGCTGCACGCTGCCACCCTGGCGCGGCAGTCGCGAACGCCAGTCCCTGCCGTGGCTTGGCGGTGCGGCGCCTGAGTCCTTGCCGCACCCTGGCGCCGGCCTAGGTTTTGCCACGCACATGGCTGTTGATTACTACCTCGTCTCCGCTTCCCGTCGCGCCTATCGTCTAAAGATCGAGCGTCCGTACGTGTTCGGTCGCGAAGAAGGCGTCGACATCGTCCTCCAGGATGCGCTGGCCTCACGCCGGCACGCCGAGATGCGTTGGCAGCCGCAGCATGCCTGCTGGGTACTGACCGATCTCAACAGCCGCAACGGGGTGCTGGCGAACAATCAGCGCATCAGCGAGCCCACGCGCATCGACGACGGCTGCCAGATCCAGATCGGCGGCCAGGTCTATCGCATGCATCTCTTGCCGCCGGGTGGCGACCCGGGCTCGCTGGGCAACCAGGCCCCGCAGATCTCGACCTTGGAGACCATGGGGCCGGGCTTCAGCATGGCCGATCTTTCCAGCCAAGGGGCGACCTTCACCGGAGAAGTCACCGGTGGGCTTCTCGACCTGCTGCAGTTCTTCCAGACCACCGCCAAGTCCGGGCGCCTGGACCTGGTCGGCCCGTCTGCTGGCATCTCAGTGAATTCGGTGTGGATGGACAAAGGTACGCCGATCCACGCCTCCACCGGAACGGTAGTGGGATTCGAAGCCCTCGTCGCCATGGCCATCGCGCCGCCGCCACGCTTCGCCTTCCATGCCGAGGGCACGCCCCCGACCGCGCGCACCCTCAAGGGTTCGGCGGCGGGCATCCTCATGGAAGTCGCCCGCATGGTCGACGAAGACAAGAAATAAGCCTCTTCTTTCCGCGCTGAATCGCGGACCTCCCTAGCCCGCCTCCAGCCCTAGACCGAATGCCGTCCTATGCCTTCTCTCGATCTGCCCCCCGAACTCATCGGCATCGGTTCACCGTTGGTCGATCTGCTGTTGACGGTCGATGACGGCTTCCTCGCCAAGCACGTCTCGGGCAGCAAAGGCGGCATGGAACTGGTCGGTCCGGCTGAGATCGAAAGCCTGCTCAAGAAGGCCAAGAAAGATTCAGTGCGCGCCGCCGGCGGCGCCGCCAGCAACACCACCGTCGGCTGCGCCAATCTCGGCATCCGCTCGGCCTTCGTGGGCTCCATCGGCCGCGATGATTACGCGGAGTTCTTCCGCAGCGCCCTGCTCGCGCAGGGTTGCGAGCCGCGGCTCATCGAGCATGGCGATCTGCCCACCGGCCATGTCCTGTCGTTGGTCACGCCCGACTCGCAGCGCACCATGCGCACCTGCCTGGCCGCTGCTGCCGCCCTCGATCCAGCGGCGATCACTGCCGCCACCTTCGCCGGCGCCAAGCTCGTCATGCTCGAAGGCTACACGCTCTTCAATCACGACCTGACGCGCGCCATCGCCAGCGCCGCCAAGGCCGCAGGCTGCCAGCTGGCCTTGGACATGGCCTCGTTCGAAGTGGTCATGGCCAACAAGGCCATCCTCGAGGAACTGCTCTCCGGCCAGGTCGATCTGGTCTTCGCCAATGAGGACGAGGCCAAGGCCTGGCACGCCGATGGGCCGGAAGCCGCCTTGGCCGATCTCGCCAGCCGCACTTCCGTAGCGGTGGTCAAGCTCGGCCGCGCCGGCGCCCTCATCCAGCGCGGCACCGAGCGCGTGCAGGTTGCCGCCGAGATCGTCGAAGCCATCGACACCACCGGCGCCGGCGATTGCTGGGCTGCCGGTTTCCTTGCCGGTTATCTGCGTGATCTGCCGCTCGAACAATGCGGAGCCCTGGGCGCCAAAGCGGGCGCCGCCGTAGTCCAGGTCATGGGTGGACAAGTGTCCCGCGAAAATTGGCTTTCCATTAAAGGATATCTCGATGCCTGGTCATGAACGTCGCCGCACCCGGCCCCCTGAACATAAGAGCCTGGCCGCGAAATACGCGCCCAAGGGCTTCACGCAGAATCCCCTGGCGGCGGCGAAAGCCCGCGCTGCCGCCGCCGCAGCCGCGGGTCCGGTGACGCCCGCGAACGCGAAGAAGCCTGCCGGCAAGGCCGATCACGAACTGACGATTATCGACGAGACCGGCAGCGCCACTGCTGGCGCCAGCAAGCAAGCCAGCGCGAAAGCTGAAGCGAAAGCCGCCAAGAAAGTCGCCAAGAAAGTCGCGGGTCCGCAGCTCGACAGCAGCGGTCAGGTCTACATCACCCTCGCCCAGGTGCTGAAAAAGTACAATCTCGCGACCACCGGCGGCGCCGCCAAACACGCGGTGCGCGCCGGCGGCATCACCGTCAACGGCACGCCCGAAGCGCGTCCGGGGCGTAAGCTCCATACCGGCGATGTCGTGACCGTCGGTGAGCAGACCGTCACCATCGACCTCTTGGCGCAGAAAAATCCCGAGCTCTGAAAACGACACGACCCGCGCTGCCGGGCAGCGCGGGTCGTGGAGACAACCAGCAAGATCGCTTACTTAGCGTTCTTCTTGGCGGCTTTAGCGGCCTTCTTCTCTTTGGGCGAAAGCAGCGGGGCCTTCTTCGCCTGCTTCTGAACTTGTTTTTCTTTGACCATGATGGTGTCCTTGTCAGGGGTGTGCCCTAGAGATAGCTGTCGGCGAGCGCTTGGCTAGGAGTCTGTCGGAGATAGGCGACCGAGGATGACGAAGGTATCGTACGGCAGATCCAAGGCGGCAAGGCGGGCGGATAGCGAGAGCTATCTGACCGTTTTGCCAACGCCGGAGATGCCGTACGAGACCGAGTCAGCCGACCAAGCCTATCTCCGACAGACTCCTTGCGGGTCGTGGTGCGACTGCGCGACTCAATTCAGTACGTAAGCCAGATGCCGCCGACGACCAAGGCCATGCCCACGGCGCGATAGATGAGGATGTCCGCCGGCCCGATGGCAATCGGACGACGCATCACCGTGCGCAACAGGCTCGCTTCGGCACGGCGGAGAAAGCTCGGCAGGATCAGCAGCAACAAGCCCAAGGTCAGACTCAGGCCGATAGCCCAGGTCATGACCACGGCCTGCTCGAACAAGGTCTGCACGGTGGCACGGGTCAGGCCATAAGCGGCGAAGACCAGGACCGCCGCCGCCGCCGCATAGATGACATCGAGGGGCCGCACACGCACCTGGCTCGCCGGCACCCGCGTGGCGACACGGGCCATGATCGCCTGACGCAGACGTAACTGACCAACCTCGGAATGCGCTTCGCTGGTGAGCACGGCGGTGTTCTGGGATATCTGGCGCAAGTCCGCATCCAGGGCCTGCAAAGCCGCGGCCTGCTGGGCGAGGGCCGGACGGCTGGCGAGCATGCCCGCCAAACCGGCGGCTTGCTCGCGGGGCAGCACGCCATCAAGCGCGCGTTGCTGCAATGACTCTTCAGGGCGCATTAGCGGTGTGACGACCGGCCCCGTCACAACCGGACAGGCTCCTCACGTGCGGGCTAACCGCCTCCGACTAAGGTCACGATTTCAACCGCGTCGCCGTCGGTGAGAGCCTGCTCGGGGTGCTGGGCCCGGCGCACCAGCTGGGCATTCACCTCCACCGCCACGCGGGTGCTCGGCAAGGCCAGACTTGCGAGCAAGGTGCTGATCGTCGCGCCCGCGGCGAGTTCACGGGGCTCGCCATTCACGGTGATATGCATGACGGCGCATCCTGCGGCACTCCCGGCAGGTTCAATTCCCGGGCCTGGGCGAGGACCAGGGGCAGACCTTCGGCAAGAAGCCCGGCGCAGGCTTCGATGCGCCCGAGGCTGACCAAGGCCACCAGCAGATTGCGCCGGAATCGCACATAGCCGACGCGGCGGATGGCACGACCGGCGAAGTGCCGGTCGAAGTCCTCGGCGGTGATCGCCAACAGCACCTCGTCGCGATCATCACCTTGCAGGCGCGGGTCGTCCGCCGGCGGGGCGAAGCGATTCCACGGACAGACCTCTTGGCACAGATCGCAGCCGAACCACCAGCCCTCGAAGCGCAGGGCCAGCTCACGGGGGATGACGCCCTGATGCTCGATGGTGAGGTAGCTGATGCAGCGCTCGGTGAGCACCCGGCGTTCGACGAGGGCGGCAGTGGGGCAGCGCTTTTCGCAGGCGGTACAGGCGCCGCAGCGATCGGCGCGCTTGCCGGCGTCGTGGCGCTCGATCTCGGCCTCGGTCAGCAACACCCCCAGCAGGCGATAGGTGCCCGCCGTGGGATCGATGACTAGGGCATTGCGCCCGATCCAGCCAAGGCCCGCCATCTGCGCCAGCGCGCGCTCGGAAATCGGCGCCGAATCGACGCAGGCGCGATTGCGTTCGCCAAGGGCAGTGCCGATGCGACCGAGCTTCGGACGGAGGATTACATGATAGTCTTTCCCCGCCGCATAGCGTGCACGACGCAGGGTGCCGCTGCCGGGAGTCGGCTGATAATGCCAGGCGAACACCACCAGCGAGCGCGCCGTGGGCAGCATCGCCACGGGATCGAGGCGCAGCGGAGCCTGTTCCTTGAGCCAGCCGAGGTCGCCGACCCCGTCGGCGAGCATCTGCTGCAAGGGCGCAGCCGGCAGCGGCCCCGGCGGTGCGATCACCGCCAAGGCCGACAGTCCCTCGCGCGCGGCATGGCCCTGAAGCTGGGCAAAGGATATCATGGGCGGCGATCCTCGGCCGGCCGCCGAGCAGACAACCGGCTTGAGCCAGGCGTCCAAGTACGCATGATTTCCCTACGTCATGCCCATTCATCCTCTCGCTGTTGTCGATCCCGCTGCCGATGTCCATTCTGATGCCACGGTTGGCCCGTTTTGCGTGGTCCAGGGCAAAGCGCGGATCCTCGCCGGCGCCGAACTGCGCAATCATGTGACCGTCTATGGCCGCACGACCATCGGCGAGGGTTCGATCCTGTTCCCCGGTTGCGTCGTCGGCTCGGATCCGCAGGACCTCAAATACCACGGCGAAGACAGCGAAACCGTCGTCGGTCGCGAAGTCCGCATCCATGAATGCGTGACCGTCTCGAAGGGCACCGCCACCGGCGGCATGAAGACCTCGATCGCCGACCACACCCTGGTGATGGCCTACGCCCACGTCGGTCATGACTGCCACATCGGTGAACGCGTGGTGATCGCCAACAATGCCCAGATCGCCGGTCACGTCGTGATCGGTCGCAAGTCCGTCATCGGAGGCATGGTCGGCATCCACCATTTCGCGACCATCGGCGAGCTGACCATCGTCAGCGGCATGGCCGGCGTGCGTTTCGACCTGCCCCCGTACATGATGGCCGAGGGCACTCCCGCCGAGCCGCGCAACGTAAATATTATCGGTTGCCGACGTGACGGGATGGGCGAAGACGACATCCGCCTGCTGCGCGATGTGTTCAAAGTCCTCTATTTCGACCGCGAAAAGACCGGCATGCCGCTGAAGGACTGCCTGATCAAGGCCCGCGAGCTCATCGGCAGCGAACTCACCTCGCCGGCGGCCAAACTGATCAACTGGCAGCAGGAGCATCTCGAGAACAACGTCAAGGGCCGCGTCCAAGAAGCCCATCGCCAGCCGGCAATCGGCGCCCAGCCGGTACCGGTAACTGGCGCCCAGCCGGTAGCGGTAACTGGCGCCCAGCTGGTAACTGACGCCCAGCCGGCATCGACGGCAGCACCAGCTTGATTTCCAGACTCACCCGCTAGCCTACTCGCCGATTTCAACCAAAGGTTCCCATGAGCATCCACGGCACATTCGTCACCAAGGGTGGCTTCTCGAAGCACCGCAACGTTCTCAACCGCGCCGAGCGCATCGAACGCCTCAAAGGCGAAGATCGCTGGGTTCTCGAAAAGAACTCGGTCTTCTGCCTGCCCAAAGTGCGCAACATCAAAGTCGGCTAAGACTCGCGTCAGCCCGTTGATAAACGAACCCCGCCGGCTCTGCCGGCGGGGTTCGTTGTTTTGCAGGCTCATCGCAACAGTCAGAGATCGGCAAACACCCGATAGAGTTGTTCGCGGATTTTCGGCGCCCAGCCGAAATCGCGGGAAGTGCCGCGATTGAAGAGCATGGCAAACGCCAGGCGATGTCCCGAGGGCGGGTCGAGGTAGCCGACCAGGCAGGTGGCCACGGCCAAGGTCCCGGTCTTCACCCGCCCCTGGATCTTGCCGACATTCCGCTCCTTCAGGCTGTTGTAGAATTCTTCGCGCAGCGGCGAGCGGTGCATGGCGGCGAAGATCTCGACCATGACCCCGGCGGTGGCTTCGTTGCCATACGACAAACCACTGCCGTCGAGCAGGGTGATCTGGCTGACGCGATCGCCGACTAGGCGCTTCAAGGTCAGCAACGTGGCCTTACTGCCCGAGACCAGCGAACCGTCCTGGAAGCGCTCGAAGCCGAGCAGACGCAGCATCTGCTCACCGTAGAAATTCTGGCTATGCTGATTCATCAAGGTCACCGCCGGCACCAAGGGCGAGGTGTGATCGATGAGCAGCCGTCCGCCACGGGCATCGACCGGGCCGAGACGCACGCTGCCGGCGACGACGATGCCGGCCTGCTGCAACGAAGCTTTGAGCTGCTCGCCGGCGAGCAGGTCGGGATCGGCATGGATCGCCAACGGGAACCACGGCGTCGCCGCCGCATAATTGCCGGTCACCGTCACCCGGTTGCGATCGAGATCGCGGATCACGAAAATTGCCTTGTCGCCCTTGCCGGCCACCGTCTGGGCCTTGTTGACGACCTGGATGCGCGAGCTCTGCGGGCGCACTTCGACACTGGCCCGATCGCCAACGCGGGTCGGCACGACGCGCACTTCGATGCAGTTGTCATTCCAGGCGAAGGCGCTCGCCGGGGCGCTGTACCAGCGCTGCTGGTTGTCCTGATCCTGCGGATAGGTCGCAGGCCGGATGGGGCCGCTGAACAAGCGCCCGTCGATGACCACATCGCCATCAATGGCGGTCACGCCCTGGCGCTTCAACTGCTCGGCCCAGGCGAGGAACACGGCCTCGGGTTGATCATCGTTGAAATGCCCGTCGAGGCACGGATCACCGCCGCCGACCACCCCCAGGCCCTGGATGCGCGCGGCCAGGGGGCCGACGGAGTATACCTGGGTATGGAAGCGGAATTGCGGGCCGAGCTGGGTCAAGGCCGCCGCCGCCACCAGCGACTTAGTGGTGCTGGCGAGGGCCCGCGGCTGATCGGCCTCATGACGATAGAGCCAGGCATTGACGGCGAGATCATAGACCGCCACTCCGGCGAGGCCGCCCCGGGGCACGCCGTCGAGCAGCCGATCGCACTTGTCGGACAATTCGGAAGCGCCGAGGATGCCGGCGCAACACCATAAGAGAAGACCGAGGACCGCAGGTTTCATGAGCGGCAACAGCCTAGGAGTCTGTCGGAGATAGGCCAGCGCGTCGAAGGGCGATGCACTGACCACGGGCGACGGCAATCCCCTTCTTCCGTCAGGCGCGGGAATTGGATCATAGCGCCATGACTGAGGTCCCCTCCTCCATCGCCTGCCCGACCTGCCGGCGCCCGGTGCCCTTGGGCACCGGGCGTCCGCCGAGCTTCCCGTTCTGCTGCGCGCGCTGTCGCACCACCGACCTGGGAGCGTGGGCCACCGGCAGTCATGTGATTCCCGGAACGCCTTTGAGCCTGGATGGCTATGATGCCGACCTCGACCAGCTGGAGGCTCTCAGCCAGCGGGAGGCTCCCAGCCAGCTGAAGGCTCCCAGCCAGCGGGATCCACACCATCCATGATTCCCCTGCGCATCCTGCATGCCGTCCCCAGCCTGGATTCCATGGAATTGCAGGCGGCCCAGCCGCTGCTCACGGCGCTGGCCGCCGCCGGCCATCAGCTGGCGCTGCTGATGCCTCTGGCGCCGGCGCCGGCCGCGCCGGCCGCGCCGGTGGTCTCGCCCGCGGGCCTGCCGCTACTGACCTATACCAGCGGCTGGTGGCGGTGGTGGCGTCACGAACGCGCCACCACCGTGCGTCAGGTCGCGACCTGGACCCCCGACCTCCTGCATGTGCATGGACTAGCCAATCTGCCGGCGACGCTCGACATCGCCCGGAACCTAGGGCTGTCGGTGATCATCACCCTGCACCACGCTGAGGAACCCTATGCCGCACGTCGCCTACGTGATCCGCTGGTGGCGTGGGTCCTGGTACCTACCGAGCACCACCGTGCGCACTGCCTATCGCGTAACGGCTTGACCCGTGACCGCATCGCGATCGTGCCCATGGGCGTAGACTTGCAGCCCGCACCTTTGGTCAGCCCGCTGGCCAGCGACTGGATCATCGGCTGTATCGACGGCGGCGAGCGACCAGCACTCCGCCGCTGGCTGATGGCGGTGGCCGAGATCCAGCATGCGGGCTTGCCGCTGGCGGCGCGGCTTTTCACCCAGGATCGCCAGCCAGCCCGCGAACTCGCCGACGATCTCGCCTGCCAGGTGACGGTGACCGATGAAGGCAATACCACCGATTTCATCGCCACCTGCGATGCCTTGGCTATCCCTGGCACCCACGAATGCCATCCGCTGTTGCCGCTGACGGCGATGGCGGCCGGCAAACCGCTGATCGCGGTCGCCGCCGGTGGCCTGCCCGAGCTGGTGCGCGATGGCCAGACCGCGGTCCTGATCGCCGCCGACGACACCGATGCCCTGGCCGACGCCATGCGCCACCTCCATGACCGCGGCCGACGCCAGCAGATGGGCGATGCCGCGCGCGTCTTCGCCTACGAGCGCTACCGCGCGAGCGTGGTGGTGGAAGCCGTCGCCGCCGTCTACCGCTCCGCCCTCGGCGACACCGGCGCCGGCGACAAAGCCGAGATCACCACCACCTGGCGCCGCCTCACTGAAAAAAACAGCGCTAGCTACGCATCTGCGGCGTTGCCGGAATCCTAGCTTGGCTGGCCAAGCGTCGTCATCCGGCGCCTTGCATATGCGCAGCTAGCGCTGTTTTTTTTGAGTTTTAGGGTTGGTGGGACGACTGGATGGGCCGGCGCTCCCAGGGGGGGAAGAACTCTTCACGACGGGCATTTTACTCTCCTACCTCGCTGAAAAGCGCAGCTGCGGATCAGATGCAACGCTGGCGATGGGTTCAGGCGTGGTGGTAGCCGGTGCCGGCGATGATCGTTGCGGCGCGGTAGAGTTGTTCGATCAGGATCAGGTGCGCGAGCTGATGCGGCAAGGTCAGCGGGCCGAGGGCCAAGCGGCTGTCGGCGAGGGCGGTGCTTGCGGGATGGGTGGTGAACGCATCGCCGATGAGGAACGCCACCTCGCCGTGGGCCATGGTCCATTTGCGCAGGCGCTCGGCGAGCTGCACGCTGGTGAGCAGTTCCCCGCGCTCATCGAGGACCACCCGCCAACGCGCGGAACGCGGCCATAGGGGCTCGTCGCCCTTGGGCTCCTTCTCATGGATCGTCAGGCTGCCGAAGCGCGCGAAGCGCTTGACGTATTCGTCGCGCAAGGTCTCGACCTGGCGATCACGCAGACGGCCCTGCTGGATGACCACCAGACGCATCGCGCTCAGCCCTTCTTGAAGTACCGGGTGCGGAAGCCTTCGGCCCAGGCCGAGAAGCGATCCTCTTCGATGGCCAGGCGCATGGCGCGCATCAGATCCTGGTAGAAATGCAGGTTGTGGATGGTCGCCAGGGTCTCGTACAAGGGCTCTTGCGAAAAATGCAGGTGCCGCAGATAGGCCCGCGAGAAACCGCCGGCGCAGGTGTAGCAGGTGCAGGTGGTGTCGATGACGTAGCGATCCTTGCGGAAGGTCTTGTCGCCGATGCGCATCTTGCCTTCCCAGGTGAAGACCGTGCCTTCGCGGGCGTAGCGCGTGGGGATCACGCAATCGTGGATATCCATGCCGGCTTCGACGCTGGCGACGAGGTCTTCAGGCAGGCCGACGCCCATGAGATAGCGCGGACGATCGGCGGGCAGCAACGGCGCCGTGTGCGTGACCACGCGCACCATCGATTGGTAGCCTTCGCCGACGCTGACCCCGCCAATGGCGTAGCCGGGGGCGTTGTAGGCGGCCAGGCTCTTCGCGGCATGAGCACGCAGGGTCAGGTCCATCCCACCCTGGATGATCGGGAAGAGATGCTGGTGCTCTTGCAGCGGCACGGCAAAGCAGCGCTTCAGCCAGCGTTCGGTGCGCTCGACGCTCTGCGCCACATACTTGGCATCGGCCTGGTGATCGATGCATTCATCGAAGGCCATGACGATGTCGGCACCGAGCCGCTTCTGGATATCCATCGAGGATTCCGGGCTGAGCATGGTCGGTTCGCCACCTTGGGTGAAGGTGAAACGCACGCCTTCTTCGGTGATCTGCCGATCGGGCAGCGAGAACACCTGGAAGCCGCCGGAGTCGGTGAGGATGGTGCCGTTCCAGCGCATCATCGCATGCAGGCCGCCGAGACGCTCAACCAGCTGTGTGCGCTCATGCAGCGACAGATGGTAGGTGTTGGCGAGGACCACCTGGGCGCCGGTCGCCGCGACCTGATCCGGGGTCACGCATTTGACCGCGCCCTGGGTACCGACGGGCATGAAGGCCGGCGTCTCGACCACGCCGTGCTTGGTCCAGAAACGGCCCCGTCGCGCTTTGCCACTCTGTTTGATCAATTGGTAGTGCAGGCCACCGCCGGGCGTCCAAGGATTATCCATGGGCAGCATACTCGGCTTTGACGGCATAAGGCAAACGGCTCGCGGCGAATTCGCCGCGAGCCGTTTATGGGTCACCGATCCTGCACTTTTACAGCGCTGAACCGCCGGCGTACAACCCTTCGAGCAGACTATCGAATTCGGCTTCGACGGGGATCGCGTTGATGATGCGATTACGCCCCTGCAAGCCTACCCACTTCTCGAAAACGTGGGCTTTCCCATGGGTAATGGCGTGCTGGAACTCTTCCTCGAGGACCGGGATCAGATTCACGACCTTGGGAACCGCGACCCGCGCCGTGGCGGGGCGGTCCGGAAACAGATTCGACGAACTGCCGACCGGACGAGCGCTGGCGCTCGCGCGGGAGATGGTCGCCGTGACCGGACGCGCTACCGAACTCGTCGACGGACGGGCGATGGGCGCGGCTGGCGCCCTTGATGCCGGTGCTGGTGCCGCCACTGGCGGAAGAGCGGTGGGCAAACCACGGGGTGCGGGAGGGACCACCGGCACGCGGGCTGCAGGCTTGGCCTCGGGCACAGGCTTGACCTCGGCAACAGGCTTGACCTCGGCAACAGGCTTGACCTCGATCGCAGGCTTGATCGCGGGGGCGATCGCATCCGTATCGTCAAGTTCGAATTCGGGCGCCGAGATCCGCGTCGTCGCCGGCGGAGTGATGGTCGCGGCCAAGGACGGCACGGCGGCTGGCGGATCCTCGAATTCGAATTGTGGCACGGGCGACACAGGGGGCATAGGCGACACAGGCGACACAGGCGACACAGGCGGCAGAACGGTGTCGGATTCGAAGACCGGGGGCAGAGCCGCAGTCCGCGGAGTGCGGGCCTCGAGTGCCGACGCGTCCATGATCTGCGGTTCGGAGATCTCGAACACTTCGCCCATCGGCACGATCAATGGCGGTTCGGCCTCGACGGACTTGGCTTCGACGATCGCCGGGGCGATGATCGCCGGGGCGATGATCTCATCGGCCATCAGCAGATCGTCGATATCCTGGATATCGCTGGCGATCGACTCTTCTGGGGCGAGCAGATTGTCCGAGGCGGGAACGACGTCGGAAGCTTTGACGTTGCCCAGCAATTGCGTGACGCTCTTCATCTCGGTCTCGGCATCGGCCGTGAACGAAATCGAGGTGTCCTTGGCGATGACCCGGCCCGAATAATATTTCTCGATCCCCTGCTGGATCTCGGTGCGAGTCGCGACGACCTTCTTGATGTCGAGATTAGTCTTCGATTCGAGGATGCGGATGGTGTCCGCATCGAGCGGATTGACCATCGCCAGGGTCAACAGCTGACCGAGTTTATCGACCGGGAAGACGCTGAAATGCAGGGCATCTTCACGGCTGACGGTATCGAGGGCTTTTTTGCGGATCTCGTATTTGTCGACCTTCAGATGCGGCACCCAGCATTCCTGGGTGAGCGCATTCACCAGGGCGTCTTCGGTGATCACCTGCAGGGCCACAGCCGCCGCGTCGAGGGGCAGCTCTTCGCGGGTGGCTTTGCTCACCACCAGGTCAGCCTGCTCGCGGGTGATCAGCTTGGCCTTGGTGACCATGAACTCGATGAGGGCCGCATCGCCGCTGCGGCACGGGCCGACGGTGCGGGCATTGTCCGCGAGATTACCGCTGAACAGCGGGGCGTTCGAAGAGCGGATCGGGCCCTTGGTGTCGGGACGCGATTGATTCTCGGAAGCCGGCAACACCAGCTGGTCGTTGTCGAGGTCGGAAGCCACGGGCTTGACCGGGGCCGGCTTGGCTCGGGCGGTGACTGCCGCCGTCGGCCGAACCGTAGGCACCGGCGCGCCGCCGCTTACGCGCTGCGTAGCAGGGGCAGCTCCGGGGACCACGGCCCGACGACTGTGCCGAGCTGGTGGCGGAACCGTGACTTTGGGCTCCTCTGCGTGCTTATCCTTACCTTTTCCGAAAAAGCTGCCCATGTCGCCGTCTGCCTTTCATCTCATCGTGTCACCGGGCGTGAGAGCCACGGCAAAGCCAGCGTGTTCCGCTTGCTGGATGCATCAGATCCGCCACCCCGCTGGATTCACGTCTGGGGCACCATCCTGGCGGCATTTGCGTATCACACCCTCAGAAGGTTGCCCAGGCTTGGATTTGCGTTCGGTTGTATGGTACGAATGCTCGCAACTCGTCCACCGTTTCGGAGCCCTCATGGCCGTCTTGAATTTCGATATCAAGTCCGTCTCACTGTCGTCAGGCGAAGACGCCAAGACGGTGTTTCTCACCGGCTCGATTGATGCGAGCACCAATCAGGCCTTTGAAGGACGGCTCTCGGAGATCCTTTCCGGTGGTACGCGCAATGTGATGCTCGTCCTGACCAATGTGAAGTACATCAACTCCACGGGTCTGGGTACGATCGTCAAATGCGTCGATACCTTCCGCGAAAAAGGCGGTGATATCAAACTCGTCGGGGTGCCCGCGAAGGTCATCGCGCTGTTCGAGATGCTCGGTCTCCTGGCCCTCTTCGAGACCCACGAGACCATCGAAAAAGCGGTCGCCAGTTTCGGCAAGGCCAAGGCCAGCGCCGCCCCCGCCGCGCCCACCGCCAAATTCCCCCTGCAGTTCAAGCACCCCGCCACCGGCATGGGCATGAACGTCTCGCAGCCCGGCCGTTTCAAGGATCCGCGCAGCGGCGACTACTTCAGCGTCGATCAAGCCGGCACCATCGAATTCTACGAGATGTCGAAGGTCAAGCTGGTCGAGGTCAAGCTCCCCTGCGATCTCGACTTCGGCGGTCCGCTCACCGATCTCGCCCTGTCGCTGGCGGCGCGCACCAAGCTCCCGGCGTCAGTCACCACCGCCGTCGCCAATGCCATCGAAAGCGCCGCCTCGCTGATCCGCAGCCACGCCACCGATGCCAACGAGACCGTGACCGTGCTGCTCGTAGCCGACGCCGAAAAGATGTCGCTCGGCTTCGTCAATCACGGCAACGCCCTCAACATCAAGAACGATGACCCGGCATTGATCGGCCTCAACAGCGCCATGGACGAAGTCAAACACCAGGTCCTGCCTAGCCGCGGCTACCTGCTGACGATGGTCAAGCGTTCTCACTAAACCGTTCGTTGAGCGTCCGATTGCAACCACCGCTGGCAGATGCCGGCGGTGGTTTTTTTTCGCCCCGGACTTGTAACCGCACGTCGCCGATCAGCCTGGGCTCATGCTCGCCGCCGCCGATGCCGATTTCATGGTCCACGCCCTCAACGAGGCCCGCGCCGCCGGCAGCGAGGGCGAGGTCCCGGTGGGCGCGGTGGTGGTCTGCGACGGGCGCATCATCGGCCGCGGGCGCAATGCCTGCGAGCGCCTGCAGGATGCCACCGCCCATGCCGAGATGGTGGCGATCACCGCCGCCGCCCAGGCCCTGGGCACCTGGCGGCTCGAAGACTGCACGCTGTACGTGACCCTCGAGCCCTGTCCGATGTGCCTCGGAGCCTGCCTCAATTCCCGGGTAAAACGCGTGGTCTACGGTGCACTCGAACCCAAGTGCGGCGCCTGCGGCAGTGTCGTCGATCTCACCGCCCTGCCCGGATACAACCATCGTGTAGCGGTCACCGGCGGCATACTCGGCGATGATTCCGCGCAGCTCCTGAAGGGTTTTTTTCGCGCCATGCGCGAAAAACGCGCGGCGCTCGAGGACTGACCACCGCTGACGACGACGGTGGTTGTCAGGCGCATGGTGCCGCCACACTGGCCCGGCCATGCTGACCGAACTGACCCCCCGTGACGCCGCCTTCCAGGATCTGGTCGGCGCCAGCCATCAGCGCTTCAGCGCCCTGGTGCGCGAAGCCGAAGAGAAGGCCCGGGGCTTCTATCAGAAGACCCTCGGCCGCCCGGCGCGCATCGAGGAAGTCGTCGACGAGGTCTTCGCCGCCGTCGAAAGCGAAGGCGACGCCGCCGTGGTCCGCTACGCCACGGCTTTCGATCGCGCCGAGCTGCCGGCCGACCGTCTGCGCGTGACTCCCGCCGAACTGCTGGCGGCCTACAATGCCTGCGAGCCGACCTTGCGCGCGGCCATGCACACCGCCATCGAACAGGTCACTGCCTATCAGCGCCACTTGCTGCCCAGCGGTTTCGGGGAAGCCCTCGATCAGCCCCTCGGGGTGCGTTGGTCGGCGATCCCACGCGTCGGCGCCTATGTCCCCGGCGGCCCCGCTGGCAGCCTGCCGCTGTTCTCGTCGGTGATCATGAACCTCGTTCCGGCGAAGGTCGCCGGCGTGCCCGAAACCGTGCTGGTGACCCCCGCGCGCGCCGATGGCTCGGTCGCCAGCGAGCTGCTGGCGGCGGCCTACGCCGTCGGCGTCGATGAGGTCTACAAGGTCGGCGGCATCCCGGCGATCGCGGCCCTCGCCTGCGGCACGCCGACCATCGCCAAGGTCGATAAGATCGTCGGCCCCGGCAACATCGTCGTGACCCTCGCCAAGCGCCGGGCCTATGGCCGCGTCGACATCGACATGCTCGCCGGCCCCAGCGAGGTCTTGGTCATCGCCGATGGCAGCGTCGATCCGCGATTCACCGCCTCCGATCTCCTCTCGCAGGCCGAGCACGACACCCTGGCGATGTGCGTCTGCGTGGTCGTGGGTGGCGATGCCGTCGCCGCCCCGATCCAGGCCGAAATCGCCAAGCAGCTCGCAGCCCTACCCGGCGAGCGCCAAGCCGTCGCCCGCGCCAGCATCAGCCGCTTCGGGCGCCTGGTGCATGTCCGCGATCTCGACGAAGCGGCGGCGGTCTCTAACCGCATCGCCCCTGAACATCTCGAAGTCCTGGTCGCCGACGCCCGGGCCCTGGTGCCCAAGCTCACTCATGCCGGGGCGATCTTCATCGGCGCCTGGAGCCCCGAGCCCATCGGCGACTACATCGCCGGCCCCAGCCACACCCTGCCCACCGGCGGCACGGCGCGGATGTGGAGCGGCATCGGCGCGGATACCTTCCTCAAGCGCACCAGTCTGATCAATTTCAGCGAAGCCGACTTCCGCCGCCTGGCCCCGGCCGGACTAGCCCTCGCCCGGGGCGAAGGCCTCGCCGCCCACGCCAACTCGATCGCCGTGCGCCTGGGATGATCAAGCGCGCCAGCGATGCCGATGTCGCCTGGGTCTATGACCAGCTCGCGGCAACCATCGCACCGCGCAGCGATCTGTTGTTTGCGAATCCCTTCGAGCTGCTGGTGGCGGTAGTGCTGTCGGCGCAGGCCACCGACAAATCGGTGAATCTCGCGACGCGCAAGCTCTTCCCGGTGGCGGCGACCCCGGCGGCGATCCTTGCGCTGGGTGAAGACGGCTTGGCCCCCTACATCCGCACCATCGGCCTCTACCGCACCAAGGCGAAAAACGTCATCAACCTCTGCCGGCTGCTGATCGAACGCCACCACGGCGAGGTGCCGAGGACGCGCGAGGAACTCGAAGCCTTGCCCGGAGTCGGGCGCAAGACCGCCAGCGTGGTCCTCAATATCGCCTTCGGCGAACCGACGATCGCTGTCGACACCCATGTCCACCGCGTCGCCAATCGCCTGGGCTTTTGCCGCACGACCACGCCGCTGAGCACCGAACAGGCGCTCCTCAAACGCACGCCCAAAAATCATCTGCTGCATGCGCATCACTACCTGATCCTGCACGGGCGTTACACCTGCACCGCCCGCGCCCCGCAGTGCGCGACCTGTGTGGTGGCAGCGCGCTGCCCACAGACGTGCGTGGTCAACACGTCACAGCCACCATTGTCCAAGTCGAGACGCACCTAATTTTTCTGCCTGACGGTCATGGAGCTCGAGGATGGAGTAGAGAAACTCCTCAGGGGCGATGGGGTCGCATTCGAATTGCCGGCGAACCAGCACTTCATACCGGCCGTGCACGTAGCGCTTATTGACGATGTCCGACGGCATGGTCTGCCAACCGGCGCCAGCGACGACCTTGGCCGTGCGCTCCTCACGCTCCCTCGCCGAGGCCTCACTGGCGACCTCGACGGTGGTGACGCTGGTGACGTAGCCCTTACTGGTGCACAGCACCACCAGTCGAAACCGGTGATCTGCGGACATCGCTACGAGCCTGGACGCGGTCTGAGATTCGATCTGCAGGCTGGCGGCCTTCAGTGCCGGCTCAACCGCAGCCCGCATCATGCCCGGCAGCACGGGCAGCGTCAAAACGGAGAGGCTCGGATCAGCTCTGCCGTCCGGAACCCGGTCGACAGTCCAACAGATCAAACCCGCGCCGGCTGCCAAGATCAGCACGGCGCACAGCAGGCGCATCACCGCAGACGCCGGCCGACCAGCCAGAGACTGAACAGGGCACCGAACAAGGTCACCAGGCCCATACCCTTGCCGCACTTGCTGCTACTGTCATCCCCCTGAATGGTGTAGGTGGCCGACGAGCTGCTGGGCGCCTGACTGGTAAAGGTAGTCGGCACGGCGACGGCCTTCACGGTGGCGGTTGAGGCGATCGACAACGGAATGGTATACTTGCTTGAGCCCTCGGTCGGTGTCGAGCCGTCGGTACTGTAGAAAATATCCGTGCCGGCGGTGGCTGAGGAGATCGTCACCGTCTGCGTCGATTCATAGTTTCCCCCCGCAACACTGAAGGTGGGAGCGGCGACCTGATAGGTCCAGTCGAGTTTCGGCACATTCGCAACCGCCGGCGTACGAGCGTTGGCGGCAGTGGTGGTGTCGGTGGAAAAAGCCGGGGTCGGGTACCAACGGATTTCGCGAACCGTCATCTTTTCTAGGAGCCTGTCGGGAATAGATGACCGAGGATGGCGAAGGTATCGTCCGGCAGATCCAAGGCGGCAAGGCGGGCGGATAGCGAGAGCTATCTGACCGTTTCGCCAACGCCGGAGATGTCTGACGAGACCGAGTCAGCCGACCGAATCTATCTCCGACAGACTCCTAGTGTCGATCTACGTGAGCAAGTACGAGAGCAGGCTCTCCATGCCGGCGCTCTTGGCGCTGATGTCGCCTTTCAACGGTGAATCGATGCGGAAGCACTTCAGGGTGATATCGGAATCCGGGCCCTTGTAGTCCCACCTCTCATTGGAATTGCTGTGACCGTGGAAATAGGCCACGATGTTCTTATGGGTCTTGAGCCAGGTGACGAATGCCCGCTGCTCGACATTGGACGAGGTCGCGCCCGCAATCCCGTCGGCCGATTCGCTGCTGTCGACGATGGCCGGCTGACAGCTCTTCCCCATGCATGGAATGCAGGCTGCCATGCGGAAAATCCCCTTCTGTCGCACACTCAAGAGTTCGAATTTTAATATAATGCCAATCGTGAAAGCACGGGCTTGATGCAATCTTCTGAAATACCAAGCGCCTGTAGGGCGATGCAGATCCATCCGTTTTTGTTGACCAGGTG
>JBIILZ010000057.1:0-25061 GCA_044338255.1 Planctomycetota bacterium | reverse complement strand
TCTCTGGTCTCTGGTCTCTGGTCTCTGGTCTCTGGTCTCTGGTCTCTGGTCTCTGGTCTCTGGTCTCTGGTCTCTGGTCTCTGGTCTCTGGTCTCTGGTCTCTGGTCTCTGGTTTATTGGGTGGCCATACTTTTTGCCTAGAGCACCTCGTCCCCCGCGACGGTGAGCTTGAACACCGGCAGCTTTTCTGCGGCATGTACGTGACGGGGATGGATCAAGTCCTCAAGGTGCGCCCGGGTCGTACGCCACGCCTCGCTGCGGACCATCTCCCGGGTCCGCGGCACGGGCAGGGGCACGTCGACGATCTCGCGCAACCAACCACCCGGATGAGCCTCGTCTGGCGGCTGCATCACAAGCACACGGTCGGCCAGCCACAGCGCCTCATCGATGTCGTGGGTGATGAAGACGATGGTCACATTCACCTGCTGCCAGATCTGCAGCAGGTGCTCTTGCAGCGTTGCCCGGGTTTGCGGATCGAGGGCCCCGAACGGCTCGTCCATGAGCAGGATGCGCGGGCCGGCGGCGAGGGCGCGGGCAATCGCGACCCGTTGCCGCTGGCCGCCCGAGAGTTGATGCGGCCAGGCATCGGCCTTGTGCGCCAAGCCGACCAATTCGAGCCACTGCAAGGCTTCGGACTTAGCCGCATCGTGCCCGCGGCCAAGCATGTCGAGGCCGAACATGACGTTCTTCAGCACCGACAGCCAGGGGAAGAGGGTGTAGCCCTGGAAGACCATCCCGCGATCGGGGCCCGGGCCGTTCACCGGCTTACCGTTAAGCAGCACCTCGCCAGCGGTATGGCTGGTTAGCCCGGCAAGGATCCGCACCAGGGTGCTCTTGCCGCAGCCGCTGGCCCCGACCACGGTAATGAATTCCCGTCGGCGGACCTGAAATGAAACGTCGTGCAGGGCATGGATGAGGTTACCGCCGGCACCCGGGAACGACATCCCGAGGTGTTGGACATCGAGTACCACCGGCCGAGCGGCGATGCGCTGGAAGCGCTCGGCGACGGGATCGCTCACGGCTGTTATCCCGCTCACGGCTGTTATCCCGCTCACGGCTGTTATCCCGCTCACGGCTGTTATTTCGCTCATGGCTGCACCCGCTTCGGATCATGGGCGCGTGCCCAGCGGAGGAGGATCGCTGGTAGGCGGAAGGGGAAGAAGACGAGCGCGAAGGCGATGCGCGACGGCCGCGATGGCGGTTGCGCCCCGCTCCACGGGAAGAGGAAGCGGCTGAGCCAGCCCAAAATCTGATCGGTGATCAGGCCGATCAGGCCGATGGTGATGATCCCGGCGAAGACGTTGCTGTAATTGCGGTATTTCCCCTGCTGGTTGATGAAGTAGCTGATGCCGCTGCTCGCTCCGATCAGCTCGGCGACGATCAGGTAGGTCCACGCCCAGCCGAGAAGGACGCGCAGGTCGGTGTAGAGGTTGGGCAAGATGCCGGGGATCACCACCCGGGTCAGGAGGCGGCGGTCGGAGGCACCGAGGGTCTGCGCCGCTTCGAGCAACGCCCCATCAAGCTGGCGGGTGGTGTTGGCGATGACCAGGACCATCTGGAAGAACGTACCGATGACGATGATGCTGATCTTGGGGCCGTCATTAATCCCGGTGATCGCAATCGCCAGTGCGCCGAAGGCCGGGGCCGGCATGTAGCGGACGAAATCGATGAACGGCTCAAACAGCCGGCTGAAGAAACTCCAGGTGCCGCACATGATGCCTAACGGGACGGCGACGATGCTGCACAGAACGAAGCCGTAGATGATGACCTTGATCGAATGCCAGAGGGCCTCATGCAGCCATTTATCGCCCCGTCGCGGTTCGGTGGTGTAGGCGCTGACGAGGGCCTTGCCGACCTCGTGCGGCGCGGGAAGGAAGATCGGATTCGCCGGATTGCCCACCGCAATGCGCTTGCCCGCGGTGACGAGGCGTTGGTTCTCCTCGTCGAATTGCGATCGATCGATGCGGGTGCCGACCGAGAGCATCCCGCTGTCTCCGGGATTGCTGACAAGGACCTGCGGATGCCAGATGAAGGGCACATAGCTGATGATCGACCACACCAGCAAAGGCAGCAGGAACGACGCCACCCAGAGGAACGACCGCCGCCGGGGGGTCAGCTCGCGGCGGACCGCAAACCACGGGGCCGGCGGCATCCGCCGGGTGATGCCGAGGGCACTCGGCAGCGGTGGAGTCGGAGTGCCGGTCATGGACGGCTTATGCCTGGCCACGACCCCGAGCTGAAGGACCACGACGAGCGTCGACAGCGCATCACGACTCCAGCGGGGTCCGCATGCTAAGCATCCAGACCACCGAAGCCGGGTCGTCCCGGCGGGGTATCAGTGGTGTTCCGGGTCGTCCCGAACCATCGGCAGCGCGCTCTGCCGAACCATGACGCGCGATGGCTCACACCATCGTCAGCGAAGTGCAAGATTCATGCCAAGCGTTGCCGATCCTTCGCCCGAGGTCGAAACTGCGAAATTTCAACCGCCTGGGCGAATCACCGTCGCCTGTCGCGGTATAACGACGCCTCAATTATTATCACCCCTGGGGGCGGGCTGCGCAAAATCCAGGCAAGTGCTCGCGGCTTCGCGCATGGCTGTTCGACGCAGCACCGAGGAACTGCTGGCATGATTGACGCAAGGTGGACCGCTATGTCGCCCACCATGTCGCCCACCGTCGTTGTCATCTATCAGCGCCAGATGCAGATCATCCGCGAACTCCGTGACCGCCACCTGGCGACCGTCAGCGACGAGCAAGCGCAGTGGCGACCGCGACCCGACTTGCCGCCGATCGCCTGGCATGCGGCGCACGCGAGCCTCTTCACCGCCCTGACTCTCTGCGGCATGGGTCGCGGCGACTGGTCGTTCGCGACTCCGGACGAGATCGATATCTTCAACTTCATGGCCCCGACCCCAGGTGACCTGCCGGCGTGGCCCCATCTGCGGACCCGGATCGCGGCCTGGGATGCGGCCTCGGATGCGGTGGCCGCCAGCGTCACCATCGAAGAGCTCACCGTGGTCTTACCTCATCTGCGGCCGGACTGGCTCCCGGATTCGTGCCGGACCTGGGGTGACAGCCTGGTCTACATGGTAACCCACGAGCCGTTGCATCATGGCCAGATCAGCGTTTTGCGCCGGCTCGCCGGGCATCCGAGGGTTGAGTGATCCTCAGTAGCGGGCGAGCCAGCGCTGCCACCAGGCGATATCGTGGTTCGGCCACACCTCGCCGCGCAGGCTCTGGGCCTCGCGCTTCAACCGGCGGATTGAAGCCACCGCCAATTCCGTCTGATCCTGCCAGCACAAGCCGGGAGCGACTTCATCATCGAGGTTCTCCTGGAGATCGGCGGCATCGCCGGCGATGATCGCGGCCTGACGGTCGCCTTCGACGAGAAGAGACATGTGGCCGGCGGTGTGCCCGGGCGTCGCCAGCGCAACTACCCCGGGACAGATCTGGGCATCCCCATCCAGGCAGCGCCAGCGATAGCCTCCGGCCAGTTCGTCGGCGAAATAGGCCCCGCCCCCAGCGCGGGCTGCGGCCAGCTCTGCCGCCTGGATTCGGATCTCGGCATGGGGGAAGTCCGCCAGCCCGCCGGCATGGTCGAAGTGGCCATGCCCGAGGACCACGCAATCGATGTCCAACGGACCAAGACCATAGCGACCCAGCTGCGCCGGCACGGTGTCTGCAGCCTGCATTTCCGGGGCACCAAAAGGATTGGCGCCATAGAAATGGGCGCAGCGCAGCGGATCGCAGATCTTGGCGTAATCGCAGCCGACATCGTAGAGCAGCCGGCCATCGTCGGTCTCGATCAGCCAGGCGATGATCGGGGCCGCGATCACCACGCCCTGACCGCGCCCCCTGGTGGACAGCGATTTGTCGTACCGGCTGATACCGGTTAACAGCGGGGTGATCGTGGGTGCTCGACGCATGGCGAGCTCAGCCTCCTGGGATCAGGGCACCCGGCGCCCGCCGCCAGGTGAGCGGCGCCTCCTCAGTCGCCGCTCGCCGGACAAGCGCCGTCAACGCATCGGTCATCACCTGGAACCAGGTCGCCCCCTCTTGGGCGCTGGCGAGGCTGGGTCGCCCGGTGACGCCATTGGTCGAGGTCTGCGGCACCAGCCAGGTGAAGACCAGATCGGCGGTGCGGTCCGGATCATCAGCGTCGGCAATCCGGTCCACCGGCACCAGCTCGGGGGCCAGGTGCATGATCAGGCTGGTCTCGGCGCGGTTGGCGTGGACATCATCGCCGTCGCTGAGGAACCAGGCCTTCACCTCGGTGGTGATTTCCCAGGTGTTCACCGTGCCGATGTGCAGCCGCTCGGGATGCGCGAGACGCAGGTGATCGACCGCACAGCGGATCGCCGAGCCGTTGCCGAAGTGGCTGTTCACGATCAGCAGGCGCTCGAAGCCGGTGGCGAGCAGCCAACGGCCAACTTCGCGCACGGTGGTCGTCAACGTCTCTGGATTGAGCGAGAGGGTTCCGGGCCAGGCCTCGCCGTGGCCGAAGCTGCAGCCGTAGGCGAGCACCGGCAGACTGAGGCAGCCGGTGGCGCGGGCCGCCGCGCGGCACAGCGCATCCGCGATGCGCGCATCGGTATCGACCGGCAGATGCGGGCCATGCTGCTCGATCGCCCCGATCGGCAGGAGGCAGACCTTCCCCGGCCCGGGAACAGCCGCGAGCCCGGCCGCGAGATCGGTCCACGAGCGCTCGCCGAAAGGCCGTTCGTCGCCGCTCATGGTGTTTGACGCCAGACCCCGGAGGCGAAACGCGCGGCCGCACGTTGTCCGGCCCAGCGGCAGATGGTCCACAGATCCGCGACCGGCACGTCGGTGTAGGGCAGGTGGTGCAGATAGCCCTCAATTCCGTACTCGGGTGTCCAGGTGACGACCTTCATGCCGCGGGCCGCCTGCGCCCGCCAGATCTGATCCCACCACGATTCGTGGGCCGCGAGCGCTTCCGCGTATTCCGGAGCCCGGGGATCAGGGACCTGCGGCCCCTGATCGTAACCGACTCGGCCATGGACATGCCAGGCGTTCGCCGCGCAGGCCGCGATGATGGCGCCCTCAGAGGTCAGCAGGCGCTCGGTGACCACGCACCAGTGGCTGAAGTCGCAGGTCAGTTTGAGGGTTGGGAATTCGCGCAGGAGGTCGCGGGTGATCCACGGATTGAACAGGCTGCGCCCACGGTGCAGTTCCATGGTCATCGGCACTCCAGCCCGCTGTTCGAGGGCGAGGAAACCCTCGACGAAGCGGCACTGGTCGGGAAACGACCAGGCATCGCAACCGTGATAGCCATTGATCACCAACGGCGCCAACTCCAGGGCCGGGCCGATCTTGGCGGCGATTTCAGCAAGGTGTTCGGAGGGGGTCGCCAGCGGATCAGGGATGACGTAACCTTTGGCGCTGATCTCGGCGATCGTGCGCATACCGCTCGCGGCAAGGGCGCGGATCAGGCGCTGGCGCTCAGCAGGCTCGGCCGGGATGCGGGTCTCGATCCCGGTGAAGCCTTCGGTGCGTAGGCGGGGAAACAATTCCTCCCACACGCCTTCGACACCCCAGAGGGAGCGGCAGACGACGAGTTCCATGACCATCCTGGTTCCGGGCCGTCCCGGGCATGGTGCACACCGACGGGTCGTCCCGGCGGGATGTCGCGCAGGTGCGACTCAAGGGTAAAGCAAGACGAGTGCCAACATCGATGGGCCGTTGTCCACGCCATGGCCTCACCACTGCCAAGTAAACGGGCACTGCTGGTGCAGCGAGCGGGCGAATGCTCAGGGATCGCGCATGAACGATTTCCGTGAAGCGGAGCCCGCTGGGCCACGGTGACGAGGTCGTACGCCCTGCCGGCGGATTCGTCCGCTCGCGCCGGGGTTGGCACGCACCGCGCAAGGCACGGATTGCCGCTGGTCATGGTGCCGACGGTCGAGCGCGGGACGACCCGCGCTGCGCACCCTCACGTCGGGACGGCCCGACCACGCCCAGTGCTGAACCTTTCGGATCAGCACTGGAGCCTTCGTCACCCCGTCATGACCCTAGGAGCCTGTCGGGAATAGATTCGGTCGGCTGACTCGGTCTCGTACGGCATCTCCGGCGTTGGCAAAACGGTCAGATAGCTCTGCTATCCGCCCGCTTTGCCGCCTTGGATCTGCCGGACGATACCTTCGCCATCCTCGGTCATCTATTCCCGACAGACTCCTAATGGCCGCCTGCCCTGTTAGCAGTGGCGGCCGCGACGGTCTGCCACCCCGCACCCGCCATCCCTGTGATGGCTTGAGGATCCCATGCCACCCCGTCCCCAGCCTCCCGTCCCACTCGCCGACCTGATCGCCGCCCACAAGGCCAAAGGGGTCAAATACGGCCTCGCGGCCTACGTCGACATCCACGGCGTCAGCAAGTGCAAGGTCGTCCCGATCGACCATTGGCCGCAGATGTTCGCCGGTTCCGAACTGTTCACCGGAGCGGCGCTCGATGGCGTGCCGCAGCAGGTGAACGATGAGGAAGTCAGCGCCCATCCCGATCCGGCCACCGCCACGATCTGTTCCTGGCGGCCGGAAGTCGCGTGGTTCGCCAGCGATCTGTGGTGCCACGGCAAGCCGTTTCCAGCGTGCAGCCGGGTGATCCTCAAGCAGCAGATGGAGGCCGCGAAGCAGATGGGCTTCACCTTCAATCTTGGCATCGAGGCCGAGTTCTTCGTCCTCAAGGACGGCGAGAACGGCAAACCAATCCCATCTGGTGCTCGCGACGGCCTCTCCAAGGCGGCCTACGACGTGGTCGGGATCCTCGACAGCTATCCCTGGCTGGATGAGCTGGTGACGGCGATGAACGACCTCGGCTGGGACGTGTACAGCTTCGACCACGAAGACGCACCGGGCCAGTTCGAGATCGACTTCGATTACGCCGACGCCCTGACCACCGCCGATCGGCTGACCTACTTCCGGCTCCTGGCCAAGGAGATCACCGGCAAGCACGGTTTCTATCCGACTTTCATGCCCAAGCCGTTCGGCCACCTCACGGGCAGCGGCGGCCACTTCAACATGAGCCTGAGCGATGCGAGCGGGACCAACCTTTTCGCTGATCCGCAGGATCCGCATGGCTGCGGCCTGTCACGCCTGGGCTACCAGTTCATCGCCGGTGTCCTTCGCCATGCCCCGGCGTTGTGCGCGGCGATCGCTCCGACGGTGAACAGTTACAAGCGCCTGATCCGCCGCAGTGCGGCCTCGGGCTTTACCTGGGCGCCGATCTTTGCCTGCTACGGCAACAACAATCGGACCAACATGCTGCGCATCCCGCTGGGCGGCGGGCGAGTCGAGTGCCGGGCGGCCGACATCGGCTGCAATCCGTACCTGGGCGCGGCGCTGATGCTCGCGGCCGGCCTTGAAGGCATCCGCGAGAACCTCGATCCCGGCGCGCCGAACACTGAGAACATGTACCTGTTACCGCCGGCCGAACTGGCCAAGCGCGGGATCCACCAGCTGCCCCAGACGCTCTCCGAGGCGGTTGAGGCTTTCGCTGTTGATCCCCTGGCGAAGACCGTCTTTGGGCCGGCGATGTTCGACTCGTTCGTCGCCTTCAAGCGCCAAGAATGGGCGGAATACCACGCGCACGTCTCCGACTGGGAGATGAAGCGCTACCTGCGATTGTGGTAAAAACCGCGGTAAAATCCGCTCAGCGCCGCCGGAAGCTGGGTGACCAGCAGCCGGCGGCGATGATCGTCGCACAGAAGAACAGGACCAAGGGGTAGAGGGCGAACGCCAAGGTCCACTGCGGCACCTGAAACAGCGTGCAGCCGTTGGCGGCGAAGAACATGAACCACGCCCAGCGGTTTTCGCGGGCCGGATCCCGCCACGCTTTGAGCATCGTCGGCACCGAGCCGGCGATGTCGGCCAAACTATTCATGATCACCGCGAGCAGCGGATCGCCAGAAACCTGCCAGACGAGGATGCTGATCGCGGCAGTCGCGAGGCAGCCCCGGTCGAGCCAGGATGAGCCGCCTTCGCCCCGACGAATGGCGAGCAGAGCGACCACCAGCGAACCGATCACATAGACCAGCGGGACGACCAAGGTCCAACGCGCACCAGCAGCGTACGAACTCGCCGTCGCCACACCCCCGACCACGGTGTAGATCCACCACGTCGTGCGATTCGGACGGGTGACCCGTTTCCAGGTTTTCCATAGGTAGGGAATGTACGCCGCAGTGGCGATCAGTCCGGCGACCCCGGCGAGTAGAATTTCGGGTGGCACGCAGGGAGCCTGGACTGGATTGGGGAAGGGGAAGCGAACCTGCCCCCGGACCACGCGGATCCGGAGGCAGGTCGAGCTGACTTACTTAACGAGAGCGTCGATGACGCTGCTGTCCTGGTAGGCTGCGACATCGATCTTATCGGCGTAGATTTTGTTCGCGCGGTTGAATTCATCGGCGATCACCTGGGCGCCGAAGAGGGTCCCGGGGCCGGACTTGCCCAGCGCGAAAGCGGCCTTGTTCATGGCCAGGGTGTGGAGGCGCGAACCCGGGAAGATCTTGGCGTATTCGGCCGGATCGACGCCGTTACGCGCGCCCATGATCTTCATCGATTCATCGATGGTCTTGGGATCCTGGACATAAGCCACGACCCGCTCCCAGACCTTGGCCACCGCCACCCAGTCAGCCTTGCGCTTGACCAGGGAATCCGGGGTCACGACCAGGGTGTCGTAGATCAGGCCGGGTAGCTCCTTGCTGGTGAACAGCGTCTTCGCCCCAGGCACCAGCTTGAAGGTCTGGTTGACGCTGGGCTGCCAGCAAGCGACCGCATCGACCTGACCCGAGGCGAGGGCCTGCGGAGTGTCGGTGGTCACGACGTTGACCAGGGTGACGTCCTCAATCGTAAGCCCGACCGTCTTGAGGCCTTCCTGGAGGAGGAGGTGGTCGACAAGGCCGACTTCAACGCCGATCTTCTTGCCCTTCAGCTCCTTCATCGAGGTGATACCGGGCTTGGCGATGATCTGATCGTTGCCGTCCGTGTAGTCCGAGATGAGGATCGTCTTGCTCGCGGCCTTCGACGCGCCGGCGATCACCAGCTGGTCGCAGGCAGCGATGTTGAGGCCATCGAGCTTGCCGGATGAGAAGGCGTCGAGCGATGGGGCATACTCGAACCAGATGAACTGGACATCGACGCCAGCTTCCTTGAACCAGCCCTTCTGGATCGCGACCTCCCAGGCGACGAACGACGGGTAGTCGCTGTAGCCGATCTTAAGCGGCTCAGCGGCCTGGGCGGTGGGGGCGAGCAGGCTGGCCAAGCCGACCGTGAGGGCCAGGGCTGAGCGCCGCAGGAATGAAGACAGGGACAGGTGCGACATGATGCATCTCCGGGGTTGGTTATTTATTGAGCTGGTGCTGCCCAAACGGGCAGCACGGTAAATGACGACGAAACTCCCAGTTTTTCGGCCGGGCCGAAAAATTGGGAGTCAGCAAGCATGGACAGCGATGAGAACGGCATGGCCGGCTCCTGATCCAGGTCGTCCCGGATCGTTTGGCGCCCCCCACACCGGGTCGTCCCGGGGGTCGGTCGGCACATGGCTGGTTCCATGCTGCCGGAGCCGTTGGCGAATGCGTGGCACCTGCGTGCACGCTCCGTCTGACCTGAGCGAACAGCGGGCCAATTGCCGGCCATCTAGCCCCCAGTCTAGCCCCCAGTCTAGCCGCCCGTTTACGGCATGCGATGTGCTTGCATCTCCTCCAACTCCAAAACCGCAGTGGGGACGACCCCACTGTCGATCTCATCCGGGACGGCCCGTCAGGAGTTTCGCATGACCGTTGCATCCCCCGTCGCCAATCCGCTCGCCGACTTCCTCTTTTCCTGGCAGCCCGGCCCGATCACTGAGACGGCCGGCTTCCCGGCGTGGACCTATCACGATCCGGCCTTCTTCCGCCTCGAACGCGAACGTTTTTTTCGCCAGACCTGGCTGTTCGTCGCCCACGACCACGACCTGCCCGCGGGTGGCGGTTGGTACCGCACCTCGGTCGCCGGCTTCCCGGTGCTCCTGACCCGGGACAAGGACGGCACGGTCAAAGCATTCCACAACGTCTGCCCACACCGCGGCGCCCCGCTCGGGGTGGTTGGCGATCCACACGCCTGCACCGGCACCGGCAAGACCATCGCCTGTCCCTACCACGGCTGGATCTTCGGCTTCAATGGTGACCTGCGCGGCGCGCCTGGCATGGATGCGCATCCGAGTTGGGACAAGACCAGCCACGCCCTCGCCCCGCTACGACTCGATCGCTGGGGTCCATTCTGGTTCGTCAACGTCAGCGGCGACGCCGCGCCGCTGCAGGAGCATCTCGGGCCGGCCCTAAGCGGTTTTGCCGGGATCCCCCTGGAATCGTGGGTCCGGGTTCATCGCCAGGACTACGTCACTGATTCGAACTGGAAGCTCTACGTCGAGAACAACGCCGAGTTCTATCACGAGCCCACTGCCCACGGCACCAGCTACCAATCCAAGGCGGTGTCGTGGAATAACAGCTACCACACGATCCAAGCCGATGTCAGCGACTACTGTTATCTCCAACGCAGCCCGTTCCCCGCCGATGCCCCAGAGATGACCGGCAATATGCCCCCGAACACGGTGCTCGCCGGCCTGCCCCAGACCTGGCAAGAGGCGAGCTCGATCTTCAGCTTCTGGCCGAACTTCGCCTGGATTCACAACCCCAACCTGCTGATCCTGTACCTCATCGATCCGATCTCACCAACCAAGACCCGGATCCGCTGGGACTGGCTGGTGCCCAACACGCCCGAGGCGAAGGCCCCCGAAAACCTCGACCCGCTGGTAAAACTTTACGACCAAGTCCAACGCGAAGACCTGGCGATCTTCGAACTCCAGCAGGCCGCGGTGGACTCCCCGGTCTACACCATGGGCCAGCTCAACCCCCGCTCAGAGGTTGGCCTGCACCGGTTCCAGCAGTTGCTTATGGAGTATTTGACCGGGAAGAGGTAGGCGAACGGTCTGGTCATCCGGTCGTCTTTTTGTGCCACACGAAAGTATCGTCTTCCCAGAGACCAGGGACCAGAGGCCAGGGACCAGGGACCAGGGACCAGGGACCAGGGACCAGGGACCAGGGACCAGGGACCAGGGACCAGAGGCCAGGGACCAGTCTAAAATCACCCACCGCTCACCAATAGGATGGATGATTCGTACTCCGCGTCAGGTTGTGATAGATCAGGGACCACATCATTGTCGTGATCTCAACCGTCTGACCACGCGCTGCGGCGGTGGGCGTTCAGCCACAGCACCAAGGGCGTCATCGCCAGCGGCGCGAGGGCCGATATCGCCAGTCCCCAATGCAGGTCGCGATGATCGGCGATCCAGCCTACCACCCACGGCATGAGGATGCCGCCGGCATTGCCGATGGCGGCGAGGGCGCCGAACATGCTCGCGCCGCCATTGGGATAGCGGTCGGCGGTCACCGCCAGCGTCGTCGGCCACAGGCAGCTGCCGCTAAAGCCCGCCGCCACGCAGCAGCCGAGGGCGATCGCCGGGTGCGGTATGAAGGCTCCCGCGAGAAAGAAGACCACCGAGCTAGCGCAGCTCCAGGCCATCAGATGGAAGGGATTCCAGCGCGTGGCAAGGATCCCCACCGCTATGCGGCCGAGGGTCATCGCCAGCGTGAAGGCCAGCAGCGCCGCGCCGCCCATCCACGCCGGATAGCCGAGGGCGGTCTCGGCGTAGGCCGGCAGCCATTGTGCCATGCCCAGCTCGGTGGCACCGCCGAGGAAGATCGCCGCCAGGGCTGCGAGGAACCAGCGTTGACGCAGGAGCGCACGGAAGGGCACCCGGCCGCTGTCGGCAACCATCGAGGGGAAGCGCAGCGGGGCGAAGGCCGCGATCAGGAACAGCGGCAGGGGGACCTGCACCAGGCAGGCGGTGCGCCAATTGACGCCCAACCACAGCACCGTGGTTCCCGCCAGCACCGTCACCATCGCGCCCACGCAATAGAACGAGTGCAACCAGTTCATCGCCGAGGCCCGCCGCTCGGGATTGAGTGCCGCCACCACTGGGCTCAAGACCATATCGATCTGCCCGGCGCCGAGCCCGAGCAGAAACACCGCCACGCCGGCGGTCACATAATCATGCGCCGAAGCCAGGCCGACCAGGCTCAGTGCGACCACGCCCAGGCCCACCAGCGTGAACGGCTTGGCGCCCCAGCGATCCGCCAGGGGGCCGGTGATAACGATGCCCAGGACCAGACCAGCAAAGGCCGCGGCCCCCAAGCGCCCGAGCTGTTCCTGAGTCAGTCCGTCAGGCCCACCCAGGGCGCCGCTGAGGGTAGTCAGCAACACCGGCACGAGGTTCATGCCGATGGCCAAACACATCATCGCCCCATAGCACAAAACGGTCAGCATACGGGGCCGCAACCCACCCACCCCCGTCGCCGATGCAGGCTCAGACTCAGACTCAGATTCAGTCACAGTGGTCACGAGCAAGAGCGTGGCCCCCCCAGCTCCCACACCAGCCCCGACCGAGGAAACAAAAAAATAAAATGCAGCCCACAATAACCAACGCCGAGCCGCTCTAACCCAGACCACACCGCAGGTCACCCCACACCACATCCAATAACCCAAAACGAAATGAAACCGTAAATTATAAAACGGCGAGAGTCGTGCATATGCAAGGCGCCGGAGGCCGACGCTTAGCAACGCTAAGCTAGGACTCCGGCAACGCCGCAGATGCGCGGCTATCGCCGTTTTATTCGTTGAGGGGCTGGTCGGCGAGGGGGTAACTGCCGAGCACCTCGCAGCTAGAAGTATGGCGCGCCAGTTCCTCGATCGCCGCATGCACCGCCGGATCCCGCTGATGCCCGACGAGGTCGATGAAAAAAAGATATTCCCACGGCTGACGACGACTCGGGCGGCTCTCGATGCGGCTCAGACTGATGCCGGCGCCATGGAACGGCAGCAGGCAATCATAGAGCGCGCCGGCACGATCCTTAACCCCGAAGAACAGACTGGTCTTGTCCTTGCCGGTGGGCTGTGCCGCCCGATTCGGTGCGCCGATGACCACAAAGCGCGTAATGTTGTTGGGATTGTCCTGTAGATCGCTGGCCTGCACCGGCAGGCCAAAGGCGGTTGCGGCTTCGTGATTGCCGATCGCGGCAGCGCCTTCAGCGGGGTCGGCCTCGGCAGCGCGCTCGGCGGCCTTGGTGGTCGAGACCAGTTCGATTAGCTCGACCCCCGGCATGTTCGCTGCCAGCCACGAGCGGCATTGCCCGAAGACCGTGTGCCTGGAATAAATGCGCTTGATCTGATCGCGTGGGACCTTGCTCATCAGGTGATGGCGCACCCGCAGGTGCAGCTCATTGATGATGCGCAGATGGGTGGCGAGGAAGGCATCGATGGTGTCGGTGATGGTGCCATCGGTGGAATTCTCGATCGGGACCACGCCGTAGTCGACGTGGCCGCGTTCGACCTCGCTGAATACCGTGGCGATGCTTTCCACCGAGGTGTACTCGACGGATTCGCCGAATTTCAGGCGCGCGGCGAGGTGCGTGAACGCCCCCGGCTGGCCGAAATGGCAGATCCGCAGCGGGCGCTCCAGGGCGAACGAGGCGCTCATGACCTCGCGCCAGATGGCACGCAGGCTGGCATCCGGCAACGGCCCCTGATTGAGCCTGGCGAGCTTGGCGAAGACCTCCTGCTCGCGGTGCGGCACAAAGATGGGGGTCCCCGTGTGGGCTTTGGTCTTGCCGACCTCTTGCGCCAGGGCCGCGCGCTGATTGAGCAGGCGGACCAGATCCTGGTCGATACCGTCGATTTGCTGGCGCAGCGTGCTGAGGTCGGTCATGGCCGGTTCAGTAGGTAATAGCTTGGATTTTGTACTTCAGATCGCCGACCGGGGCCTTTACGACCACCACTTCGCCGACCTTCTTGCCGATCATCGCCTGGCCCATCGGGCTCTGGCAGAGGATCTTGTTGTCGAGGGCATCGTCCTCGCCGTCGCCGACGAGCTGCCATTCCTCGACCGATTTGTCCTTCATGTCCTGCATCTTGACCTTGGCCCCGAAGGCGATGCGACTGTGGTCGATCTGGCTTTCGTCGACGATCTCGCTGCGTGAGATCTTCGACTTCAATTCCTGGATCCGCGCCTTGATCATGCCCATCTCTTCGCGGGCGGCATGGTACTCGGCATTTTCGCGCAGATCGCCCTTTTCGCGGGCTTCTTCGATGGCTTTGGCGATGGCAGGAACGCGCGCCAGGAGCAGGTCATGCTCGGCTTGCATCTTCTTTTTACCTTCAGCGGTCACCGGATTGGTGCTCATGTCGACCTCTCTTGCCCGGATCCGTAAGCGGAGCGGGTGTATATAAAAACGAACGCAGGCCCGAAAGGCCTGCGCTGAAATGCGCCGTTGGCACGGCGAAGACTATCAGCAGAAGACTGTTACGCAGAAGCACGCCCGCGCGTCGCCGCCACCCCATCTGCTAGGTGGTACAGCATCCGTTCCGTAGTGGTGAAGTCAACGCAGGCGTCAGTGATGCTCTGACCATAGGTCAGGCGGCCACGGTCAGCATGCGGGGCCTGTTTACCCTCGACGAGGTGACTTTCGATCATGCAGCCCAGCAGGTGACTGCCGTCATGCCGCACCTGGGCCACGAGATCGGCGAGCACCAGCGGCTGCCGGGCATGGTCCTTGGCGGCATTGTCATGCGAGCAGTCGACCAGGACACGCGGGCACACCGGGTGCTTGGCGAGGGCGGTAGCGGCGGCGGCGGTTGAGGCGGCGTCGAAGTTGGGGCCATCCTTGCCCCCGCGCAGCACGAGGTGGCAATCGGGGTTGCCAGAGGTCCTGACGATCGCCGCCCGGCCTTCGTTATCGAGGCCCAGGAAGTGATGCGGGGCCGCCGCCGAGATCAGGGCGTTGATCGCCGTGCTCAGACTGCCGTCGGTACCGTTCTTGAAGCCCACCGGCATCGACAGGCCCGAGGCCATCTGGCGGTGGGTCTGACTTTCGGTGGTGCGCGCACCGATGGCAGCCCAGGCGACGAGGTCGGCGATGAACTGCGGCACCGTCGGATCGAGGAACTCGGTGGCCGCCGGCATGCCCATCTCGGCCAGTTCGAGGAGCAGGCTGCGCGCCACCCGCAGGCCGTGATTCATGTCATGCGAGCCATCGAGGTACGGATCGGCGATCATGCCCTTCCAGCCGGTGGTGGTGCGTGGCTTCTCGAAATAGACACGCATGACGATTTCCAGGCGATCGGCGAGGGCCACGCGCAGCGGTAGCAACCGGCGGGCGTAATCGCGGGCGGCCTCGACGTCGTGAATCGAGCACGGTCCGACGATCACCAGCAGCCGCTGATCGCGGCCGGCGAGCAGCTCGCGGATGGCATCGCGGGTCTCGGCGACGGTATCGGCGGCGCGGTCCGAGAGCGGTAGTTCGGCGCGCAGCCGTCCTGGAGACAGGAGCGGCAGAGTTTCGAGTACATGCAGATCAGCTGTACGGCGCATGGAACACTTTCAGGAAAAAAGGTCGGCAAAAACGAAAAACCCCCCGTCTGGCGGACGAGGGGTTGGCGCGCGCTAGCGGCTACGGCGTCCCTAGTCCGATAGGTAGTGGCTAAAATACCAGAGCTGGGGGAAGCGGCGCATGGAGAGACGATAGCAGGCCCAGCGACGGACGGAAGAGTCCTCCCCCCCGGGGAGCGCTGGGCACCAGCTCGGCTCGTGAAAAGCTGGGCTGCTGCCCGGCGCTCTCGGGTGGCACCACCTGCACGCGCATGTATCCTTCTCGCATGCACGTGCGTATCGAGCCCGGTCCCTGGGCGCCCCGTCATCTGGTCGGTTTCGACTTACGTCGCCGACCGCATCTCGAAGCCGATGTCCTGGTGGTGGGTGGTGGCGTTGCCGGCCTGTGCGCGGCCCTGGCGGCGGCGGATACCGGCAAGGAAGTGCTGCTGCTGGTCAAGGGCGACCTCTCGGATTCCAACACCGCCTGGGCCCAGGGCGGCGTGGCCGCCGTGCTCAACGAACTCGAACGCGAAGCCGAAGACACCATCGACAAGCACATTCAGGACACCCTCAGCGCCGGGGCCGACCTCTGCGATGAGGCGGTGGCCCGCGATCTGATCGGTGAGGGCGCGCACTCGATCGACTTCCTGCGCCGTCACGGCTGCAACTTCGATCTCGCGGCCGACGGGGCGGTGGCCCTCACGCGCGAAGGCGGGCACAGCGCCCGGCGCATCCTCCATGCCCAGGGCGACAGCACCGGCCGGGAAGTGGCGCGCAGCCTGTCGGCGGCGGTGCAGGCGCATCCGCATGTGACGGTGATCGAGAACGCCTTTGCCATCGACCTCATCACCGGCGATGAGGGACGAGTTCTGGGGGTCATGTATCATCGCCGCGAGGAGCTCTTCGCGGCCTTGGCCGGGGCCACCGTGCTTGCCACCGGCGGCTGCGGCCGGGTGTGGCGCGAGACCACCAATCCCACCGTCGCCACCGGCGATGGGCTGGCGATGGCCTACCGCGCTGGGGCGACGGTCGCGGACATGGAGTTCATGCAATTCCATCCCACGACCTTGTATATCGCCGGCGGTGCGCGCCTGCTGATCACCGAGGCTATGCGTGGCGAAGGGGCGGTGCTCAAGAACCACGCCGGCGAGCGCTTCATGGCCAAGTATCATGCGCTGGCAGAGCTCGCGCCCCGCGATGTGGTGACGCGGGCGATCCTCGCGGAAGTGCGCAGCAGCGGCTTTCCGCACGTGTGGCTCGACGCCACGCACCTGCCGGCGAGCTTCCTGCACGAACGCTTCCCGACCATCACCTTGGCCTGCGCCAAGTTCGGCATCGACATCACCACTGCCTGGATCCCCGTGCATCCGAGTGCGCACTACCACTGCGGGGGCGTGGTCAGCGATGCCCGCGGGCGGACGACGTTGCCGGGCTTGTGGGCCGCGGGCGAAGTCGGCTGCACCGGCCTGCACGGCGCCAACCGCCTGGCCTCGAACAGCATCCTCGAAGGGCTGGTGGTCGGCATCCGCGCCGGTCACGATGCGGCCGCCGCCGGCGGCCAGCCGGGGCGGGTGCGCATCCATGTTGATCATCCGCAGTCCGCGCCCGAAGGCCTCGATGTCCCCGATCTCCTGCGCAGCCTGCAGGCCCTGATGTGGCGGCAGGTGGGCATCGAGCGCTCGGGGCCCGAGCTGGCGCAGGCCCGCCGGACCTTCGAATTCTGGAGCCGCCATCAGACCCGTGGCAGCTTCCGTCATCGCGAGGGCTGGGAATTGCAGAACCAGCTCACCGTCGGGGCCCTGGTGGCGGCGGCGGCGGCCCAGCGCACCGCCAGCGTCGGCACGCATGGGCGCGTCGACAGCAGCGGCCCGATCGATCCCACCCATATCGCCTTCACGAGACCCGCGTCATGACCGAGACCCCTGTTTCCGATCTCACCTGGAAGGCCGTCGGCCAGGTCGCCGATTGGCCCGCAGAGGGCGGCCGCCTGGTGCAGGTCGGCCCACGGCGCATCGGCGTGTATCGTCATCAGGGCGCGTGGTACGCGTTGAAGGACATCTGCCCGCACGCCGGCGTGTCGCTGGTCAAAGGACCGGTGCAGAACCTGGCGGTGATGTGTGTCGGCCACGGTTGGACCTTTCGTCTCGACACCGGCGAGATCGATCGCGGTCCGGGCGGCTTCAGCGTGCCGACCTATCCGGCACGCGAACGCGACGGGATGGTTGAACTCGGCTTCTAGAAAGGAGCCGGTCGGAACGCAGTCAGGCCTTGAGCAAGAGTGCGGAGCCCTCGCGAGGCTTTGCACGGCCACGCCCGGGAGCAGATCCGGCTGTGCAGTCGCGACCAGCGGTGACCACCAGGAAAGGCGGTCACCACTGGTCAAGGTCTGCGTGGCGGACGTGATCAGCCCTTGCCGAAGCGCTTACGTTCGTTCTCGGTAAGGTACAGCTTGCGCAGGCGGATGCTCTTTGGCGTCACTTCCACGAGCTCGTCGATCTTGATGTACTCAAGCGCTTCTTCGAGCGAGTGCTTGTGCGGCGGGGTGATGCGGATGGCTTCATCAGCACCCGACGAGCGGATGTTGGTGAGCTTCTTCTCCTTCGATAGGTTCACCACCATGTCGGTGTCCTTGGCGTTTTCGCCAACGACTTGACCTTCATAGAGGGGCTCGCCGACATCGATGAAGAACTTGCCGCGTTCCTGGAGCATGAACAAGCCGAAGGCCACCACTTCGCCGCCGCCCTGGCTGATGATCGCGCCGTTGACGCGCTTCTCGATCTCGCCGCGGTATGGCCCGTATTCGAGGAACATGGTGTTGAGGATCGCCTCGCCCTGGGTCGCCGAGAGCATGGTGTTACGCAGACCGAGCAAGCCGCGTGACGGAATCGAGAATTCCAAGTGCTGGTAAGCGCCCTTGGCTTCCATGACGCGCAGTTCGCCGCGACGTGAGAGCATCAGGTTCATGACCTTGCTGGAATGGACTTCGGGCACGTCGATGACGGCCAATTCCATCGGCTCGGTCTTGTTGCCGTTCTCGTCTTCCTTGAAGATCACGCGTGGTGGTCCGATCTGCAGTTCGCTGTTTTCGCGACGCATCGATTCGATCAGCACCGACAAGTGCAACACGCCACGGCCCGAGACTTCGAAGACGTCGGGGGCTTCGGTTTCTGCCCAGCGCATGGCGACGTTGCGCTGTGCTTCGCGGATCAGGCGGTTCTTGAGGTCGCGCGACTGCAGCGGCTTGCCTTCCATGCCGGTGATCGGCGAGGTGTTCACGCCAAAGGTCATCTTGATGGTTGGCTCGTCGATGGGGATCGGCGGCAACGGCAGCGGCTTTTCCGGCTCGCAGATGGTGTCGCTGATGCTGACCTGTTCGAGACCGGTGACGATGACGATGTCACCGGCCTTGGCCTCGGTGATCTCCTGACGACCCATGCCGCTGAAGCGCTGCAGCTGCAGGACGCGGCCCTTCTGAGGGATGCCATCCGGACCGGAGACCACGCACACCGCCTGACCAGCCTTGATCGAGCCGGCGAAGATGCGGCCGATGCCCATGCGTCCGACGAAGTCGTTGTGGTCGAGGTTGGCGACCTGGAGCTGCAACGGATCGTTGGGTTTCACCGGTGGGCCGGGGATTTCCGAAACGATGAGATCGAACAGCGGCTTGAGCGTGCCGTCACCCGAAATGAGCTTGGCGCGGCCGGCTTCAAGGGTGTTTTCCATGAAGCCCATGCGGCCCGAGCCGAAGACCACCGGGAAGTCGAGCTGCCAGTCCTCGGCACCGAGTTCAACCATGAGGTCGAAGATCTTGTCGGTGATGACTTCCGGCTCGCAGTTGGTCTTGTCGATCTTGTTGACCACGAGGATCAGCTTGAGGCCGGTCTGGATGGCCTTGCGCAACACGAAGCGCGTCTGCGGCAGGCAGCCTTCGAAGGCGTCGACCAGCACCAGGGCGCCGTCGGCCATGCGCAGGACGCGTTCGACTTCACCGCCGAAGTCGGCGTGTCCGGGCGTATCGACGATGTTCAGGCGGATGTCGCCGAACTGCACGGCGCAGTTCTTGGCGAGGATGGTGATGCCGCGTTCGCGCTCCTGATCATTGGAGTCCATGGCGCAGATCTCGACGACCTGCTTGGAATGGAAGGCACCACCCTGCTTGAGCAGGGCATCGACGAGCGTCGTCTTGCCGTGGTCAACGTGGGCGATGATGGCGATATTGCGGACGTCATTGCGACGTTCGACGACGATGGGCGGCTGGGCAGACATGGAAAGTTTCTCGTTCGGCGTTCGGCGTTCGGCGTTCGGCGTAATTTGCGGGCGGAGGGTCCTACCGGACCGGGACGGCAAGGAAAGCGCCCACGCGACGTCTGTCACAAGAAGCAGGTCGTTGACCCGTCACGGTTCCTAGATGGGATTGTCGTATCACCCTCTCAATTTAGCCCTTAAAACAACCATTACCATGCGCTCACTCACGTTGTTGCTGCTCGCCCTGTCGCTGCCGACCTGGGCCGCGGAACCGACTACCCCCGACGTCGTGGCTCCGGTCCGGGTCGACGGGCCGGCGGCACCGGCGATCGAGGTCGCCTCTATCACCCCTGAGCAGGTTCTCGAACAGTTGCCGAAGTCGGCTGCGATCACTTTGCAGGATGGCAAGTTGTGGTGGGACGATGGCAAGGGGGCGCGGATCGGCCTCGCCGTGGTCGCTTGCGGTCAGGGCAATCCCAGCCTCGACACCGCCATCGGCAACCTCGCCATCGAGCGCAAGCTGCTCGCCGATGGGCGCACCGACATCATTCCCCGTCTCGCCCCGCTGATCGCCACCGCCCAGGCGGCGGGGATCAAGGCCGAGGGCTTCACCGTCAAGGAAGGCATTCTCACCGGCGTCCACCTCCGCGCCGACCGCCAGCTGGTGCTGCCGGAAGGAGTGGTGAGCAAGGTCGAGGCCCCGCCGCTGAAGCGTTCGGCTGAGCGCGAGGCCCTGGAAGCCGCCGTGCAGGGGGCGGTGGCCGGCTTGGCCAGCACCAAGCTCGATGATCTTGGTCGCAAGTGCGTCGAAGACGTGCTCAATCGTCTCGATAACGAAGACGGCAAGCAGGACGTCGATGAGGTCGCCCCTTCGTTTGCCCGGCGCATGGTGCGCTTCGGCTACCTCGGACAGTTCTTCGGCAACGATGCCAAGGCCACGGCCCTGATCGAGGCCATCAATCGCGCCAACGTCTTCGCCCCGACTACCGCTTTTCGCGGCACCACCGCCGACGGCAAGCCGCTGCTCCTCGCCGAGGTCAAGAACGCCTTCGAAAGCAGCGGCTGGATCCTGCAGACCCCGCAGCGCGTCTCTTATACCCGGCAGCTGCCGGCGCCGCTCTATGACTCGGCGATGGAGACCATGAATGTGGTCGTCGATCTGCCACCGGGCTCCGATCCCACGACCTTCCCCGATGCCAGCACCACGCCGCTCGCAGCGCGCCTCTACCGCACGGGGCAGCAGGTCGCAGCCTGGTCGAAGGATTCCGGCTTTACCTTCGATAAAGAGCTCTGGCGCGCTGCCGTGCCCAACGACAAGCGCCAGTCGGGCATCGATAAGAATATCGCCAAGGATTTCATGCCGCCGCACATCCTCATCGCTGGCTTCGACGGCGACATCGCCGGCCTGGCGACGGCGGGTGGCTGGTTGGCGGCGCCCTCCGGCACGCCCAGCGATGGCGAGCGCTTCCTGCGCGAGGCGGCGGCGCAGCTTCCGGATGCGGCGCACCTTGATCTCATCGGCGAATGGATCCTGTCCTATTGCTATGACAGCCCGGACAGCCGCTTCCCGCTGTTGGTCGGCAACAAGCAGATCAAGGGCGACATCCATCAGACCGCCTTGCAGACGCTCTCGACCGCCACCGGCGGCGTCATCCGCGGCGACTGCGATGACCTCGCCGAACTCTATCAGAATATCTGCGAGAAGCAGGGCCGCACCGCCATCGTCCTCGCCCTGCCCAGCCACGCCGCCAATGCCTGGGCCGAGAAGCAGGATGACGATCAATGGCACGTGTTCGTGCTGCAGACCGGGCCGGCCCTCGAATTCGTGGCCGCGGATCTGCCGAAAGCCCTCGAACAGGCCTACAAATCCTTCGGTGCGAGCGAAGTCTTCGATGCCAACGGCCTGGGGCTCCTGCTGCGCTTCAGTGGCGAGAACACGCGTTCGTCCTGGCGTCTGAGCTGGCGCATCTTCGCCGAGCCGGACTACGCCAAGACCATGATCGACGTGCAGAAGGACTGGCACTTCCAGACCTATCAGCGCGGCATCAAGACCATGCAGGAGATGATCGCCAAGGGCGACACTGACACCGCCAACTATCGCGAGCTCTCGGGCCTCTACAGTTTTACCGGGCAGTACCTCGAGGCCGCCGATTTCCAGGCCAAGGCGATCGCGGCCACCCGCGAGCCCGAGAGCCGCTTCTTCATGCAGCTCGAGCAGCTCGGGCATCTCTTCGCCGCCGGGCGCACCAATCCGGCGAGCATCGAGCAGGCGGTGGCCCTCGGCAAAGAGCTGATCGAGGTGCAGTTTCCGCAATTGAAGGCCAAGCTCGGGCCGGCGACGTGGAGCGCCGGCATGGACCTGGTGATGATCCTCAACCGCTCGGAGTCGAGCGCCCTGGCGACCAAGGCCATCGAAACCATGCTCCTTGAGCCACTCAACGAGCAGAGCGGTTCGCTCAATGATAAGATCGCGTTGCTCGCCGGATACGTGCAGAGCCCGAAATATAATCAGCAGGTCTGGGATGGCAGCGGCCAGATGCTGGAGATGCGCAAGCTGACGTCGCAGTACGCGGGGACCTGCATCGCCCTGCTCGCCGATGCCGGCCCGGCGCGCCTGGCCCAAGAGGAGACCCTGCAGACTGCCGCCAAGTCCGCCGAACTGTGGCTGACGACGCTGGCCTTCCACGATGTCGATGAGCCGGGCGAAGCCCCCATGCGCTATGCCAGCGCCGCGCGTTATTACGCTGCCATCCTCGGCCAGGAGCGCTTCGACCAGCTCCTCGCGGCGGCGGTTCTGCCCACCGACGGCGATCATGATCATGCCCAGCGCATTGGCGGCCTGGCGCAGTTGCCGCTCGACCTGCCGTGGATCCGTATCTCGGTGCCTTATTGGCTGGGGCGGATGCAGGAATTGTTCAATCAGGATCACAAGACCCTCGACAAGGCCGAGCTCCTGCGCCTGAACAAGAACCTCGAAGAGGCCTATGCGGTGAGCTCCAAGCTCGGCATCGAGCATCCGCAGATCGAATTCGCGCATCACCTCGGCAGCCTGCTGGCGGCGCTCGTCGGGCAGGACAAGGAAGCCCTCAAGGCCCGCCTCGATTACGTCAAGGAGAAGGGCGACAAGCGTCTGCGCGATGACACCGCGCAATGGCTCGGCGACGCTTCGCGCTTCCTCTCCATCGAATGGTTCGGGACGGTGATGCAGGTGTGGAAGGCGGAGCTGAACTATAAGCCCAAGTACTTCTGGATCGCCTGGCGCGCCGGTTTGTCGGGGGCGCCGCAGCACGCCTTGTTGGCGGCGAAGATGGCGGCGGATCTCTTCGGCATCGATCCGGTCAAAGAGGACTACGATCCGGCCTTCAAGGAAGAGTACGACTTCATGAGCCGTCTCTACGAGCCGCCAGCGACGAACCCGCCTGTGATCAAGCCGCCAGTGACCAAGCCGCCAGTGACCAAGCCGCCAGTGACGAAGCCGTCAGAGACGAAGGAGTAAGCGGCGGCAGCGCGCGCACGAAAGCCCAGGCTAGCCTCTCGTCGCTGAATGCGGAGACTGATGCTCATGGATCTTCGTGGACTCTCCATGCCCCTCGCCACCTACCGCCGTCGCCGGCAGGTGGCTCTGCAGCTCGCCGAGCAGGCGATGTTCGGGCCGGTACCGCTGCTGTTCCTGGGTTGCGACGAGACCACCCTGCGTCGTGATCGCCAGGATCCGTGGTTCGAATATTACAGCGGCTGCGGCGAACCCGAGGCCGCTGTGCTCATCGATCCGCACGCCGGGACAACCCTGTTCCTCGAAACCGGAGATCCCACGCGGATCATCTGGGACGGCCCGCGCCTTGGTCCCGGGCCGCTGGCGCGCAAGGCCCATGGCGTCGATGACACTGCCGATTTCAAAGCGCTCGAAGAGCGCGTGGTCAGCGCCGCGCGCGCCGCCGGCGGACGCGTGGGGATGTGCACCCGCACGCGCGAGCCGGGTTTCCAGGCCCATGCAACGGCCGTGTGGAAGACCAAGCTGGCGGCGCACGGCATTCTCGTCTGTCACGTCGAGCCGGCGCTGATCCGCCAGCGCATGATCAAGGATGCCGACGAGATTGCCTGGCATCGCGAGGCCGTGCGCATCACCCGTGACGGCCTGCGCACGGTGCTGCCGCAGATCCCGAAGCTGAACATGGAATCGGAAGTCGCGTCGTTGCTGACCATGCACTACCGCAAGCATGCCTACGGCCCGTTGGCGTTTCCGCCCATCGTCGGCTCGGCGGTGCACGGTGCGACCCTGCACTATCCGCACAACGACCGCCCGTTGGAACCCAGTCGGCCGCTGCTCATCGACAGCGGCGCCACCGCTGGCGGCTATTGCGCCGACGTCACGCGCACCGTGCCGGTTCATGGCCGCTTCGATCAGAAGCGCTTCAAGGAGGTCTATGAGATCGTCTTGAGGGCGAATCAGCTGGCCTCATCGAAGCTGCGTCCGGGCATGTCGCATCGCGAGTGGACCGAGATCGGCTGGGGTCCGATCCTCAAGGCCGGTTTCACGCGCCATCACGGCCTCGGCCATCATCTCGGCGTCGATGTCCACGACCCCGCCGATTACGACGTACCCATGACCCCCGGCATGCTGATCACCAACGAGCCGGGGATCTATCTGCCTGACGAAGGTTTCGGTATCCGCATCGAAGATGATCTGCTGGTGACCGCCGACGGCTGCGAGGTCCTGACACGAGAGATCCCGAAGACGGTGGCGGGTATTGAAGCGGCGATGAAGGGGTAGCCGGCGCGACCAGGGGCCAGGTGCCAGGGACCAGGGGCCAGAGACCAGGGACCAGGGACCAGGGACCAGCGACCAGCGACCAGCGACCAGTGTTCGAAGCTTGAAGCACCGAAGCACCGAAGCACCGAAGCACCGAAGCACCGAAGCACCGAAGCTCGACTCCGGTGGACATGGATGGTGATCGTCACCGGAGTGGTTGTTGTGCGATCATCCGCTGCAGCGGCGCATCAGCGCGCTCAGCATGTACTGGATTTCTTGGGAAGTCCCGACGATCTGAGCGACCTGTCGAGCTTCGAAGAGGCCGGCATCGCCGGCGATGAGGGTGAGAGCCTGGGTCTCGGCATTGGAGCCGTCGGCGATTTTGAGAAATCGTACGAAATCACGATCGCTGCCGCGTTCGGCACCTTCGGCGATATTGGCGGCAACGCTGATGCCAGGAGCCTGTCGAAGATAGGCTTGGTCGGCTGACTCGGTCTCGTACGGCAGCTCCGGCGTTGGCAAAACGGTCAGATAGCTCTCGCTATCCGCCCGCCTTGCCGCCTTGGATCTGCCGTACGATCCCTTCGCCATCCTCG
>JBIILZ010000154.1:0-7463 GCA_044338255.1 Planctomycetota bacterium | reverse complement strand
CGGATTCAAGACTTATAGTGATATTCAGCGGCACTTTCGCAGCGATTATAACAGTGTATTGAAAAAATGCGGACATAGAAGCGCTCCAACCATACCGTACGATCGACTCCCCGCGCAAGTACATTTTAAAATATTGTCGGTCATTTATTTTTATGAAAACGCAACAATCGTTGCGGCCTCCGACTGCCCTGATCGCATTTCATGATCCCAAAAATCGCAGGTGCGGCCCGCCTGTGGCCTGTGGCCTGTGGCCTGTGGCCTGCGGCATTACATGACGCTCGTCATGCGTCTTGTAGCCTTCCCTGTCTCTGCCCGCTACTTTCAGTTCAAGAGAAGATCCAGTTCTCCCAGCTGTGGATGCGCATGATGACACCGCGGACCAAGGCTAGGATGTGGCTATGGCCGGTGAAGATCGTCGCCGTGGCATCGGTGCCCACTGGCAGATCGAGCTGTTGGCTGCGTTCGTCGGTGATCTCCAAGACCACCGCGATCCGTCCTGGCCGGCTATCATAAGCCGCCCTGACGAGCTGGCCGTTGGCGGTGAGCGTGCCCTCGGCCATCGCCGGCAGCACCCGCACCACCTTGGCGCTGAAGACATGGCCGGGAGCGGCGGTGATCGCGATCTCGGCGGCGTCGTCGGGGTCAATGCCCTGGAGTGCCTGCTGGGGGAAGGATCCGACCCAGAAGCGTTCGTTGTGCAGGAAGCTCATCACCGTCGCGAAGGGCATCGGCATCACCAGCTGCCCGGGACGCAGCACCACCTGCGTGACCATGCCATCGGCAGGGGCGCGCACCACGCAGCAATCGAGGTTGAACTGGGCCTCGACGTGAGCGGCATTCAGACGCGCGACTTCCGCCTCGGCCTGTTGCATGTTGGCCTGCGAACCGACTCCGGCCTGGGCCAGACCGCCGAACTGTTCGAGGCGGATCTTGGCCAGGACCAGCTGGGCATCGACCTGTGCTAGCCGTTCGCGGTAGGCGGTATCGTCGACCTTGAAGAGGACGTCACCGGCCTTCAAAGGTTTGTTGGAGACCACCGGGACCTCGCTGACCTTGCCCTGGATCAGGCAGGTGATGGGCGTCACGGGTGCATAATAGCGCACGTCGTGGGCCACCGGCGCATACATGTTCAGCGTCAGGAAGCCGATAAAGCCCGAGACTACCGGAATGAACACAGCGGTGACCACGGTGTAGTCGTTGATCGGAACCAATTTGAATTTCTTGAAGACCAGCCAGCACAGCGAGCCGTAGATGGCAATGATGAGTTCGATCATGTCAGGCTCCTACCTTCACTGAGGCTTCGATCGGTGCCGGAGGCGGTGGCGATGCCATCGTTGATGACGCGAGGCGCCGTTCGAGCTCATCCAACCGCGCCTTCAACTTATCCTGCTCGGGATGTTCGACCGCCACCGTCAAACGCTGGCGGGGCATTACCGACCACAGGTAAACCAGGGGCCAGATCGCATGCAGGGTGAACAGGCTCAGCCAGCAGGCGTGATGGATGATGCGCTTGTGCGGGTGGTCGTTGGCTTCGGCGATGTGATGCGGAATGCCGTGCAACCAGACCATGGCGTAGACCACCATGGTCAGACCGAGGCCGAGGATGCACAGAGAGAAGATCTCGAATCCGGTAGTCATAGGGAGAATTTCGCGGGCAGAGTGAGTCGGTTGAACAGATCGCGGATGACGCGCGGATACTCGGATCCGGCATTCCGTTGGCAACGACCACAGAGCTACTCCCGCGCAGCCCCCCAGCCGGCGCCTAAACCGCCTGCTCCTCAACGGCAATCCGAAATCAACTAATGTTCGTTTAAACAGCCCGGACCAATCATGATGTACCTGCTCCTGATAAACCAGTAACTCAACTAACCGTGCTATGGAGATCAACGTGGTTCACCGAGCCTGTCGAAGATAGGCGCCCGAGGATGGAGAAGGTATCGTGAGGCATATCCAAGGCGACAAGGCGGGCGGACGCAGTTGCCCTGACCCCCTGCGGGTTCAGCGTGCGGGGTGCGCCTCGTACACTCGCACACGGTCGACGACCATCGCCGTGCCATCCATGGCCGGCGTGATCGGGCCCGCCCAGGCGATGATCGCCAAACTCAGCCACACCGCTGCCGGGCTATGGCAGAACTCATTCTTCACCCGCCGCAATTCCTTGCCGTCGAAAAAGAACACCAGTTCATCGGCGGTCCACTCCAGGCCGTAGAGGTGGAATTCCCGGGAGAGGTCGAGCTTGTCGGCGCGGGTGGTAGAATTGGCGAGATCCTGCCACTGGCCGTTGTGCTCGTACTGAAGAGCGAACTGATCGAGTATTCCGCTCACTTCCTGGCCGCGACCGGCAAGCAGATAGCCACTATCGAACTGGAGATTGCCGATCGCCCGCGGCTCGGCGAACTCGAACTGGATCCATTTGTCGCCTTCACGCTGCGATACCCACTCACTATCAAGTCGGCCATCCGCAGCCTTGGCAGCGGATGGCGCTTGGTCGCTGATGCTTCCTCTGACGGTGATTCTGGTACGTGGATCGCGAATGAGATTCGCGCTCTCGCTGGTGCCCGAGCTGGCGATGGCCGTCGAAGCAGGAGTGACCTTGGCCGGAGCGAAAGCCTGGAATTCGCGGAGATGAATGGGGATTGGCCGACGCTCAAGTCCGACCAGACGGAGCTTTCGGGTGGTGATCGGCGTCTCGAGCGTGAGTGAGAATTCCGGGTTGGCGCCGATGCGGAAAGTGCGCGGGGCCATGGGATGCGTTTTCGCTCCATGCTCCTCCCGGACATCGCTCCAGTTGTGGATGTTGGTGGCGATCTCGTTGGGATAGTGACCTTCGTTGATGTCGATTTCGAATTTCTTCTACGGACTCACCACGGGGATGCTGGGCATCAGCCAGAACGCATTGTTGGTCCCGGTCGCGGCGGCGTAGCGATAGCGGCACTCGAAGTAGCTATAAAGGAACTGCTTCTTGGAGGTGATGCTGCCGGAGGTCCATTCCTGACCACCGCGCTGCTGCTTGCGGTTGGTCAGCGTCAGCAGTCCATCGGCCATCACCACGTTCTCGCGCCAGCGGCTGCACAGGATGTGCGTGTTGGCGCTATTCTGGGCGACCCCGCGCTGATCGAGGTCCGCGTCGACGCCGGTGAAATCCTCGTCCCAGACCAACTTCCAGCGCTCGCTGCCGCCGGGGAGCATCGACTCCGATGACAGCGTCTGAGGCACAGGCGCAGGAGGGTCAACCCCCTCGGTTGCCAGCGCACCGCAGGTCGTACCGATCAGCACCGCGACGATGCGGCCACACCAGGAAACCACTTCGATACGCATGATCCTCCCGGTGCGAGCATCATCCCCGCAGAGTCAGCGTGTACGGGTTTTGCCTCACGCCATGATACCGGTGGACGCGTGAATATCTTTTCTGCTCGAATGTCTTCGATGAGAGTAGTCGTCGAGACCTGGCGCTCTCACGCGGCCGAAGCCAATTTCCGGGCACGCTTGGCAGCGATGAACGAGCGCACGGCAAAAACCAGGAAGATCGCGCAGACCACGCACGTCCCCGATTGCGCGAGGACCGCAACCGGATGCTCGGGAGCGGTGCCCGCCAGCCAGCGGATGAGTTTCACGGTGCCGCCGGCAGATCCGAGTACGCCGAGCAGCGCGACGGTGGCGGCAACATGCATGGTATGCCTGCGCCACGCGGGCCGGATCAGCGTCAACACCCCCATGAACAACAGCAGGTCACCCAGGGCGCAGGGAATCAACGCGGTGAAATGCGTCCTTCCCGTGGCCATGAATCCGGCGATGCCGATCGCCACAAGAAGGAGTCCGGCACAGATGGAAAGAGTTGGCATAGGCAAGTATTTTTACAGCGCTATCGCGCAAGGAAGCAGCAACCGTGGTGGCGGCTGGAAACGTTCAGGCTGACAAAGACTACTACCAAAGACGACTGCCAAAGACGACTGCCACACAGCCCATGATTCTGCCGAGACCTCAGCGGCTCGCCGGCAGCAAGGCCACCGAGCCATCGCGCAGGACCGCGATCAGATCGCGGGTGCCGGCGGCCTGCAGCACCGTCGCCGGAGCCGGCAGCGCGCTGGTGCTCAGCAAGGTCCTGCCGCTGGCGACATCGAGGCAGCGCACCAGGCCGTCGCTGGTGGCCGCGAACAGCCGTGAGCCATCGGCGGCGAAGCACAGGGCCTGCACCGGCTGCAGCAGATGCAGGGTGATGCTCGGCGGCTGGCCGGGAACGCCGATCTCGATCAGCCTTCCACGGGCCGTCGCCAACAGGTGCTCATCCGCGGTCATGCTCAAGGCGGTGACGGCTTCGTCGTGCGCAGCCTCGGTGGCGATGCGTTCACCATTGTGGGCGGTGAACGTACGCACCGTGCCATCGACGCCGCCGGTACGCAGACGCTCAGCCCCGAAGAGCAGATTCGGCACGGCTCCGGCATGTCCGTGACAAGTGTACACTTCATGGCCATCGGCGACCTCGTGCACCCGCACCCGGCCGTCGCTGGCCGCCACCGCCAAGCGCTTCGCGTCGAGACCGAAGGCCAGGGCGCGGATCTCGGTCTTGGTCTTGGGCAGCGTCACCAGCGTATAGCCCGAGTCCGCGACCCACACCCGAGCGCGGCCGTCCTTGCTTGCCAACGCCACCAGGGAGCCATCGCCGCTGAGGGCCGCGGCGGTGATCGGAAAGCCGGCATTCCAACGCCGCAAGACGCTGCGCGAACGCACGTCGACCAAAGCCACGGCTCCGCTCGGATCCCCCAACACCACCCGCCCGCCATCGCTGCTGACCGCTGCCGCCGAGGCTTCCGCCACCGCTGCCACGAGATCGACATCGCGGCGTTTCTCGGCGTCCCACAGACGGATCGAGCCATCTTCGCCGAAGGTCGCCAAGCGCGCGCCCTCTTCGACGAAGACCGCGCCCACCACCGGCCCAGCATGGCCGACGATGGGCAGCGGATGCGGCTGACCGAGAGTGATGATCTGCACGCTGGGGCCGGTCTGGGCCATGATGCGCTTGCCATCAGGCGACCACGCCGCCGCCGTCGGAGCATGACCGAGGTCGGCCACCGGCGTCAACTGTCCGGCGGCGGTGACCACCGCCAGCTTGGTGCCGAGATGGGCGATCCATCCCGCCGAATTCCATGCCAGCAGGCGATAGCCCGGAACCGGCGCCGGCAGCTCGTGCGCGGCCTGCGCGTCGAGGGCCACCCCGCTGCCATCGGCGCGGCGGGCGACCACTTGCGGACCTTCCTGAAGAAGCACGGCCTCGCTGCCAAGCTCGGCTTTGCGCAGAGCGCTGCCGCTGGTGAGGTCCCAGACATTGACCTGGCCGGCAATGGTCATCGACCACGCGAGATGGCCGTCAGTGAGGACCTTCGCCATCGGCCCCGCCGCCCCGACCATGATGCGATCGGGATTCTCATTGCCGATGCGCCACAGACGCAAGGTGCCGTCGGCGCCGCCGCTGAGGATGCGGCCATCGTTGAGCAACGCCGCGGTCATGGTCGCCGAGCGATGCGCCTGGAAGCCGCCTTCGGGACGCAGGCCGTCGCCATACAGGCGCACGTAGCCGTCGCGGCTGGTGGTCAGCAGATGACCGCCAGCGAGGGCGATCAGCGAGGTCCCCGGTTCGGGGGCGTCGGTGCGCCGCAGAAGATCGAGCTTGGTCAGCAGATCCAGGCGCCGCCACGGCCAGTCGCGGAGATTCTCCGGGCAGCTCGCGAGCGCCGACACCGCTGCACCGTAGTCTTCCTGGCTCAGTTCCTGGCTGGCAAGAGCGATCGAAGAGAGGTAGCGCTCGCGATCGGCAGTGACCCGTTGCTCGCGTTCGGAGGCCAGCGCCTGGGCGACGGTGGCCCGCGCCGCGTCGGCATCATGGCGCGCAAGCTCGCTCTGCGCCTGGGCGGCTTCGGCGGCGAAACGTGCGGTACGATTGAGCTGCACGGCATAGGTCAGGCCGCCCACCGCCAAGGCCCCCAGCGTCGCCGAAACGATCGCCGTCAGGCGATGGCGGCGATAGACGACCATGACCATCTCGGCGAGCGGGATCGTGCGCGCCGACACCGCCCGGCCATCGAGCCAGGCTTCGAGATCGCGGCCCATGGCGGCGGCGCTCTGATAGCGCTCGGCCGGCGCCCGCGAGAGGGCGCGCATCGCCACCGCCTCAAGATCACGCGGCACCAGGCGCCCGGCCGGTGCCACCCGTGAGGGCAGGTCGGTGATGCCCGCACGCACCTGTCGCAGGACCTCGTGCACATCGCGGCCGGTGGCCGGGGCACGCAGGGTCAGCAGCTCAAAGAGGATCGCGCCGAGAGCATAGACGTCACTGCGCCCGTCGAGACGGGCATTGCGACCTTCGGCCTGTTCGGGCGGCATGTAGGCGGGCGTCCCGAGCACGCTGCCTTCCATAGTCAGATCAGGATGGTCGCTATCGTCGTCGCTCGACGACGGATGGACCCCGTCGATGGTCACTTCGTTGACCGCCGTGATCACCCGCGCCAGGCCCCAGTCCATGACCAGCACTTCGCCATACGAGCCGATCATGATGTTGGCAGGCTTGAGATCGCGATGGATGACTTCGCGGCTATGCGCGAGCTCGATGGCGTTGCACACCTGCACCAGGATGCGCACCAGACGCCCGAGGGGCATGCCCTCTTTGCCGGCGCGCAGATCATCGAGGTGCGCGGCGAGGGTCCGACCTTCGATGAGCTGCATGGTGAAATACACCCGGCCAGTACCGTCGATGCCGAAATCATGTACCGGGACGATGTTGGGATGCGCCAACTGACCGCTGATCTGGGCCTCGCGCAGGAAGCGCCGCAGGCGACCAGGACGATGCGAATCCTTCAACAGCTTGATCGCGACATCGCGACCCAATGAGCGGTCGTGCGCACGCACCACCACGCCCATCCCACCACGTCCGAGCTCCTCGGTGCACTGATAGCGTCCCTTGCCCAATTCCAGGTCATCGCGCGAGGACGACTCCGCGGTCCCCTGCTGGGCAGCTTCGTGGGCGGCGAGGTCCTCGATGTGGATCGTCGGATGCAGGGCACTGGAAATCCGCGCCGTTCCCTCCGGCAAGGATAGACCGGTGGTCGTGCAGCGGGTTTCCTTCTTATGCAGATTCACAGCTAGGAATGGACGATTACAGGATGCGCAGGCGACCACCTTGCCGGTATGGTCCTGGCTCGGCGAGAAGCAGAACGGGCAGTACGAGGTCAACTCAAGCAGGGCATCCATGTCATCACTCCGGTCCGTGATGATTTTGACCGGAGTGTGAAGAACGAATGAAGCCTAGGAGTCTGTCGGGAATAGATTCGGTCGGCTCGATTCCGGATAGGGGTAGGGACGGCCCTTGCGGGCCGCCCCTCCCTCCGAACCGTACGGGCGGTTTTCCCGCATACGGCTCTCCGGTCATCGGGTTCCCTTATTGGGGTGGAAATAGGCCACATGGGCTCGTT
>JBIILZ010000056.1:0-25318 GCA_044338255.1 Planctomycetota bacterium | reverse complement strand
GGGGCCACGGCAGCATTGGCTGTTCGACAGCGTCGGCAGTACGAGAGACGTGGAGCGTACAGGGCGCCCGTATGGCCGGGGCGGCCGGCTATGTCCAACAGATAAGGCGAAGGCGCGCCAGTGCGCAGGGACGCGGAAGATCGCCGTGAGCGTCTGCAGCGGCGTCGCCTGGACGGCATGGATATGCCCGACCATATGCGGAAAGGCACCATAGGCCCAGGCGGCCACCACCAGGCCGGCCCCTCCCAGCCACCAGAACGGCGCATGCCAGCCGAAGTGCACGGCCAAGGTCATGCCGATGGGAATGCCGATGATCGAGGCGATCGAAAATGCGGCCATGATGATGCCGAGAGCCCGTCCCCGCCGCTCGGGAGGAATGGCATCGGGGACGATGGCCATGGTCAGTGCTCCCAAGGCTCCTCCGAAAAAACCGGCGGCAGCGCGAGCGATGATCATCCACCACAGCGTCGGTGCCCAACCGCAGGCCATCGTGGCGAACGAAAACAGCAGCAGCAAGGGCAGCAGAAACGCCCGCCGATCGCCGCGATCGATGATAAAACCCGCAAAAATACCGCTCAACGCGGCGGCGAACGTATACGACGAGAGCAGCCAGGAAAACTCGACCGTGCCGATGCCCAGTTCGTGCATCAGCAACGGTCCCAACGGCATCATCATCACGAAGTCGACGATATGGATGAACTGCACCGTGGTCAGGAAAGCGATGAGATGGCGTTCACGCATGTGCGCCTCAGCATGCGCCAGCCCGCCCGGCACAAGGGCTATGTATGTTCAGGAGCCTGTCGGTAATGGATGACCGAGGATGGCGAAAGTATCGTGCGGCAGATCCAAGGCGGCAAAGCGGGCGGATAGCGGGAGGCATCTCCTAGGTCTCAAAGCCGATAGGAAATTCAGCCTAAAGTTCGGTTATACCGCGGTCGCGGATTTCTTGATCGCCTCCAGAGGACAAAAATCGCGGAGCCGTTCTGGCTCGCGCAAGAGGTCCTGGATGAAGAAATCGACAACCTCGTTTACCATTCGCTCGGGACCGAGATCGGCGCGGAAGGTGGCTTGCCACATGAAGCCATCGACGCAGGCGGTGAAGCAGCGGCTGACATGTTTCTCATCACCGATGCTACGGAAAAATCCGGCATGCTCACCGGCAGCGATCAGCTGCCTCACGACCTGTTCACGATCGCGGTAGACTTCCTGCAAGCGTTCGCGGGCCTGGGCGAGGATGACCGGCTGATCGTGAGCTACGGCCCACAGATCGAAAAAAAGTCGCGAGTAGGACAAGGAATGCAGCGGCGCCAGGGTCAGGATCGCGCGCATCAGGCGAGACAACGCCATGACCGGATTCGCCGCATCGACCTGCTGCATGAATTCGGCTTCGCTGTCCTGGCTGAATTTGCAGCACCACAGGCAGGTTTCGAGCAGCAAGGCCTCCTTGTTATTGAAGTACTCGTAGACCGTCCCTTTACCGATCTCCGCGAGGTTGGCGATGTCGCTGATGCGCGTGTTGGCAAAGCCGCTGGCAGCGAAGCGATCGGCGGCGGCGTAGATGATCGCATCACGTTTGGATTTTGTTTTTAGTGTCATAATCGTATGATGATCACGCTATTATTATTACACAAGTACTTCTTGATCCACAAATAAAACCACCCGATGCGAATCGCACCGGGTGGTTTACGCGTCTTCAGCAGACGAGACGAATTATGCGGCGAGGGCTTTTTTCGCCTGTTCGATGACTTGCTTGAAAGCCTCGGGCTGATTGACCGCCAGCTCGCTGAGCTGCTTGCGATCGAGGCGGATGTCGGCCTTCTGCAAGCCCGAGATCAGGCGGCTGTAGGTGATGCCGAGTTCGCGGCAGCCGATCGAGATGCGCTTGATCCACAGGCTGCGGAACGTGCGCTTCTTCTGCTTACGTGAGGCGAAGGCCTGCACGTCAGCGCGGCGAAGGGCTTCGCACATGACGCGGTACATCTTGTGACGACCGCTGTGGTAGCCGCGCGCCCGTTTCTGGATGCGCTTGATCATGCGATGGCGGGCTGCGCCGTTCGTGGCACGCATGTGGTGCCTCTCTTTCTTCTAGCCCGCTGCCTCTATTAGATCGGAATCGTAATTAGATCGACAGCGGAGAGATCGTCGGCGGTGCCGAGGATCTACTTGGGTTGGATAAACAGATGCACTCGGTCAGCTTACGCTTGACCAGCCTGCATCATGAAACGGGCCATCCGCAGGTAGCCGGCAGTGGTCGTCGTGGTCATCTTGTGGGCATTGCGCAGCCGCTTCGGGCTACGATGCGTCAGCAAGTGGCGGACGTTGCACTGCGTGCGGATCAGCTTGCCGGTTGGGCTGAGCTTGATCCGGCCCTTGCTGGCCTTGTGTGCTTTCATCTTGGGCATGGTCAAATCCTTGCCTCACGTGCTGGACGCACGCGAGGGGTAGAAAGTTACTCAACGAAAAGTTGGTTGCAAGAGGCGGAAAACAGCCGCCGGGACGGGCCGCGCTGAAGCGCCTCAGCGCCCTAAGCGCCTCAGCGCCCTAAGAGCAGGCGATCACCGAGGTGATTGCCGAGATTAGGATTATCATAGATCAATTTGCGGGTGACTTCGACATCGTATTCGACCCGCCGCCATTCCACCGACTCACCGTCGAAAATGACATAGCACGAACGCGGATCGCTGTCCCGCGGCTGACCCACCGAGCCGACGTTGATGATCGTCTTGCGCTCATCGATGGTCCAGCGGTAGTTGAGGGCCTGCAGGCCGTGCCAGTTGTAGTCATCACCGGTCACGACCCCGGGGCGATGCGTATGGCCGACGAAGCAGGTATGATCGACCAAGGCGAAATTCTCATCGAGGAGCTGCTGCGGGTCTTCACCGAGGTAGCTGCGACCGAGGGTATGCTCTTCGAGGATGTACTCCTCCATATGATTGCGAGGACTGGCGTGCACATAGAGCACGCTGCCTTCGGTAAACGAGCTCGGCAGGCTCTTCAGCCATTTCCAGCGCTTGTATTTTCCGGTCAAAAAACCGAAAGCGCCGGATTTGATCATCTTATTGGTCCAGATCGCCGCCTGACGGGCCTCGGCATTGAAACCGATCGGCTCGTAGATCGAGGCATGATCATGGTTACCGCAGATCACGCGGCCCGGATCGCAGACGTCGAGCACCGTGCCCATGGCGTCAACCGGCTCAGGGCCGTAACCGACGACATCACCGAGACAATAGATGCTATCAACGCATTGCGAGTCAATGTCACGCAAGACAGCATTCAACGCCGCCATGTTGCTATGAATGTCGCTAATAAGGGCAATGCGCCGCATGACGGGAAGCTTATAACATGGCTTGTCAGGAAGCACCATAGCCAAGCCGGGGCGGTGAATGCGGGTCTTGAGTCACGGTGATGAGTTGATAACGGATCGACCAACCGCTTAGCGCAAGTATTAGCGCAGGTGTTAGCGCAGGTATTAGCGCAGGTATTAGCGCAAGTAGTCGAGCAAGGTCGTCTGCATCACTTTCGCCCCTGATTGCAGGCCTGCTTCCAGCGCCGTCTGCGCCAGCTTCATCTTGGTGATGACATCCGTCAGATCGACATCTTCGGCACTGCTGACCAATTCACCGAGGTGTACCTGGGTGCTTTCGAGCTGGCTGCGCGCCAGCTCCAGACGCTGCAAGCGCCCACCCATGCCACCTTGGATGGCATTCATCTGATCATGCGCACTATCGACTTCTGAGATAAGATCATTAACCGTGGTCGGATCATTCTGGTTCAGGGCATCGCGCAGCTGATAGAGCGTATGGAAGACGTCCTGGGCGCCCTTGAACAGCGAATAGCCGTCGGTGTTCACCTGCACTTCAGAATTCGGACCGACCTTGACGTTGAAGCTGTCAAGGTTGCCACTGTAGTCGACGCCGGTATCGGCGGTGTTACGAGTGAATGGCGGTTGCGGCTGAACAGTGGTCGTGCCGCCAAAGAGGAAGCGCCCATCATGCACGGTATTGGCGAGATCGACCAGACGCGAGAGCAGCGAATCAACCCCCGAGGCGATGGTCTTGCGACTGGCGGCATCCTGGGTGCCGTTGGCCCCCTGCACCGCCAATGATTTCGCTTCATCCATCAGGCTCGTCATCTCGCTCAGCGATTGGTCGGTGGCACTCATGAACGACGTCGATTTGTCGATGTTGTCGAGGTACTTCTGGACCTGCATGCCCTCGGCGCGGAAGCGCAGGGACTGCTTTGCCGCCACCGGATCATCGCTGATCTGATTGAGCTTCTTATTGGTCGCGAGTTGCAGCTGATAGGTCGCCAGGCGGGCGAGGGTCTGCTGATTGGCACCGAGAATCGATGAGGCGAGGGAATTACTGGTGACGCGATCCATGGTGAAGCTCCGCTTATCTGAGGATTTCGAGCAACGTCTGGATATTGTCGCGCGCCGCCGAGACGACTTTGGCGGCCGCTGAATACGCCTGTTGCTGCTGGATGAGCCGCCCGACCTCTTCGTCGATGTTGACTCCCGAGAGCTGTTCGCGCTGGTTGTTCAAGCTCGCCTTCAGCGAGTCCTGATTCTCTGCCAGGCGCGTAGCCTGCTGGATCTGCACGCCGACCGTGGTCAGCAGGCCGTGGTAGAAATCGTCGAGGGTGAAACTGTTCGCCGAAAAGAGCTTGAGCTTGCGGACATCGGACAGCGCGACGATGTTGGAATTGTCGCCTTCATTGCGCGTCCTCGCCAAGCCCAGCTGACTCGGGTCCTTGGCGATGCGCGTCGCGACGCTGAGCGTCGACGCTGCTTCTCCACCGCTAAAAAGTCCGTTGATGCCGAGCGCGGGCAGAAGCTCGGCCTGATCCGGCTGGCCATCGACGGTGAACGACACCTGGCGATTGGCGGTGGTCAGGCTACCGGCGGTGAAGGCCACATACACACCATCACTCAAAGTGATCGGCGCGCCGGCGGGCAAAGTGTCATCCAGCGTCTTGGTCACCACCTGCTGCACCGGAGCGGCATCGGTGCCGGTCCAATAGGTGAACTGTACCACCGGCGGATTGTTGGGCGCCGCGAGGGTCGCACGATTGCCGATGATACCGGGAGTGATCACCTTCATCGACCAAGGATGCGTCGGATCCGACAAGGTGTTGGTATAGCGACCACTCACCGTCATTCCGGCATCGCCGGCATTCCAGGTGCTGACCACCGTCTCGGTGCCGGCGGTGCCGGTGGTCGAATCGACGACCGCACCGCTGGCGTCGAGGGCCAGACCCAACCGATCACCGGCACGGTAGCTGCCGGCATCAACGCTGACCGAGATGCCGTTGATGACGGTCGCCGTGGTCCCCACCAAGGGAATGGGGGCAGAGCCCAAGGCCACCGTCGCCCCGCTGGCGGGATCGCGATAGCTGAGATCCAAGGCCGTGCCACTGGCGTTGACCGTCAACGACATGCGATTGGAGGCGATCGCCGGGGCGATAGTGCCATTGATCGCAACGGTGCCGGTGCCCGTCCAAGCGCTGGCGGTGGGCTTGAGATCGAGTGCCGGACTGAAATCGACCGAGGTGCTCGTGCCGACGGTCGACAACTGCAGACGGTAGCCGCCATCGACCTGCGTCTTCTGAGCGCTAACCCCGGCGACACCGTTGCTGTTGGGCGGGAACACGGTGAAGCCGCCGCCGGTGCCGGTGTTGATTGCCGAGACCAGATCATCCAGGCTGCGGCTGCCGCCATTCACCGCCGGGTCCCATTTCAGGGTATATTTCTGGGCCACGCCGGTGGCGGTATTGAGCACGTTGATGGTCAGGTTCTTACTCGTCAGCGTGCCCTTGCCGTCGGTGAAATCGGGCAGAAAGGCCTTGGGAATCCCCGGTTGGCCGGCAGCGCTGGGAATCAGGGTCAGCGAATCGAGATCGATCCCGGTCTGGCTCGGCGGCACGGTATACTCGCCGACGAAGGCATTCGCTCGATAAGAATTGCTGACCCCGGTCGCGTGGCGCGCATTCATCTCATGGGCGATGGTCGCCGACAGCTCATCGATCTGCGCGATGACTCCGGGCACGATGGTCTTGTGCAGATCATAGGTCGCACCGATCTTGCCGCCGGTGACCTCATACCCGATGCCGGCGGCGCCGACGATCGCCAGATCGCCGCTGTCGGTGGCTTTGGCCGAGAGCACTTCCGCCCGGTCATTGCTGACCAGCAGGCGACCGCCGAGATCGACCTGCACCGACTGGTCCGTGGGATTGACCCGCACCTTGATGTCGATGTAGCTGGTCAGCTCATTGAGCTGCTGCTGCCGACGGTCGAGCAGATCATTGGGATTGTTCCCGGTGTTGACCTGGATGCGGATCTGCTGGTTCAAGGCCACGATCGACGAGGTCAGATCGTTGACCTTGGTGAGGTCCGTACTCAATGACGAGCCCAGATCATCGCGCACCGCCTGCAGCCGCTTGCCGAGATCCGAGGTGGTCGAGGTGAAGGTCTGCAGCTCCTGCGTGACGGTGGCGCGGATGGCCACCGATTCCGGATTGTTGGCGAGATCTTCAAAGGAGGCGAAGACCCTTCCGATCAAAGCCGAGAGACCATTCTCGCCCGGCTCATTGAAAGCCTGCTGGACCACCAACAGATTCTGCTTGAGGTTGGCGAGGCGCCCGGACTCGCCCTCGGCATTGCGCAGGCGGTTGTCGACAAGGTCATCGACCATCCGCCGGACGGCGCCGATGTCGACCCCGGTACCGAACTGGCCGGGATGGGAATTTTCCGGACGCGCCGCCTGCAGATCGACGCGCTGGCGCGAATAGCCGGGCGTCGTGGCATTGGCGAGATTGTGACTGGTGACCTCCATCGCCCGCTGCTGGGCGGTCAAGGCGCTCATCCCAGTAAGAAGGCTTTCACCCATGGTTGATCACCCTGCCAGATTCACCAGCGAACCGCGGCTGGCCGGCGCATAGCCCGACAGGCCGCGCCGATCGTAGGCCGGCGCCGTGGTGTTGCCGAGAACCGCACCCAGCAGCTCGCGGGTGAATGACAGGCCCTGACGGATCAGGGCCTGGTTCCGTTCATTGACCAGGCGCAGACGTTCGAGCACCTGCTTGAGATCGGCCTGTCGGCGGGCCAATTCCCCACGCACGTTTTCGGGAAGCTTTTCGAGGAGCAGCGACAACCGCAACTCGGGGAGAACCACGCCCAACACCGTTGCCACCGCCCGTAGCAGGCGCTCGCGCAACAGGCGCAGGCGACCGGCCTCGTTGAGCGCTACCTGCTCCTCCTGGAGCACACGCGTGAAGCCGGCCATGTCGCTCGCCACCAAGTCGTGCTGCTTGCGTTCGGCAAGCGCCAACAAGATGCGATGCGCAACCAACTCGACATCGAGATGATCGCGCAACTGAGTGAAGATTGCCTGATGATTGGGGGTCATAGCCGAGCTCCTCGGCGAGACACAACGCGCTTACCGTGCCGATTGGTAAAGCTATTTTCTGGCGGCCGGCGGGGTCGTGAGACCGGCCTTCGCCGCCAGTTCTTTGTACATCAGATCGGCGATACCCATGCCACCGGCGGCCTTGTCGGCCAGGGCCTGGTGGTGCAGCTGATTGAACATCTGGCTCGCCTGGCTGTCGCCGAGGAGGTCGCCCTCCTCCGGCTCGCGCTCGAGGCCCTTGAACAATTCCTGAAGGAAGATGCCCTCGAACTGCTGCGCGACCTTCTTCAGCCTGGCTTTGCCGGCCTCGTCGCCGAGCGCGCCTGGCGTGGCTGGCGCGCCTACCTGTGGAACCGTGTTCATAGTTCAATCAATTCTGCGTGGAGCGCACCGGCACCCTGGATCGCCTGGAAGATCGAGATCAGGTCGCGCGGGCGGGCGCCGAGAGCATTAAGCCCGTTAGCGATGTCCTCGACGGTGGCGCCTTCGAGCACGCTCAGGCTGCCGGGAACGATCGGCGGCACGGTGCCCGCTGGCGGCGTCGGCGAGCGCAGGTTGGTCTGCGGATCGATCCATTCGATGGTTTTCGCCTGCGTCAGCGGATTGGTCACGGCCTTCGGCTGCACGCGCAGACTGAGCCCGCCGTGGCTCACCGCCACTGGACTGATGCGCACATCCTTGCCGGCGACCACCGTGCCGGTGCGGCTGTTGATGACCACGCGGGCCTTTTGGTCGGGCTCGACGCGCAGATCAAAGACCGCCGCCACCGTTTCGACCAGCTGCGTCTCGGTGGGCTTGTCGGGAAACAACAAGGAGATCATCTCGGCGTCGGTGGCGATCACGCGTTCGGTGCCGAATTCACGCGCCAGACGCCGCGCGATGCGGCTCGCCGTGGTGAAATCGGCATTGCGCAACTTGAGCTGCAAGCGATCGCCCATCAGCACCGACATCGGCACTTCACGCTCGACGATCGAGCCCTGCGAGAGCAGGGCGACGGTCTCGATGTTGGTGTGGTTGGTGCCGCCGCCGCCCTGGGCGGGGCCGGCATTGCCGAACCCGCCGATCGAGACCGGCCCTTGGCCGACGGCATAAAAACGCCCGTCGGCGCCCGACAGTGGCGTCTGCAAAAGGATACCGCCCTTGAGACTAGAGGCATCGCCGACGCAGGCGACCTGCGTCGCCAGGCGATCACCACTGCGCTTGAACGCCGGCAGATCGGCGGTGACCGCGACCATGGCGATGTTCTTGGATTCGAGATCGGATTCAGTGAAGCTGAGATTCTTGGTCGCCAGCATCTGCTTGAGCATGCGTACCGTAGCGGCGGTCTTGTCGCCGGTCCCCGAGAGACCCACGACCACACCGATGCCATGCAGCTGATTTTCGCGGACGCCGTCGATCTCGCAGAGATCCTTCAGGCGCACCCCGGCGAGATCGGAGGTCACCTCTGCCGACCAGGCGAGGGCTGCACTGCACACCAGCAGCGACAGTGAACGGATCAGAAAGGCCATAGGATATCCGCGATCTGACCAAGGAAGCCTTCCGACTGCGAGCGCGTCAGCGGCCCCTCGCCGACGATGGAGACCTGGAAGTTATGCAGCTTTTCCGAAAGCACGGTGTTGTCGCTGCGAATGTCGGAGGTGCGGATAATGCCGGTGATGAGGATGGTCTTGGTATCGTTGTTGACGCGCACCGCGCGCCGACCTTCGATCAGCAGGTTGCCATTGTCGAGCACATCGAGAACCCGGCCGGTGATCGTCGCCTTGACCTCGCCGGTGGCTTCGTAATCGCCCTGACCTTGGAAGTTCTTCGAGGACTCGGCCGACACCGCCGGCAGACGATTGGAGGAATTCCCCGCCGATTGGACGATCTCCGACGAATACGGGAGCATGTTCACCGCCGCCGACAAGGTGTTGTCGCGCTTGGCGGTGGTCTTGTTCTTTTCGCTGACCGAGGTGCTTTCCTGAACCAGGATAGTGATCAGGTCACCCTGACGACGCGCCACCGAATCGGAATACAGCGTGCCGTCAGCCATGGTTTCGGCGGTGAACAGGCTCGCCGCCGGGAGCATCGCCACCGGGGCCAGGAGCAGCAGCAACGCAAGACCACACCAACGTCGCAATTGACACCACCGCATGTCCTGGCCCTCTTCCTGGGAGACGTAACGCACTCTCCGTGCCAGGAGCCCGGATACGCTCACCAACCGACGGTGATGCCGATGAGCGATTCCTGACGCAGACCGAGATGATCGTAGCCGTTACGCGATTGATCGCTGGGCACGTCCTGAGGATGATGCTCGTAATAGGTCCTCAGTCGCAGGTCGATGGTGATTGGCTTGCTCAGGGTCAGGGTCATGGCCGCGGTGCCCAGCCCCTGCACGTGCGTGACATCGCTGAATTCCGTAAACACCTCGCCCTGCAGCCACCACGACAACTCCTTGGTCTGCTTGCGTTCATACCGCACATAGGATTCCGGGCCGACCTCGATCTTACGGGAATATTCTGTGGTTTCCGATCCCCAGCGCTTCTGCGTGCGAATGCCGAGACGCAGCTCCAGGCGATCCTTCAACGGCTGCATATCCTCATACATCCAGCTGTGACCGAGGGAAAAGGCCCCGCGGATAGGATCGAACCAGTCGTTGGTCGATTCCGGACCGGTGAAGGCCGTGTTCACCACCACCGCCGCATACCCAGCGCGCCGGGGACGGTAGCGATGGCGTGCGACAGCACTGAAATCGATCACGTCAGAGGTCTCGACCCAGTCGCGATCGCCGGTTTGACTACGGCCGTAGCGGATCTGCAGCCGCTGTTCGACCTCGTCGATACGGCTGAGACGCCACCACAAGGTGCCATCGAAGGTGCTGACGAAACGCGTCGATTCCTTGCTCGACCTGATTTCCGGATCAAATGAATTCTCGGTATTCGAAGTGGTGAGGTTGGAGCCGAAAAAGCCCAGGCGGCCTTTGCTCTGCCAGCCCAGGGGCGGGCCTGAGGCCTGATCCGCTCCCTCGCGTTCACGGGTCTGGATCTCGACCGCGCTCAAAGCTCCGGCGCTCCATACCCATGCCCCCAGGATTATGACCGCACGAAGAGGCAGCACGACTGACGGCGGGTCAGGCCGCGAGGCGGGCGATGCCCAAGCGATCGAGCAACGGATTCAGGAGATGATCCGCCAACGCGCAATGCCCGGGACGGCGGCTGCCGAGGACGTGGGTATCCGTGCCCACCGACATGAACCACCCGCGCTCGACCGCCCGGCTGCGCAAGGCCCCGGCGAAGGTCGGATCAAGGTGCGGATGTTCGACCTCAAGTCCGTCGCAGCCCGCATCCATCAGTTCTTCGACCACGCTCACGGTCTTGTACATCCCGGGATGGGCGAGGATCGCCACGCCGCCGGCATCATGAATGGCGGCGGTTACTTCCGCGATCGAGGGGAACTCGGGCAAGGCCGGATCGCGCATGTGCTCGTCGCCCAGCCAATCATCGAAGGCGGCGCGGAAATTCGCCACGCCACCGCGTTGCACCAGAGCCCGCGCGAGGTGATTCCGCGACAGCGATTCGCCGGCGATGATCCCTCCGCGACTGCGGCGATCGCGCACATCATCGACAGTCAGACCGCGGCTGATGGTTGCCGGCAAGCGCGCCAGCAGGACGCCCAGCCGATGCTCGCGCAGAACCCGCACCCGTGCCAGCATCGTCGACAATATCAGCTGATCGGGATTGATGCCCAGGCCGACGATGTGGACCTCGCGGTGATCGTGACCAGCGGTGGCCTCGACCCCTGCCAGCAGTCCGGGCGTCCCGGCCAGGGCGCGCCAGCCAGAACACGTGTCGTGGTCGGTAATGGCAAACGATTCGACCCCCGCATGACGGATCGCGTGAAGCATCTCGATGGGGTCATGGGCCCCGTCGCTGCACCACGTATGCAGGTGGAAGTCGACCTTCATGGACCTTTGAAAACCAGGTAGATGAACACCAGTGCGAGGACCGCACTGACACCGATGACGACCTTGGCGATCATCGGCAAGCCGGTCGTTTCTGGGAGCGGATTGCCGGCGGTGGCACCAGCGGCGGACGCATTCTTCGCCGCCGAGCGGTTGCCGTGACGGACCTTGTTGGGGTCCTGCAACACCGCTTCCATGTCGGCGATCAGCGCCGTGGCGCTCGCCGGACGGCCCTTGGGTTCCTTGGACAAGAGGCGATCGATGAGTTCGACGACGCCCGCGGGAATAGTTGGGTCGTGGATGCTGACCAATGGTGCCGGATCGCGCAGGACCTTGCCCATGACTTCCGTGGCGCTGCGACCGTCAAAGGGCAGCTTACCGGTCAGGGCCTGGAACATGCTCGCTCCGAGGGCGTAGAGGTCACAGCTCGCCGTCGAGTCCTTCGCCGAGCGGATCTGCTCCGGCGGCATGTAGGCCGGCGAGCCCATTGCCACCCCCTGCATGGTCAGCCCGGTGGCGGCGTTGACTTCTTCGGCACCAAGTTGCTTGGCCAAGCCAAGGTCGGCGAGCTTCGCGACTCCTTCGTAGGTGATCAGCACATTGGCCGGCTTGATGTCGCGATGGATGACGTCGGTGGAATGGAGGTGCTCCAAGGCCCGGGCGATCTGCATCCCATACGCAAAGGTATCATGCCAGCTGAGATGGCCGTGCTCTTCGATGAGTCCAGCGAAGGTCCCGCCTTCGACCAGTTCCATGAGCAGGTAATGCACGCCGCGTTCGTGGCCGCAATCGTAGACCCCGACCACGTTGGGATGCTGGATCTGGGCGCATAAACGGGCTTCGCGCTGGAAACGCGTGACTGTCTCGGGCTCGGTGGCGGCCTTGCTCGAGAGCATCTTGATCGCGACCTTACGCTCCATGGCCTTCTGATCGGCGGCATAGACCACGCCGAGTGCGCCGGCGCCAAGGCGTTGCAGCAAAGTGCAGCCGGCGACCTCGCGACCCACCAAGCGGTCTTCGTTGACCACCTTGACCTCGCTCAGGAGCATGAGTCGCCGACAATACGGACAGGGCATCTCCTTGCCCATGAGCTTCTGCGGGGCCCGGAACTCATGCGCGCAGGCCTTGCAGGTCTGCAGGATGCCTTCGGTTTTACTTGCAGCGACGACGTTGGCCATGAGCGGATGATGCCCAGCCCCGTAACAGATTCCACCCTCGTTGCCCCCAGGGCAATCCGCTTACTGTCGAGACACATGGCCGACCCCGCGCATCCCCTCCGCACCGCTGAAGCTGCCCGCCTGCAGGCCGTGCACGATGTCCTTGGTCATTGTTTCAACGATGAGCACCTGCTCCTACGTGCCTGTACGCATGCGAGTCGCTGCGGCGCTCAGGCCACTGCCCAGAAAAAACGCGAACAGGCCAATGAGCGCATCGAATTCCTCGGCGACGCCCTGCTCGGTGCGGCCTTGTGCCACCAGCTCTACCGACGCTTTCCGGAAGCCGATGAAGGCGAACTCTCGCGCTGGAAGGCCAAACTCGCCTCGCGCGAAGTCCTCGCCGCGGCCATCGATCAGACCGGCCTGCTCCCGCATTGCCTGGTCGGCGCGCAATTAGGCGAAGGCGGCCCTGAATCTTGGCCAGTTTCAGTGAAGGCCAACCTCGCCGAAGGCCTGCTCGGCGGAACCTTTCTCGATGGCGGCTGGGAAGCCCTGGCGACCGCCGTCGAGCGCCTGCTCGGGCATCTGCTCGACGATCCCACACATGGCACCACCGATCCGCGCATGCGGCTCCAGGAACTGTGCCACAAGCAGCAACTCGCCCTGCCACTATACACCTGCGAGCGGAGCGGGGGCACCGACCATGCGCCGCTGTTCCAAGCCACGGTCAGGGCCGGCGAGCTGCACGGCAGCGGCACCGGCAATGGCCGTCGCCGGGCCGAAGCCGAAGCCGCGCGCATGCTCCTGAGCCGCTGGCCGTACGCCGAGTGAACAGCGCACGGCTGGGCGTGTGATCAGAGCAGCTCGCCGCGCCCCTGCGCCTTGAGCGCATCGACCACCTGCTTGACCTCTTGGCTACGCCCCTTGGGCACCACCAGGATGGCGTCCTTGGTGGCGATCACCGACATGCCGCTGAGACCGATGCCGGCGATCAGCTGGCCGGTCTCGGACATCAGCAGGCTGTCATGGCAATCGATGGTGAGGGTCGGCCCGCGGCTGATGACGCCATGGGGATCGGCCGGCAGATGATCATAGAGGCTGTCCCAGGAACCGACGTCGTCCCACAGGTAGGTACCGGTGACGACGCAGATACGCTGTGACTTCTCCATCAGCGCGTAATCGATGCTGATACGCTTCAAAGGCTGATAGACGTCGTTGAACACCTGTTCCCAATTCGATGTGCCCCAGGCGGCTTCGAGCGGTACGAGCGCGTCCATCAGCCAGCTACAGTGCTGGCGCAACTCGGCGATCACCACCGCCGCCTGCCAGCAGAAAATGCCGGCGTTCCAGCGATAGGTGCCGGCAGCCAGATATTTCTCAGCATGGGCCTGATCGGGCTTTTCGACGAAGCGCGCGACCTGGTTGACGGAGATTCCCGCCGTCGACGACAGCGGCGCACCAACCTCGATATAACCGTAGCCAGTGGCCGCGAAGCGCGGCTGGATGCCGAAGGTCACGAGGTTGCCGGCCTGGGCACTGGCCACGCCGACCGCGAGCGCAGCCTGGAAATCAGTAGTCGGCGTGATCACCTGATCGGCAGGCAAGAGGATCATCGTGCCCTGGGGATCGATGCGGTTGATGACCAGTGCCGCCAAGGCGACGCAGGCGGCGGTATCGCGACCGACCGGCTCAGCGATGACGTGCTCGGGCTTGAGCGCCGGCAACTGCCGACGGGTCTCGGCGGCGAGGGCGGCGGTGGTCACGATCAGTACCCGCTCGGCGGGGATGTACGGCTGCAGGCGGGCCACAGTCGCCTGGATCATGGTCGCATCGCCGACGATGCGCACCAACTGCTTGGGCGCCGCCCCGCGGCTGATCGGCCAGAAGCGGGTGCCAGAACCACCGGCCATGATCACCGCATAAACGTGGGCGGAATCGGCGGAGGTGTCAGCGACGTTCTTCATGGAGGGCTACCAGCAAGCGGTTCAAGGGGACGTGAAGCGGCTCCGACGTGGGCGCTTCGATGAAGGCCATTTTGCGTTTGCGGCACATGGTCTGCAATGCCAGACGATGCGCTTGCACCTGTTCGAGGTAGGCGGTGCGTAAAGCACGTGGCTCGGCAGTCAGCTCGCCGTCGCCTTCGAGCCCTTCGAACTTCGAGACCGTCGCCACCGCGAGATCGATCTCATCCGGATCGAGTACCCACACCAACGCCAGATCGTGGCCGCGATGAGCCAGACGATCGATGGTGCGCTCAAGCTCGGCGGGGTCGGCAAGGCAGTCCGACAAGAGGATCACCAGCCCGCGCTGACTGGCAGGGGCGATGATATGCTCAAGGCCCTTGCTGATGTCGGTGCCCTGGGCGGGCGTGTGCCCTTCGAGGGCGCGGCAGATGCGCACCAGCTGGCCCTGCGTCGCCGGGCGGAATTCGCTGACGGCCTGCTCGTGAAACAGCACCAGGCCGGCGCGATCGCGCTCGTCGATGACCAAGTAGGCGACGCTCGCCGCGATCATGGAGGCATAGCGGAATTTGCTCACCGAGGCGCGTTCGCCCTGATAGCCCATGCTCGCCGAGCCATCGACTACCAGCGTGCACCCGAGGTCGGTTTCGGCCTCGTAGCGTTTGAGCACCAGGCGATCGCTGCGCCCGAGGACCTTCCAGTCCAGGTGGCGCAGATCATCGCCCGGCACATAGGCCCGGTGATCGGCGAATTCGATGCTGTGGCCCTTGTGCGGGCTGCGATGAGTGCCGGTGCGCAAACCTTCGACGATGATGCGCGCGACCACCTCCAACGAGTGCAGTCGGGCGAGATCAGCGGTACTGATCAACGGCGAGGCGGTCGCAGCCATCAGCGGATCAACCGGGGATGCCGAGCTGACGCTGGATCTGGCGCGGCAGGATGAACAGCCCAGCTTGCAGCTTGGGCTGCCAGCTCTGCAGGCTGCTCACGCCCTCGGGCTTGGTCGCCACCTGGTCTGGGGTGCGCTTGCCCGAGCACCACGCCACCGCCCATTCACCGGTCGGCAGGCTCGGCAGATGCAGGCGGTAGACGTTGGGATGCGCGAAGCGCGTCGACAAGGCGCGCAAGGAAGCCCGGCAGAGATCGGTCTCGAAAGTCGGGCAACCCAGCGGCAGCACCAGGATGCCATCGTCTTCGAGGGCGCTGAACACGGTTTCGGCGAACGATAGCGAGAAGAACGCGTCGCTCGGCGCATTCACCAGTTCCGCGGAATCGATGAGGATGATATCGAAACGTTCCTGGCAATCGCGCAACCAGCGGTGGGCATCATCATAGATGAGCTTCACGCGCAGATCGCGCAGGGCCGCCGCCGGGGCCGGGAAATAAGTCGCGGCGACTTCGGCCACCTGGCGGTCGATCTCGACCACGGTGACGCTTTCGATGTTGGGGTAACGCAGGCACTCGCGCGCCAGGCCGCCATCACCGCCACCGACGATCAGCACCCGCTTGGCGGTGGGGTGCACCGACAGGGCCGGATGCACGAGCTGTTCAGCGTACCACGCCTCGTCCAGTTCGGTGAGGGCGATCGAGCCGCCCAGACACAGCACCTTGCCGAGGTCCGTGCTGTCGTAGACGGCAATATGCTGGAATGGCGAGGTCGACGAGTGAAGACACGACTTGAGCTGCAACGTCAGACCGATGCGGTCATGGAAGCGGTCGCTGAGGGTCAGACGAAGGTTCTCGGTTTGCATGGTGCGACCTTTAGTCAATCACGACGATTTTGGCTTTGGGGAAGAAATTGAACTCCGTGGCCGAGGCCCACGTATAGGCGCCCATCATCGGGCTGACGCACAGATCGCCGCAATCCATCTCGGCTAGTTGGATGTCCTGATAGACGACGTCGATCGAGTCGCAGGTCGGGCCCGAGACGACGGACAGCAGCTCTTCGCCGCCGCTCTTGCCTTCGAGCTTCGACAGCGGGGTGAACTGATAATCACCGTGGTCGAAGAGCTTGCCGGAATACGAGCCATAGAGGCCGTCATCCATGTAGTACCACATGCGACCTTGCCGCATGGCCTTGCCCATGACGCTCGACACCAGAGTCATCGAGGGCGCACTGATAAAGCGGCCGGGCTCAGCGATAAGGCGCACGCCGGGGAACATGCGCTGCAGTTCGCTGGCGATGGGGTGGCAGTAATAATTGATCGGCATCACCGGATCGGTGTAGGGCACTGGGAAGCCGCCGCCGATGTCCATGGTGTCGAGATGGATGCCTTCGAGCGCCGCCAAACTGAACAGCTGCCGGCAGAAGGTCAGGGCCTCGACGTACTTGAAATTGTTCAGCAGCTGCGAACCGGCGTGGAAGCTCAGGCCGCGGACCTTGAGGCCCATGGCCACGGCCTTGCGCAGCAGCTCGAGGGCTTCCGACGGTTGCACGCCGAACTTCGCACTCAGGTCGCAACGCGCGTCCTTGTTGCGGAAGCTCAGGCGCATCATCAATTCGACCTGATCCTTGTAGGGCAGGAATTTCGGCAACTCGTACTGGTTGTCGAAGACGAAGGTCTTGCAGCCATAGGCCAGGGTGTAGCGGATGTCGCTGTCACGCTTGATCGGGTGGGTCTGGATGCACTTATCAGCGGGGACGCCGGCATCACGCACGACATCAACCTCACCGTTGGTGGCCAGATCGAAATAGGCACCGATCTCGTGGAGCGCCTTGACCACCGCCGGATGTGGCAGTGGTTTGAGCGCGTAGTGGAGGAGCACGCCGGGTAGGGCCGCCTGCAGGGTCCGGTACTGGCTGACGATTGTCCGGGTGGACAACAGCAGTAACGGCGTGCCATGCTCGGCGGCCAGGCTTCGGATACGTGAAGGATCGACGGAGAACGACATGATTCGCTTAAGCCTCGGTCATGGTGAGTTTGTCCGACGAGTTAATGTCTATCTCGTCGAGTACGATGGGTTTTTTGTCGGTGATGACGGGAACGGAAGCAAGGTCATCGAGGAGATCTTGAACGAACGGCATAGGAGTCAACATCGCTTGGTGCGTGGCACCGTTGTAGCACTTCAGCCCCGAGACTCCGCGCGCATTGAGGCGCACGCCGATGTCGACGGCATTAAAGGTACTGACATCGACGTTGTCCGAACACACCGTCACCGACCACAGCACCGCATACATGTGGATGTAGAGGTAGAACGTGCGGCGGTACTTGAAGACTCCGGCCAAGGTCCGATGGCACTGCTGGAAGGTCCGCGGACGCGAGATCGGCGACTCGGTATGCATTACAAAGATGCCATCGGGGGTCTTGAAGGTGCGCTTCACGGCGGTGAAGAACTCCTTGGTGTAGAGCATCACCGCCGGCCCGAAGGGATCGGTCATGTCCATGATCACGACATCGAACTTCGACTTGGTTTTCTCGACATATTTGCGGCCGTCGCCGATTTCAAGCTTGGTCCGGCGATCGGTGAAGGCGCCATCGCTGATCTCGGGCATGAGCTTGGCGCAGAAGTCGACCACACCGCCATCGAGCTCGGCCATCACCGCCCGCTCGACGGTGTCGTGCTTGAGCACCTCACGAAGGATTCCGCCATCGCCGGCACCGATGATCAGCACATCGCTGGGATGGGGATGGCCGATGAGCGCGGGATGGACCATCGGCTCATGGTAGAGGAATTCATTGCGCGAGGTCACCTGGGTGACGCCATCAAGGAGCATGACTCGGCCGAATTCCTCGGATTCGATGACCTCGATGTTCTGGAACTTCGTCTTACTCGTATGCAAGGTTTTCCCCGCACGGTAGAAATAGCCGAAATTGGGGTTCAATGCTTCGACAATATAGCGCTGTTTGGTAGCCATAATTCCTCGCTTCACCAGTGATGCCCGGGGGCTTGCAGACTGTAGGTCGACACCCCCCTACCGCAACCGCTGTGGTTGGGCACAACGACTGTAGAACGGTGCGGAGAGTGATGAAGGCTTGATGAAGCGCCCCACGTCACGCCCGACGCCCACCAGCCAGCAGTCGCAGGGCCAAGCAGCGCAGGGCCAAGCAGCGCAGGGCTCAAGCGTCTCCGGACTCGGGGGCTGCCGACTGGCGGCGTTCGGCGAGCAGCTGCGCCCCGCGCGAGCGCTCGTCCATGACCAGTGGTTTGCCAGGCCGCTCGGTAGGCTTGCTGTCGAAGCGATCTCCGAAACCACCGAGGTTGAACTGCGCCAGCATCCCGCGCAGGATCTGCACGTCGTGGACCGACAGGTGCAGGCGACCGATGAATTTGCGAAAGAGCGGCTGGAACCGCGTCGGATCAGTGCGCCGGAAATAGTGAAAACGCTCAAGGGTCGCAAACCAGTATCCGAGCAGATTTTCAACCATCGCCCGGGGAGCCGCCGCGGGCAGTTCCTCGACCACCGGCGGGGCACTGGCGGTGGCGATCACGTACAAAGTGATCGCCACCGCGTTGGCGAGATTGTAGCTGATGTTCTGGCCGAAGGTGTCGAGGTGGATCCACGCTTGGCAGGCGCGCAGCTCCTCATCGTTCAAGCCGGTGGCCTCGGTGCCAAAGACCAGCGCGAAACGCGCTACTGGACGTTTCGCGAGTAGTTCCGGCACACGTTCGGCGCGCACATGCGGGCCGAGTTCCGAGGTCCGGAAATCGCCGCTGGTGCCGATCACCAGGCCGCAATCGGCAGTGGCCTCCTCAACGCTCGCGAAGATCGGCGCCGCGAGCAGCAATTGCTTGGAATGGGTGCTGAACATCCGCGCTTCGTCGCAATCAACCTCGCACATCGGACTCACCAGGCGCAGATCGGTGACCCCGAGATTGCCACAGAGGCGCGCGATCATGCCCAGATTCACCGGCCCCTGGGGGCGTGCCAGGACCACGCAGCAATTGGTCAACGCCGTCGGTGGCGGTGGCACATTAGGGCGATCAGTGGGGGCGCCGGGCAGAGGATTGGGCATGGAAAAAGTACGGGCCGTGGTGTTGCCACGGCCCGCCATCATTTGGTAGCGCTGGGGGGAATCGAACCCTCGACCTAAGGCTTATGAAGCCTCCGCTCTAACCGCTGAGCTACAGCGCCGTGTGGGGGCGAAATAATATGCCCGAACCACATATGGCAAGAGGATCTCAGCCCGGTCGCCAGCCTTTGAGTCGACGTCGGAAATACCCATCCAGTAGTGATGGCCACAAGGTCGCCAGCGACAGTCCCCAGCGGCTCAAACGATGCGGCCACACTTCCGCACGCGGACGCACGATCACGCCCACGATGCAGGCCGCGACGTGTTCGGCGCTCTGCAGCGGCTCGCGCGCGCCGCTCTTCCAACCGCTGGCGACGGTGGTGAATTCGCTGACCGTAGCCACAGGGTGGACGCTGGTCACAGCTATGTGCTCATCGGCCAGTTCCACGCGCAAGGCCTCGGCGATCGAGAGCTGGGCGGCCTTGGTCGCGGCATAGGCGCCGCCCTCTGGCCGGCCGCGCCGCGCCAGGGCCGAGCTGACGATGACGATCTGGCCGCGCCAGCCATCACGCAGCGGGCGCTGGCAGAGCTGCGGTACCGCCGCCGTAATACAGGCAGTGGTGCCGAGAACATTGGTGCGCAACAGCGCCAGCCACTCGCCCTCGCTGGTATCGCAGATGGCTTTCGCCAGCCCATAGCCGGCATTGCAAACCAAGGTGTCGAGCTCGGGCACGGCCGCGATCAGAGCCGCACAGTCGGCGGCCACCGATACATCCGCGACCACCACCCGCGCGCCGGGCAGCTCGGCGGCGAGCTGCTGCAGACGCTCCACCCGCCGCGCCGCCAGTACCACCTGCGCCCCCTGCGCGTGCAGCTGGCGCGCAAGCGCGGCGCCGATGCCGGAAGAGGCACCGGTGATGGCAACGGTCATGCCGGCAAGTCGACGCATATTGCCAGGGTCCGCGGCATTGGCCAGAATCCACTGGTTCCTGGCTCTTGTTTCTGAAACAGGTTCCTGGCTCTTGTTTCTGAAACAGGTTTCTGGCACTGGCGGCCGTCGGCTTACCATCTAGTCATGCCTCGGCTACCCCTCGTCATCGGCCTGATCCTCCTCGCGGCTGGCGTGCTGTCGGCGGCGAGCCTCGAAGCCACGGTCACCTTCGCCCGAGCGGCGCCGCCGGCGGTGCTGGTGTGGCTGCCCGACTACTACGGCTGGAAACCCGCCGGTGCCACCATCGTTGATCAGCGCGAGCAGGCTTTCCGGCCGCTGATCGTCGTCGCCCCGCCGGGTGGGCTCGTGGAATTCCGCAATTCCGATAGCCAGGCGCACAACATTTTCGCCCTCGACAGCGAGCGCGGCATCGACACCGATCTCGGACTCGGGGCCCCCGGCTCGACGCTCAGCCTGACCGTTGCCTGGCCGCTGGGCACGGTGGTCAAGCACGGCTGCAAGATCCATCCGCAGATGCAGCTGTGGATCATGGCCCTCGATTCGCCGTATGCCGCCGTCAGCGAACTCGCTGATGGCGCGCTGAGCATCACCGTGCGCCTGCCGGAGATCCCGGCCGATGCCCGCCAGCTCACGCTGTGGGCGCCACGCTGCGAGACGCTGACGATGAACATCCCCTCGGCCGACGCCGTGCCGGTGGTGCGCAAGGGCAAGCCGGTGGGCACGCTCAGCGTGCGTTTGTTGCCGTGACCTGACTGCTTGCCGTGACCTGACTGCCGGCCTGGATCGCGGTCAGGGCGATGGTGTAGACGATGTCTTCGACCAGGGCCCCGCGCGAGAGGTCGTTCACCGGCTTGGCCAGACCCTGCAGCATCGGGCCGATCGAGATCACATGGGCGCTGCGTTGCACCGCCTTGTAGACGGTGTTGCCGGTATTGAGGTCAGGGAACACGAAGACGTTGGCATGGCCCGCCACCTGCGAGTCCGGGAGCTTGGTGGCCGCAACGCTAGCGATGGCGGCGGCATCGTATTGCAGCGGCCCATCGATCGCCAGCCCGGGACGCCGCTCGCGCGCCAAGCGAGTGGCCTCGCGGACCTTGTCGACATCAGCACCGGTCCCCGAGGCACCGGTCGAATAGCTGATCATGGCCACTCGCGGCTCGATGCCGAAGGCCCGCGCCGAATCGGCGCTCTGCAACGCGATGTCCGCGAGCTGCTCGGCAGTGGGATCGGGGTTCACCGCGCAGTCGCCGTAGACCACCACCTGGTCCGGGAGGCACATGAAGAAGACGCTCGAGACCAGGCTGCTGCCGGGCGCGGTCTTGATCAGCTGCAGGGCCGGACGGATGGTGTGCGCGGTGGTATGGATGGCGCCTGAGACCAAGCCATCGACCTCGCCGAGCTTGAGCATCATCGTCCCGAGCACGATGGTGTCGGAGAGCTCTTCGCGGGCGCGGCCTTCGGTCATGCCCTTGGCCTTGCGCAGCTGCACCAGCGGCGCGACGTAGCGCTCGTTGACCTCGCGCGGGTCGATGATCTCCAGTCCTTGCGGCAGGGTCAGCCCGAGGGCGGTGGCCTGGCGGCGGATGTCATCGCCATTGCCGAGCAACACGCAGCATGCGATGCCGCGTTCCTGGCACTGCACCGCCGCGCGGATGGTGCGCGGCTCATGACCTTCGGGAAGCACGATCCGCCGGTGGGCGCGACGCGCGCGCTCAATCAGGCCGTGGCGGAAGGCCGGCGGACTCAGGCGGCGCTGCGGGGAGGTCGCCACCAGCCGCTGCACCCAGCCGGTATCGAGATGGTCGGCGAGGCCGTTCATCACCTGTTCCGCGCGCTCACGATCATCGGCGGCGACTTCATGATCGAGCTCGCGGACCTGGGTAGCGGCATCGAAGGTATTGCTGTCGACGCGCATCACCGGCAGGCCGGTGGCGTAGGCGGCGGCGGTCAGCTCCGCGACCGCCGCATCCATGGGCGCCGCCGTAAGCAGGAGCCCGGCAAAACGTACGCCGCTGAGCGCCGCCAGGCACACCGCCATGATCACGTCATGGCGATCGCCGGGGGTGATCAGCAGGCTGCCAGGCTGAAGGCCCTTGAGCACGCCCGGTACCGATTGCGCAAGCACCGTGACGCGCTGGATGCGGCGGCCCTGCTCGCCGGCATGGATGATCGTCGGCTGCATCTGGGCCACGAGATCGGCGATGCGGATCCAGGTCAGCGATTTGAGATAAGGAAAGACCCCGATCACCGGCAGGCCTCGCGCCGCCATGGTCTGCACCAGCGCCGCGCCATCGACGCCATCGCCGGTGACTTGGTTGAGGATCCCGCCGAAGACGCGCTGCACGTCGCCGTCGGCGTAGAGATGGACGGCGATGGCCATGCTCTCGACGACCTCGTCGGCACTACGTCCAGCGGTCTTGCCGACGAGAATGACCTCGGCATCGAGAGTCCGCGCCAGAGCCTGATTGATACGACTGGAATAGGTCAGATCGACGCTAGGCACCAAGCCTTCGACGACCACGACATCGGCCTGAGCGAAGACCGCGGCGCAATTGGCGACGATCTCCTCCATCAGCAGCTGCTCGTCACCGGTAGCGAGCAGCTCCTCGACCCGCCCGCGGGCCAAGGGCTCGGGAGGCTGCAGGCTGCTAGCAAGTTTGAGCAGGGCCGTCGAGCGTTCAGGGCCGTGGTCGCCGGCACGCTGCTGGGCGATCGGCTTGCAGAATCCGACGCGAACCCCCTGGCGATCCAGGGCCCGCACGAGGGCCAGACTGGCCGAAGTCAGACCGACGCCATGGCCGGTGGGTACTGTGAGCAGTGTATGCGGCATGTTCATCTTTCTACGCCTACGCCTGGGCCCAGGCAGCTCGCGCCAACGGCGATCACACGCGCGGTTTCGCGGGCGATCATCCCTTCTTCATCCGTGGGAATGACCCACACGCGACGCTCGCGATCGATGGGGCCCTCTTGAACAGTCGCATTCAGAGCTTCATCGCCGACCAGTCCCAGCCATGTCAGATGCGATAGCGTCAGCTGCCGTACCAGATCGCTGTGTTCGCCGATGCCGCCGGTGAAGATCAGCGCATCCAAGCCGCCCAGCGGCACCACCAGGGCGGCGAGCGCTTTTGCCAGGCGATAGCAGAAGATGTCGATGGCGAGGCGCGCTCGCGGATGACCGGCGGCGCGCTCGCGGGTGAGCTGACGCAGATCGTTGCTCAGCCCGGAGAGCCCCAGCAGTCCAGCTTGGCGATTCAGACAGTCCATCACCGTCGCGAGCTCCATGCCCTGCCCGTGCACGAGGTGCGCGATCAGGCCGGGATCGATGTCACCGCAGCGCGTGCCCATCACCAAGCCTTCCATGGGGGTCATGCCCATGGTCGTATCGACGCTCACCCCGTTGCGGATGGCGCAGGCGGAACAGCCGTTGCCAAGATGCACCGTCAGCAGGCGCAATGAGGACAAGGGCCGGTCGAGCAGCATTGCCGCCCGCTCGGCGACGTACTGATGGCTGGTGCCATGGAAGCCGTAGCGGCGCACTCCATGGTCGCGATACCAGGCTTCGGGTACCGCATATCGCCAGGCGATCTCGGGCAGCGTCTGATGGAAGGCGGTATCGAACACCGCCACCTGCGGAACTTGTGGAAACAGCTGCCGGGTGGCGGCGATGCCGGCGAGATTCCCCGGATTGTGCAGCGGCGCGAGGCGCACGCAGTCGGTGATGGCGGCGATCACCGCCTCATCGATCAGCGCCGCGCTGGTGAAATATTCACCACCGTGGACCACGCGATGGCCGATGGCGCTGAGTTGCACGCCGGCCCCGAGCTGCTCGAGAAGCACCGCCAGGACGGTCGTGAGCGAGCCGTCGGGAATCGACTGCGGCGGACGGTTGGCGCAGCGGAGCACCGCCTGGGGCGTGCCCAGGCACTCAGCTACGCCGCGCGTCAGGAGCTTCTCCGGACTCGCCGTGGAAGCCTCGATCAGCGCGTATTTCAGTGACGAACTACCGGCATTGAGGACCAAGATGGCCATGGTTCGATCGCTCAAGTGGTCAAGTGGTCAAGTGGTCAAGTGGTCAAGTGGTCAAGTGGTCAAGTGGTCTGCGCCGGCCCCATCGACTTGCCGAGCGCAGCCGGAGCGGCGGTCGCCGGTGCGGGTGCCGACCCGGCCTGCGGCAGGGAGATGCCTTCGCGGGAAGCGAAATCGGCGAGCGCCTGGGCGGCCAAGGCCTCTTGTTCAGCTTCCTTGATGTTGACGTCCTGCATCGAGATCGAGTCCTTGGCCACGCGCGCCCGGCCGGCGGCCTTGTTGCGTTCCTCTTCGACCATCTCGTGCAGACGATTGAGCGTATCTCCCGAACCGCCGATGGTGGTGATCATGCCGCTGGCCATCTCATTCATCTCGGCCATGGCCTTCTTCATTTTCATGTCCTCGATGCCGCTCTTGAGCGATTCGATCTTGGCCTTGGCGGCGGTGATCGCGACATCGCGGGCCTTGGTGAGATCCTTGTAGGTGGTCTCGGCCTGGACCAGCTGGGTGCGATTCTCCTCGACCTCGCGGACCACCGTCTGCAGGCGCAGGGCGTATTGTCCGGCGGCGTTGTTGTTGCCGGCTTTCAGATGGGCGGTGGTCTTGGCGCGCAGTTCGCGCTCTTCGGTCTCGAGCTTGCGTACCTGGGCCATCAGACGCTCACACATCCCGGCATGGCTGGCGAGGCCGGTGTTGAACTGGCCGATCTGCCGGCGGAGGTTCTCCTTCTCGACTTCCAGGAGCGCCTCGGGATTGCGTCGCTCCAAGTTGGACACGAACAGTCCCGCAAAACCGGAGAACAGATTAGCGATACGCTGCCACATGGACGGATTCCTTATGGACCGCAGCCTAGGAGCCTGTCGGAGATAGGCCAGCAAGGCTGGCTCGATTCCGGGGGCGCGGGCGACTCGCCCGCGTTCGATG